>JAJEAC010000029.1 GCA_022824315.1 Silicimonas sp.
GCATCACTCACGAACATGCCGACGCGCTGATCAGGGAAGTGACGGAACGTGGCCTTGTGCTGGACTGGATCATCGAGACGCACGTCCATGCGGACCACCTTTCCGCCGCACCCTACATTCAGGACAAGATTGGCGGGAAGACCGGGATCGGCTCGAAGATCCTCGTGGTTCAGGACACCTTCGGCAAGATCTTCAACGAGGGAACCGAGTTCCAGCGGGACGGCAGCCAGTTCGACCGGCTCTTCGAGGACGGCGACACCTACATGGTCGGAAACATGGAGGCCGTGACCCTCTGCACCCCCGGACATACGCCGGCCTGCGTGACGCATGTCGTCGGAGACGCCGCCTTTGTGGGGGACACGCTGTTCATGCCGGACAGTGGCTCGGCGCGGGCGGACTTTCCTGGCGGAGACGCAGGCGAGCTTTATGACAGCATCGTTCGAATCCTGTCCTTGCCGGACGAGATGCGACTGTTCATGTGCCATGACTACGGACAGAACGGGCGCGACATTCGTTGGGAAACAACGGTGAAGGACGAACGGGAGCACAACATCCATGTCGGGGGCGGAACGACACGGGAAGACTTCATCAGGATGCGGACCGAGCGGGATGCGACCTTGGCGATGCCCCAACTGATCATCCCGTCACTTCAGGTCAACATGCGGGCAGGAGAGGTGCCAACCGACATGGACGGAAGACCGATGCTGAAGGTGCCGGTCAACGGGCTCTAGGTGCAGCGGCCGCATTTGAGGTTCTCGGCATGGAAGCTGCCGAAGGACACCGAAGCCTGTGACGGGAAGGGGTGGGACGTGACCCCAGGCTTTGGAGACATTCCCCTTCACGAAAGAACGAGGTCTGCCGGCAATCGCGCGGCGGCCACGCGCCGAGCATTGGGAATGTCATTGCCGAGCGCCCACGCTCGCGCATCATCCAAGGTCAGGCCGAGATCCAGCCAGCGTTGAACCAGTCGCTCCTCGAGGACATCATGCGGCTCGTCAAGATATACGGAAAGATCCCATAGACGCGCCAGGTCGCGCCAGCCTGGCTCATCCAGGAGAAGGTAATTTCCCTCGACAACCACCCACCGATGTCCTGCCCGAATGAACGTGCTTGAATCGACCACCCTATCCAGGACCCGGTCAAATGTGGGTATCGCGACCTCGTCTTCGCCGATCAGTTGCTCCAGCAGACTTGAAAATCCCTCAAGGTCGAAGGTTTCCGGTGCGCCCTTCCGGTTCCGCAGGCCGCACGCATTCAAAGTGTCGTTGTCGAAATGAAACCCGTCCATGGGCACGGGCGCCGCCGTCGGTCCCAGCTCCTGCACCAAGGCGTCAGACAAAGTGGACTTTCCCGCGCCAGGAGGCCCGGCAATCGCAACGAGACGACGCCTGCCCTCGGGCAATGCGCGTATCCGTTTGGCAACAACCTGCACCCGAGCCTTAAGGGCAGTCGTCACGCGGCCTCGACTCCGGAGGGTTCCTTGGCTCCCGTCATGAAAGCCACGGCGTCGGACATCGAGTGCTCTTTCGGATCAATCACGCAGAGCCGCCGACCAAGCCGGTGAACGTGAATCCGGTCCGAGACCTCGAACACATGAGGCATGTTGTGACTTATCAGGATGATCGGGATGCCGCGCGACCGGACGTCGTTGATCAGGTCAAGCACCCTGCGGCTTTCCTTCACGCCAAGCGCCGCTGTCGGTTCATCGAGAATGATCACTTTCGAACCGAACGCAGCCGCGCGCGCAACCGCGACGCCTTGTCGCTGACCACCAGACAACGTCTCGACAGCCTGCTTGATGTTCTGGATTGTCATCAGCCCGAGTTCGCTCAGTTTTTCGCGGGCGAACTTCTCCATCGCCGGACGATCGAGCATGTGCAGGACCGCGCCCAGGACTCCGGGACGACGTAACTCGCGACCCATGAACATGTTATCCGCGATCGAGAGGGCAGGAGACATGGCAAGCGTCTGGTACACGGTTTCGATGCCGTGCTGACGGGCATGGATGGGCGACGTGAAGTGAACCTGCCGCCCTTCGAGATAGACTTCTCCCTCGTCCGGCATCACGGCGCCCGACACGGCCTTGATGAGAGTGGACTTGCCGGCGCCGTTGTCGCCGATCACACCCAGAACCTCGCCGGGATAGAGCTCGAAGTCGCAATGATCGAGCGCAGTGACCTTGCCGTACTTCTTGACCAAGCTTTTTGCGCTCAGAATCGGTTCACGCCCGTCCGTCATATCGACACCTTTCTGATCCACTGGTCGACCGCAACGGCGCCTATGATGAGCACTCCGATCAGGAGAAACGTCCATTGCGGATCGGCGCCGGCCATGCGCAGGCCGAGCTCGAACACGCCGACGATGAGCGCTCCGAAGAGAGCGCCTAAAATTGAGCCACGGCCTCCGAAAAGCGAGATGCCGCCGATGACCACGGCGGTGATCGCCTGGATGTTGCCGATGACACCAGTGGTGGCAGACGGCGAGACCGAGCCGAAACGCCCGATCATGACCCAGCCCGCGAATGCGCAGATCAGGCCTGCCAGCATGTAGACCGAAACGAGCGTACGGTGCCGGTTCACGCCGGCGAGCTCCGCAGCCTCCGGGTCATCGCCGACCGCGTAGACATGCCGTCCCCATGGGGTGGACCTGAGCGCGTAAGCCAACGCGAAGGCGATGATCAGCATGGAAATCACGCCAAGCGTAAACGTCGCCCCGTACAAGGTGTACTTGGTGCCGAGAAGCTGGAGAATCGGCGCCTGGGCCTCGATGTCCTGGCTGCGGATCGTCTCGTTCGCCGAGTACAGGTAGTTCGCCGCAAGCACGATCTGCCACATGCCCAACGTGACGATGAAGGGCGGCAGCTTGACCCGGCTGACAAGCCAGCCCGAGACGGCGCCGATCGCGGTGCCGAACGCGAGGCCGATGGCGACCGACACTGCTGGCGGGATTCCGTAGCGGAACGTGAACTGCCCCATGATGACCGAGCAAAGCACCGCGATGGCGCCGACGCTGAGATCGATGCCTGCTGTCAGGATGATCAACGTCTGAGCGGCGGCCAGCACGCCCACGATCTGGACCTGCTGCAGGATGAGAGTCAACGTGAAGGCCTTGAAGAACCTGAACGAATCGTTCGATACCTCTTCGGGCGAAGCAATGCCGAGGCTTACGCTGATCGCGCCCCAATCGATGTAGATGCCCAGGCTCAGCGTGGACAGCACGAGCACGATCAACGGCACCAGGGATGGATTGGTGTGCAGGAGGTGCTGAAGCCACGGAATGAATCCTGATCGGTGGTCGTCGAATTCCGCCACATTCTGGCTTGCCTGCTCCAGCGTCGATTCGAAATCCTGGCCTTTCGACGTGGGTTCGGACATTGGGTTCCCCTCAGATTGGTGGGCGTCAGTCCGCTTTCCGTACGCCCTAGTATAGTCGCGCTTTGCAGTGCACGTCCAGAATTACGAAGGGGCGAAGTGCGTTGCGCCCCTTCAAGTCTCGCCTGCGGGCCTCAGCCCCAGCAGCGTGCGGTACCCTCGGCGGTATCGATCGAGTCCACGCCGTCGACGGGTTTGTCGGTCACCAGCGCCACGCCGGTGTCAAAGAAGTCCTTGCCTGGGGTGTTCTCGGGCTTCTCGCCGCTGTCGGCCCACTTCTTGACGGCCTCGACACCAAGCGACGCCATCAGCAGCGGATATTGCTGCGATGTGGCGCCGATCACGCCTTCCTTGACGTTCTGGACGCCTGGGCAGCCGCCGTCGACCGAGACGATGAGGACATCGTTCTCGCGACCGATGGCCTTCAGGGCCTCGTAAGCACCAGCCGCCGCCGGCTCGTTGATCGTGTAGACGACGTTTATGCTCGGGTCCGTCGCAAGTAGGTTCTCCATCGCCCTGCGGCCACCTTCCTCGTTGCCTGCCGTGACGTCGTGGCCGACGATGCGCGAATCCGTCTCGTCGCCCCACTTGTTCGGGTCGCCCAGGTCAATGCCGAAGCCCTGCATGAAACCCTGGTCGCGCAGCACGCCGACCGTCGGCTGGCTGATGGCAAGATCCAGCATGCCGATCCTGGCATTGGCTGCCTCGGCTCCGAGCGTGGCGGCCGCCCATTTGCCGATGAGTTCGCCGGCAACGAAGTTGTCGGTGGCGAAGGTGGCGTCAGCCGCATCGGTCGGATCAAGCGGCGTGTCGAGAGCGATGACCAAGAGCCCGGCGTCGCGCGCCTGCTTGACCGAAGGCACGATCGACGCCGTGTCGGACGCGGTCAGCAGAATGCCCTTTGCGCCGTCGGCAATGCAGGTCTCGATGGCCTGGACCTGGGTTTCGTGGTCGCCGTCGATCTTCCCGGCAAAGGCTTTCAGGGTCATACCCAACTCTTCCGCCTTGGCAGTCGCACCTTCCTTCATCTTCACGAAGAAGGGGTTGGTGTCTGTCTTGGTGATCAGGCAGACGGTCGAGCTTGCCATGGCGCTTCCTGCCATGGCCGTTACGGCAATCGCCGATGCACCGATGAGATGTGTGAGTTTCAAGATCAGTTCCTCCCTTGAACGAGTGATCAAAGCCGCGCGGATTCGCGGCACGTGGGAGAGAGTCACATGATTCGGCCTCGCTGTCAATAAATAAATCACTAAGATTTATTTTTTATTTGACTTGGCTGCGCCGTTCGCTAAACCTGTGGCCAGGAGGTGCAGCTTGGAAAGCGCGATCACAGACAAGTCCGCCACGGGGATGGGTGTTTCCGGTCTTCTCGGAACGAACCAGAGCGACATGCGGGACAGGAACGAAAGGCTGGTTCTCTCGCTCCTGCGCCGTCGTGGCGCGCTTGCGAGAGCAGAAATCGCGCGCGTGACCGGCCTGTCCGCCCAAACCGTGTCCGTGATTACACGCAAACTCGAAGACGAGGGATTGTTGCTCCGCGAACAGCCTGTGCGCGGAAAGGTTGGCCAGCCTTCGGTGCCCATGGCGCTCAACCCGGACGGGGCGCTCTTCTTCGGCCTGAAGGTGGGGCGCCGCAGCATAGACCTCGTGCTTGTGGACTTTCTCGGCCACATCCTTTCTCGCGAGCACGTCACCTACCGATTTCCCGCTCCGGACGGCACGCTTAATTTCGTCAAGAAGGCCGCCGAGCGACTCTCCGGCCAGCTTGATGCCGGGCAGAGGGCGCGCATCGCCGGCCTCGGCATCGCGATGCCGTTCTTCATATGGGAATGGGGCGCGATTCTCGGCACGTCTGCCGAAGACATGGAAGCGTGGCGCGACTTCGACTTGCAGGCCGAAGTCGCTGCACTGTTCGACTTTCCGGTCATCCTGCAGAACGACGCCACATGTGCCTGCGGCGCAGAACTGGTCTTCGGAGCGCAGGATGCGCCGCACGATTTCCTGTATTTCTACATGGGTTACTTCGTCGGAGGCGGGGTCGTCCTGAATGGCCGGCTGTTCACCGGGTCGACAGGCAACGCGGGCGCACTTGGACCAATGCCGGTTCCAGACCCGAACGGAGGAACGCGCCAGCTCATAGACGTCGCCTCCCTTGCCGGCCTGGAACGGATGGTGGTCGATGCAGGAGGCGAGGCGAAAGCGCTTTGGGAGAGCGCGACGGACTGGCGAGTGCCGACCGAGCTGATCGATGCATGGACAGGAACTGCTGCGCCTGCAATCGCGCACGCGATAGTTGCGTCCGTTTCCGTCATGGACGTCGAGCACGTGCTGATCGACGGCTGGCTGCCTGAGCGGGTCCGGGAAGATCTGGTTGCCCGTGTTCAGGCCGAACTGGACCGCATGAACCTGTCCGGACTGCCGCATCCAGCGGTCATGTGCGGCACGGTCGGGGCGGATGCAAGGACTCTCGGCGCGGCAAGCCTGCCGCTGTCACAAAGATACCTCGTGGACACGGGACCGATGAATGCGGCGGGTTGATGCGCGTGCGCTTCGGGTGCATCAAGGCACGGAAATGCAACCGGAGGCACACGTGGCCAACAATCTCTACCAGCGCGACCTGCCCGACGGCCTAGATCTCGGCCAGTGCGTGGCCATCGATTGCGAGACCATGGGCCTCAATCCGCGCCGTGACCGGCTTTGTCTCGTGCAGATGTCTTCCGGCGACGGCGACACGCATCTTGTCCAGATCGAAATGGGCCAGGAATCGGCCCCGAATCTTGAACGCCTGCTGACCGACCCGAGCGTGCTCAAGCTCTTCCACTTCGGGCGCTTCGACATCGCGGCACTCTTTCACCGCTTTGGCACCCTTGCAGCGCCGGTCTACTGCACCAAGATCGCGTCCAGGCTCGTCCGCACCTATACGGTGCGGCATGGCTTGAAGCACCTGGTCAGCGAGCTTCTGGGCGTCGACATATCGAAACTCGAGCAGATGAGCGACTGGGGTGCCGACACGTTGACGAAGGCGCAGCTTGAGTACGCAGCCTCAGACGTGATCTACCTGCATCGCCTGAAGGACGTGCTGGACGAGCGTCTCAGGCGGGAGGGTCGCGTGGACCTGGCG
>JAJEAC010000149.1 GCA_022824315.1 Silicimonas sp.
CGAAGTGACCTGCGTTTCCCCCTCGACGCAGATGAACGAGATGGCCCGGGCAAAACTGCCTGAAGGCACGCAAGTGACCGATGCCAGGTTCGAAGATTTCGCCACAAATTGCTGCTTCGATCTCTGCATATTTGCGGAGAGTTTTCACTATATCGAGTTGGAACCGGCGCTGGCACAAGCCGCCAAGTATTCCGAATTGGGTGTCGTGATTTTCGATTATTTCCGTCGTGATGGCGTCGGAACAGACCATAATGATGCCACACGGGACACCCATGCGTCGTTTCTGGAGGCCGTTGCGCGGCAGGGGCAATTCGAAGTGCTGCACGATGAGGATGTGACAGACGCAATCACACCAACTTTTGTGATCTATGAATACCTCAAGAACGAAAAGGTTGCTCCGTTCCTTGAGCGGTTCCGCGCTGCTCTAAGGCGGGACCATCCGCTGCGTGCCCGGGTGTTGGAAATGCTGCTCGGCCGGTCGATGGACAAGCTGACCCGCAAGACCGGGCGGTCGGCGACATTCGCTCGGGCAAATGAATACCGGCTGATCGTCTTGCGCCGAAAATAGAGGTGGATGGCGAGCCCCGGTTTCAGCACCCCCAGGAAATCGCTTCTGGCCCTGGACGAAACCAATGGGGGATCACGTCGGATCCCCGGATGATCGCCTTTTGGCGGCTGTCGCGGCGGGACTGGGTGCATCCCGCCAGGGGCGGCGCGGTCCGGTTCTCCGTCTCGACGATCGAGCGCTGGTACTACCAGGCGCGGTCGGCCGGGCAGGATCCGGTCCGGGCGCTGCGGCGGCGGGTGCGGCGCGACGATAGCGATTGTTCACTGGGCTTTCTCCTCGGTTGCCAGCTTGCCCGGCCGGTGCCGGGGCGGAATTCAACTGCGTTTGAAATGGGCGCCAGTCCATGAAGGATCAAAAGCCCATCGTGACGCCCAGATCGAAGCTCGAATCGGCTAGGCTGTCACCATCAACAAAGCCGCCCACTATCTTGGCATTTCCGCCAAGGTCGAATGAGGCACCAATGCCAAAGTGATCCTGGTCGTTTTTCCTCGAAGTGAACGCCGTGAAGGTGGCTGAACCAGAAACGAAGGACGCAGAGGCACCGTACTGATCATCTTCAGTTGCGGCGTTATTGTCGTCATTGGAGCCAAAAACCACCTTGATGCTTGCATCGCCAAGCGCCGCGTTGAGGCCAGCAACAATGTTCTGGTTGTCGCCGAGTCTTTCGACGCCGACTCCGAATCCGACATCGCCGATGATATAGGTCATCGCTCCGCTCAACGCCTGATCACCTGCCGGCCCGGGGTTGTCAGCCATGGTGACCGTGCCGAACGCGCCGGCAATGTAAACTTCGCCTGCCGTACCGGAGACACCGCCTCCAGAGGAAATATTGTCTCCTTCCAAAAGACCAGTGGCGAGACCGGTTGGGTTGGCGGCAGCAGCAGCGCTGGCATGCTTAGTTTCAACGCCCTTGCCAGCATTGCCGGCGCGGATCGATCCGCCGAACGTAAGGCCATTGTCCGTCTCGCCGGGCGCCGTGAATACGATACGGATACGGCTGCCGAAGGCGACATAGCCACCGTTTAGGCTTTGCACACCCATGCGGCCATCCCCGGTAACCGCCACTTCAGCGGAAGCGACGCCGGCGGACATGACGAGGGCGGACGAAGCTCAGAGAATCCTTTTCATGGTCATTTCCTCTTTCTGAACCAGTCAGAAACCGCTTCCACCATGCACGTAGCTCTGGGACGAAAGATCGCCTTTGCGCCTCTTTTTGCGGCCTTGCCAGGCCATTGGCGCGACGCATCGCGATCCGAGGCGCCTCGGATTCGACACAACTTGTTTGCCATTAGTTTGCCGATGGTTTGCCAGTTTGCCGTGCAGATTCTCGGACACAGGAGTTCGTCCAGGCATCAACCCGACAGAGAGCCCGATCAAGGAAGCCCCTGTCCTGGACGGACGCTGTCCTTGCGATCAGGCAATACGTGCGGCGGTTCGTGGCACGCACGGATCGTCGCCGCCCAACCCCCTCTGGCCGTCGGGAAGAAAAGTCGCGGCTGAAACCGAACCCGTGCCTGAATTTCCGGCAATGTCGGAAGACCTTGCAGAAACACCGAAACCCGCACGAACCAATCCGGGACATCCGATGCGGATCAATCAGAAATCCAACACCTGCCCGCCCGGCGACCGCGCCGCAGTCATCTGCCGAGCAACTGCTCCCGCAGCACATGGGTTATGCAGAGCGCGACCAGCGCCCCAGGCGAGCCACAGCGATACGGAATCGGTACAGCAGGTCCAAGCGGAGCGTACGCATGACGTCGACCGCAGACCACTAGTCAGAACGACGTCGAAGGTCGCCATCTGTATCCTCCCGACGCGCCAGCGCCTTCGGGCCGACGGACGAAAGCGCCGCGGTGCAGGTCCCCGAAAGGGCCGGAACGTCGAAATCCACGATGACGAAATCATGACTTCCCTTCGGCGGAATGCAGCGACATTTCACGGAACGTTTCGTTTCCGGCGGAACGTCACATGTCACCGACCGAAGCACATGTGTTGAACATGTCCGATTCGTGATTTAGCATGCCAACATTGTGAATTGCGGCTGCGCAGGTGGCCGAAACGGGAGGACGGGACATTGGGCGAGTGCGACGATTCGGCACAGGACGCTGACACGCCCCGCGGCAGCATCGGAAGGCAGGCGGAAGGCTCGCAGGAAGACGGCGCCGCCGCTCAGGCAGGCGGAACCACGTCCGGGGACGGCGGAGCGGTGGGCAATGCAGGAGCCTCTCCCGAAGGCAGACCGGAACCGCATCCGCAGGACACGGCCGACGGCGACGGAACGTCGCGTCGGACGGATACCCCGCCCGCGGACCCGGACAGGGATGCCGCGGGGCGCGAGACCGCGCTCGTCGAGGCGATCTTGCGCATCGGTGCCAGCCTTGATCCGGAGACCGTGCTCAGGGAGGTGGTCGAGAGCGCCGGCGCGCTCACCGGCGCGCAATACGGCGTGATCGTGACGGTGGACGAGGGCGGGCAGCCCCGCGACTTCGTCACTTTGGGTCTTGACGAAGAGGAGCGCCGAGCAATGGAATCCTGGCCGGACGCGATGCAGGTGTTTGGCCAGTTGCGCTCCCTAAGCGCGCCGCTCAGGCTGCCCGACCTCGACGCATGGGTCCGCGCGCTCGGCTGCGCTCCCCTCCCCGTGCCCTGCGGCGCGTTCCAAGCGACCCCGCTGCTCCACAGGGGCGCGGCTGTGGGCAGCTTCTTCCTCGGCGGCAAGGACGGCGGGTTTACCGACGCCGACGAGGCGGTGCTGGCGTTGTTCGCCCAGCAGGCCGCGGCCACGCTCGCCAACGCGCGCGCGCACCGCGAGGAGCGGAGGGCGCGGGCCGACCTCGAGGCGTTGATCGAGACTTGCCCGGTCGGAGTGACGGTGCTCGACGCCACCGGCACGCCGCTTTCGGTCAACCGGGAGGCGCGCCGCGTTCTGGCCGGGCTTGGGGTGACGGAGGGGTTCTCGACCGCGCTCCACACCGCGGTTGCCTGCCACCGCGGCGACGGGCGCGAGGTCACGCTGGCCGATCTCGCGGAGGCCGAGACGGTGCGCGCCGAGGAAGTCGAAATCTCAGTTCCCGGGGGAGCCAGCGTGCGCGCGTTGATTGACGCGACTCCGATCCGCTCGGCCGAGGGCGCCGTCGAGCGGGTCGTCGTCACGCTCCAGGACCTGGCGCCGTTCGAGGCGCTGGAGCGGTCACGGGCCGAGTTCCTGGGCCTTGTGAGCCACGAACTCCGCGCGCCTCTCGCCGCGATCAAAGGCGCAGCCTCGACGGCACTGGAGGATCCGCGCGATCCGGACAGGGCAGAACTGCGCCAGTACCTGCGCATCGTGGAGGAGCAGGCCGGGCGCATGTCGGGGCTGATCGGCGACCTGCTGGACGCCGGCTTGATCGGCGCGGGCATGCTCTCCGTGGACCCGGCGCCAGAGGACTTGGCGGGGTTGGTCGAGCGGGCACGGACGGTGTTTGCCGCGACCGGCGCCGGACACGAGGTGACCGTGGAGCTTCCAGAAGGCCTGCCGCGGGTGATGGCGGACACGCGGCGCATCGCTCAGGTGCTGGAGAACCTCCTCGCCAACGCGGCGCAGCACTCCCCTGAGAGCGCACCGGTACGGATAGCTGCGCGGCGCAACGGGCAAGAGGTCGAGGTCTCCGTATCCGACTCGGGCGCAGGCATCGCGGCCAACCGGCTGCCGCACCTGTTCCGCCGCCACGCCGGGGTCGGCGCGGACGAGGCCTCCGGGGAGCGAACGGCGGGCACGGGCTCCGGTCTCGGGCTGGTGGTCTGCCGAGGCCTTGTCGAGGCCCATGGCGGACGCATCCGGGCGGAAAGCGGCGGACCCGGCCGGGGCGCTCGGATCACTTTCACCCTGCCCGTGGCCGAAAATACCGGCGCCGCGCCCGCTTCCGCAACGTCTGTGGAGGACGGCGGGGAGCGAACCCCGGTTCTGGTGGTGGACGACGACCCCCATGCGCTTCTCCGCGCACGCGACGCGCTGGCGGCGGCGGGCTACGCACCCGTCGCGACGGCTGTGCCGAGCGAGATACCGCACCTGGTCGAGGCGAGGCGACCCGCGCTCGTGGTGCTCGACCTGGTGCTGCCCGGCGTCGACGGCATCGAGTTGATGCGCACCCTGCCTGCGCTCGCCGAAATTCCGGTGATCTTCGTCTCAGCCTACTCCGGCGGCGACACCGTCGCCCGTGCCCTCGAGGCCGGTGCGGCCGACTACATCGTCAAGCCGTGCTCGCCGGCAGAATTGGCGGCGCGGGTGGGACTTGCGCTGCGCCGGCGCAGCGCGCCGCGGCCGTTCCGCGTCGGAGAACTTGAGATCGACCGCGCCAAGCGCCGGGTGACGCTCGCCGGGCGCCCGGTGCGGCTCACCGCGACCGAGTACCGGTTGCTGCACGCGCTCTCGCTCGACGCTGGCGGGGCGACAACCTACGAGGACCTGCAGCGCCGGGTCTGGGGCCCGGGCAAGGGCGACCCGCAGGCGGTGCGCAGCGCCGTTACCAAGCTCCGCCGCAAGCTCGGTGACGACGCCCGCAACCCAAGATACGTTCTCGGGGAGCGCGGCCTCGGATACCGCATGCCCGAACCCGACGAGACGTGAGACCGGCCGCCGCACCGCCGTTCGCGCGCCTCTTGCACCGCCCAGCGGATGCTGGCGGCTCAAAGCTGATACGGCGATGATTCCGATCCGTCTCCCTTCGGCCTACGCCAAGGGTCACGTCCGGGCGCACCGGGTTGATCCGGACGCGGCCGACAATTACGTCCGGCACGCCACGATCGGCGACCCCGACCTCGATCCGGTCATGGAAGAGCTTGCCGGGCTGCCAACTGCCGACATGCATCTCTTCGTCGCCGCAGGCATCGAGGGCGAGCCCGACGTGCTCCGCGACGCACCGAGACCGCTGCGGGACTTCTTCGACGGGATCGACGATGCACCGGCGTGGGTCGATCACGCGAGCCTCGCCCCCGGAATCCGCGCCTTCCACGAAAACGCGGGTCCCGTGCTCGCCGCTTTCGTGACCGGCACGCTGGTCGAGGGCTTCGCGACCCTGATCAGCAAGTCGTTCTTCCTGACCGGTCGGGTGATCGACAAGGGCGCCAGACGCCTGAAGCAGAACAACCGCCACCAAGTGGAGATCTTTCACCCCGGGGGATTGCGGCGAGAGAACGACGGCTGGAAGCTGTCGGTCAGGATCCGGTTCGTCCATGCCCAGGTGCGGCGGCTGCTGGCGGAGTCCGGAGAGTGGGACGAGGACGCCTGGGGAACCCCGATAAGCGCGGCCAGCCTTGGCTACGCCATCGCCTGCTTCTCGACGCGAACGCTGGCGCACTCAACCGCTCTCGGTGCCCGCTACAGTCCCGAACAGCGCGAGGGCTACTGCGCGGTCTGGCGATACGCCGGCCATCTCATGGGAATCCCCGAGGCCGTCCTCTACGCGACCGAGGAGGAGGCGCGGCACATGTTCAGAACCGGGTTTCTCTGCGAACCCGACCCGTCCGACGAGTCGGCGATCATGGCGAATGCGCTGATCAGTTCCGCCCCCTTGGTCGCCGGCATCTCGGACCCGGTCGAGCGCAGCGCCCTGGCGAACCGCCTCATTTACCCGATTTCCCGGGCGCTGGTTGGCGGCGATCTCGCCGACAGGCTGCGCTTTCCGGCGTGCACGATGCTGAGAGCGCGAAGAACGCTGCTCATGCACTGGTTCGTCACGCGCATCAAGGGGAGCCTTCCGCGCAGGTTCAAGAAGGGCGCAAGCACGATGGAGCAACTCTTCGAAGTGTCGTGGTACGATCAGGCAGGCCTCACCTACAGCCTGCCGGACCACGTCGATTCGGAACGGTCCTCGCAGTGGTGAGCGTGCCTGCGACCCTCGCGCGTTCGTACGGCCCATGCGCACAGTCGCCCGTGGTCTCTTGCGGCATTCGACGCGTGCGTGCACGCCGATGCGCGGTCGAGCCCTGCAAGGGCACCCTCCGCACGGCCAGCCGCTTGACCCCGGCTGAATCGGAACACGAGTCCACATGCGGCGTCGGAAACCTCCACACGCGGACCCATGCCCCGCCGACTCGTGCCAGCGTCACTCGGGAAACGGGCATCGGCGCCGCCTGCCACTGTCCGATCCGGACAACCCCAGTCGATCACCCGGTGCCGCAACGGGCGGTACGGTAACCTGTCCGGATATCCTATCGTGCCAGTCTCCGGCCGATGGCTTGCCACGCGAAACCCGCCGCCGGAACAAGTCTTGTGTCGCTACACGCCTGCAAGCGGCCCGGGAGTGCCGGTCCGCCCGGCACCATCGGTCTTCCGCCTGCCGATGGCCCCGCGCCGTCTCTCGCGCATTCCGCAGCTTCCGCCCTCCGACGCCGAGGCCGCTGCCTGTTTGCAGCCTCCGGTCGCGCCGTATCGCGCTTGCATGAACCGTCGCCGAAACGGTAGATGGCGGAAAAGCCACCAGGAGCCCCGTGATGATCATCGACGCCTGGGCGCAGCACCCCACCCTGCGGCATGCGCAGGACCCCATCTTCGATTCGCTCAGGCGCTGGAACCGCGAGGAGGTTCCGACCGAAGAACTCCCTGTGGCGGCGACGATCAGCGCGATGGACGCGGCCGGCGTTGAGAAGGCGCTGATCTCGGCTTGGGTCGGGCCGCGCAGCGTCATGATCTCCAACGACGAGGTCGCGGGATTCGTCAGCGAATGTCCGGAACGCCTCGTCGGCATCGGCTCGGTCGATATCTCCCGGCCTGTGCAGGCCGTCGCCGAAATCCGGCGTTGCGTCGGGGAACTCGGCTTCAAGGGGATTCGCGTGCTGCCCTGGCTGTGGGAACTGCCGCCGACGGACCGGCTGTTCTACCCGGTCTACGCCGCCTGCTGCGACCTCGGCGTGCCGTTCTGCACCCAGATCGGCCATACCGGGCCGCTGATGCCCTCCGAGGTCGGGCGACCGATCCATCTCGACCGGGTGGCGCTCGACTTTCCCGAACTGGTGATCGTCGCCGGACATATCGGCTATCCATGGACCGACGAGGCGGTCGCCGTCGCCACCAAGCACGCCAACGTCCATGTCGACACCTCTGCCTGGACGGCCAGGCGCTATCCGGCTCCGCTCGTCGACTGGCTGCGCACCAACGGCGCCCGCAAGGTGCTGTTCGGCTCCAACCATCCGATGATCTCGCCCGCGAAGGCGCTCGACGGCCTCGACGATCTCGGCCTCACGCCGGACACCCGGGCCCTGTTTCTCGGCGGCAACGCGAAACGCGTGTACGGCATCGACGCGTAGGGGACGAGGCAGGACAACGGGCGTCAGGGCCTGCCACAAGTTCAACGGGAGCACGGTCAAGGTCCTGGCCGAAGTCGAATTCCTGAGCCTGGCCAAGCGACGCCGAAGCATCCTGATCCAGGGCTGGAAGCAATGCCCGGAAATGCCGCCGCGCTCGAGAGGGAATCGGGAGCGGGCCGCGAAATCCGCCGTGCACAGCACGCGCTTATCGAAAGGCACGAAGAGGCCGTCCTTCGCTTCGCAGCCCGGGTCGTCCGAGTGGAACTGATCCTCTTGTCATTGTTCGTCAGGGCTCATCGGAGTCCCTTCTTGGCCTGTCTTGGCCATCTTCCAGAAGATCACCGCCAAGGCTGCCTGTAATCCTCGACGCCGCGTTTTGGATCGAGTCGCGCGCGAGATGGGCGTAACGTGCTGTCGTTTGCACCTGAGTATGACCAAGCAGCTTTCCGATCATGGTCAGGCTCTCACCGAGCGCAAGTGCCCGCGACGCGAAACTGTGCCGAAGATCGTGGATGCGCACGTCCTCCAGACCGGCGCGCTTGCGAATGCGTTGCCATGGACGCTGCAGGTCGGCGAGATGGGTGCCACGCCGACGTCCCGTGATGACCCATGGATTGTCCGCCGCGCGCGGGATGGCATCGAGAACGGCCCGGGCCTCGGGACCCAGAGGCACGGCGCGCCCACCGGTCTTGGCGTCAGGCAATTCGATGCAGTCAGCCTTGACATCCTCCCATCTGAGGTCGCGGATCTCCGACATTCGGCAGCCGGTGAGCAGCAACAGCCGGAACGCGGCCACAGCCGACGGCATGTCATCCTCGAATTCGCGCAGCACCACGCCGAGACGCACGGTCTCCTCTTCCGAAAGAAAGCGTTCGCGCATGCGTTCCCTGTAGCGGCTGACGTGCCGGCATGGGTTGGAACCGTCCGGTCTCCAGCCCCAGACTTCGGCCAGCGAGAACATCTTCGAGAGCACGCTGAGCGTCCGGTTGGCTTGGTAGGGATGGTCGCGAAGGTCGTGATGCAGCGCGGCGACATCCTTGCGCTGCACGTCCGAAGCATTCATTTCCCCGATTGCCGGAGCGATGAACAGCGTCACCAACCGCCCGTATTCCGCCTGCGTCCGCGGCTTGCAGTGGTTCGGCACGTACTCGTCGAGAAACCGACTGCACAGGTCAGCCACTCTCCGCCCGGCATCGCGTCGCGTCCCGGAGGCGCGTGCATCCACGCCCTTCTTCGCGTCGGCCAGGATCTCCAGTGCCTTCGCCCGCGCCTCGTCGGGAGCAATCGGTCCGTGCGGACCGATGGTGAACCAGCGCAGCTGACCATCGACCCGAGTCTGCACGACGTAGTACTTGCGCCCGGACTTGCGCACCCGAAGTCCGAAACCGGTGAGCTTGCCGTCCCAGTAGACAGCGTCAGCACCGTTCGCCTTGATGGCTTCGACGGTGCGCTTTGTCAGGCGGGGAATGCGATTGGAAGGCATGGAAGACACTCCTGGGGATTGGGCAGTGAATATCGTGATGGCAAGATGGATTGCATGCAGACGGCGGTGCACCACATCAGCCGACTTCATGGCGGCAGCAACATAAACGTCTACAAAAAAAACACCAAATTGTGAAAGTGGCCTGTCATGGTTCATGGTTACGCATGCCATGCCATTGACCCCTGAAACATGTGCTGAGTGACGACAAGTCCATGACCCTGTTTGCGTGCCCAAGCGGGAAGCCCCACTAACAGGCATCTCCCTGGTCGGTCCCATGCAGCGCCCGGGCCAAGGCCAACAGGAATCGCCACCAACGCATCCACGCCAACTGCGCCCCATCCCTGGTCCGGATCGCCAATGGCCTGAAGGCCGATGCCGACGAGATCCATCGTGCCCCAGGCCTGCCACCGGTGATCAGGACTGCAGTCGATGGCGGACGGAGTCCCGAATGCGCCCCTTGCATGAAGGGCAGTGGGATCGAGACCCGCAGGGAATGTGTTGCCAAATTGCGGTGCACGTCCACTCTTCACATGGAAAGGGAGGTGCACGGCATGAACGTCCAGGCGGCACCGAGGGGCCAGTCGCAATGCAAGGCGACCTATCAGGATGTTCTCGACGCGGCGCCCCACATGGTGGGCGAAGTGCTCGCGGGCACGCTTCATGTCCAGCCGAGGCCGGCCATGCGGCATGCCCGCGCGAGTTCTGGCATCGGCGCGAAAATCAATCCCGCTTTCGACTATGGGGATGGCGGCCCTGGCGGCTGGTGGATCCTGGACGAACCGGAACTGCATCTGGGTGACGACATCATGGTGCCGAATCTCGCCGGCTGGCGGCGCGAGACGATGCCCGACTTTCCCGATTCCGCGCATTGCGCCATCCCGCCCGACTGGTCCTGCGAGGTGCTCTCGCCCTCGACCCGACGGATCGACCAGAACGAGAAGCGGGCGATCTACGCCCGCGAGGGCGTCTCGCACCTCTGGTTCGTGGACCCGGACGCAAAGACGCTGGAATCGTTCGAACTCGCCGACGGCCGCTGGGTGCTTCCGGCCACGCTTGCGGAAGGCGCGCCGGTTTCGCTGCCGCCCTTCGACGCCATCAGTTTCCCGTTGGACGCGCTTTGGCCCGAAGGCGCCTCCGCGAAAGGCGACGCGGCCGAGTAGAACGGCTGCGACCAGGCATGTCCGCAGCGTGCCACGCAATGTCATCAGGCTCCGAAATCGGCACCACCATCACCGTCCTTCGAAACCAATGCCCCTGTTGCCTCACGGGAAATGTCCGGAAAGGTCGGCGAGAAGTTCATCCTGGCTCCGGTGTGAATCTCGCTGAATCCCGTATCGGTTCTGCCGATATCCTTGCCAGCCGAGGCGAGGTTCGACACGCCGAAGGCGCGGGAGCGGTCAAACAACCGCCACCACCCCAAGAAACCCAAGGCAGGGCATGCCTGCTTATCCAAGCGAGCCAGCTTGAGACTCTCGTGTCGGCCGGAGTCTGCTGCTTGCATCGAAGCATCTGCCACTCGACCTTCCTTGACCGAACAGCCAATGGCCTCGTGCACCATTCGGTTGCGCTCGCGTTCGCTGAAGTCTAGTGACGACCGACATCTTCAGGTGCTCTGACCGGGAGCCGAATCGGGGGGGGCAATGACATACATGGAGCAGTTGTGCCGGTCCACCTGCATGGACATCGACAACCGTGTCGGCGGCACCTTTCGCAGTTCCGCCAGTCGCGCAATGTGCTGAGCGCCGCGGAATGGCACGCAGGCAACAAGGTCGAAGGAAGAGACGTCGCAAGCAGACGGTTGCGGTAGAGCCGGTCGACGTGCTGAACGAAGCGCGCCGACTGCTCGGCAGGGGTGAGACCCGCAATGCCCTCGGCTTCCTGAAACGGCTTCCTGTCGGCGACGACGCGCCGCCAGGCACCGCGCTGCTTCGGTTTCGCGCCTTTTCGCGGCGTGCACGGGAACTCGCGCAACAAGGCCACCAGAGAGAGTCGGCCTCCATGCGGGCGCGAGCCGAAGACCACGGCAGGGCCATCGCGCCCGAATCGCTCAGCGAGGCGGATCTGCAGACCTTTCTCCGCCATCTCAGGGCGGCAGAAGCGGTCACGGCATATGCGGCATACCTGCGCGGACGGTCGCCGCATGTTGCGGTCGAACGATATCTGGCCGACCAGCTGATGATCCACCGGTGCTGGGATGCACTGGCTGCTCTCGGCACGGACCACGTACTGCGGCAAGACGCCGAGTTCGTCAGGCAGGGCCTTGATGCGATGGACGCCGGAAACTGGACGCGTTCATCAGAACTGCTGCGCGGCCTGCCGCGAAAGTCGCCTTATGCTCCCTGGCGCGTGTTCTGCAAAGCCATGGCAGCTTACGGCGTTGGCGACGATGCGGCCTTGCGCAGGGCGCTGTCCCTGCTTCCGGAGGACTTTGTCCTTGCCGGCACCGTCGTCGAGTTGAAGCGGGCGACAGGTGGCGGCGGGAAAGACGGCAACGCCAGAATCCAGGCGGCGCTGGGCACGGACAGCCTGGTGGTTCCGACGCTTGGCAAGGACCTGCGAGGCGCTCTTCTCCGCGATGAACGCCCGCACAGCATTGCAGACCTGATGAGCCGGCTGGCAGATGCGCTGTGCCCCGACGATCCGGTCCCCGCCCTGGTGGACCTGATCCAGATTGCGGGCTTGGCCACGGCGCGCAGCGGCGGTTCGCTGCATACGGTCGAGGCGCTGGCACGGCGACTCCTGCCGCCGAAGCGCGTTTCCGGACTGCTGGCACGAGTGCGAATCACCCTTCACCAAGCGTCACTGCGGAATTGGGACCCTGCTCCTGCGGCAACCCTCATCGGTCGTCTTGCCGCAGAATTCCCCGGCGCCGGGGACCAGGACCTTGCCCGCGGCTGCATCCTGGAGGACCTAGCCCGAACCGGCCATCGTTCCGGACCAGTGCGGCGCATGCCGTCCAGCATGGGCAGGACGGTTTCCAGGCTTCTGGGCGGCCAGCCGGTCAACTTGGCTACGGTGTACGCCGACCTCATGGAGGCAAGCCTCGAAGCCGATCCCGACAACCGGGAGGGCTACCGGTTTCTTCTCGATCTTCTGGGCACTCGCCGCGAAATCAGGAACCGAAGACGGGATGTCCTTGAGCGGATGGCGGCACGGTTCCCTGAAGACGCCGAGCCATGGCTGGAGCTGACCAAGCTGCACTATTTCTCCAATGCACATCGTCGCGCCGAGCACTCGTTGGCGGAGGCACGAAGCAGGGCTCCGCATGACGAGCGAATCCTGAACATGCAGGCCATAGGCTATCTGAAATCTGCCGATCGCAGCCGCAACAATGGCCGGTTCGAGATCGCGGCCCGGGACATCGAGCGGGCCGCAGCACTGCGCCAAACGAGTCTCGACACCATAGTGATGACCAAGCGGATCCTGCTTGAAATCGTGTCGAGCGGACGGGATGCGGGTGTCGTGGCGACACCTCATCTGGAACCGCTTTCGCCAGGCATGAAGATCCGGACGCTGGCACTTCTGGTGCAGGAACTGGGTCAGAACAGCAATGTCAAGAACGTCAAGCCCTCGATGGCAAGCAGCCTGCTGGGCCTGCTGCATGCCAGGATGTCACGACTCGACGAAGTCGATGCGAATGATGTGGCGGGCCTCGTGGCTCCGCTGACCGGCGATCTTGGCATTCTCTACAAGAGCCGCAAGGTGGCGACCGTGCTGCACCGCTGGTGGGGCGACATCCTGTGCCGGGCTGAGGGCGACCGGTTGCTGGATGCCTTCGACACCCTGATGGATTGCGACGGGCACGAGGCAGTGCGCGCAGAGATAGGTCGTCGGCTCGCCGAGGCGTCAGCAGGCGAGCGTGACCGGAGGCTGCTGCTTTATCTCGCGGCGATACGCTACCAGACCGGACACGATCTTGACGCAAGGAGGTTTTTTGATGCGGTCGCAGGCGCGAGCGCGTCCGAACGCGACAGTCTAAAGGGATGCGCGGCGCGGCTGGCGCGAGGGACGCATGGATTGCTGCGCGAGGCCCTGCTCAGCTTTGACTTCGACCTGCTGGAAATGGATTTCGACATGATGGACGGGCTTCCAAATGACGATCTGCCGCCCGGGATGGAGAGTTTGCTGGACTTCATGGATGACGATGATGCGCTTGAAGAACTGATCGAGTTTAACGAGAGAGTGCACAACGGCCTGTTGCCTGCCGATGAATTTCTGCAACGACTTCGAACCGAGATGAGGGGGCTGGCGCAACACGACGGCGGCAAATACGGGCGGTCTGAAGACGATGGAATGAGCGAACTGGACTTGCTCGACCGCCTCTTCGACAGCTGCGATTACCGCAGGCTTCCAGCTCCGCTGCTTGAAGCCATTGCAGAGGCGCTTTGGATGGATCCGGAGTTCACAGGTCGTCTTGAAGCGGCAGCGCGAAAAGTGAAGGCTGCGGGGATCAGCGGACAACTGTCGCGCGAGGCACGCATCTTTCTCTTCCCAAGAGCGCTTCGCCGTGAATGGCCGGAGACATAGCTGATGCTGGCCCATTATCTGGTTCTTGGACTCGCACCCACCGCGTCGCCGAAGGCCGTCCGGAAGCGTTACCTTGAATTGATCCGGTTACATCCGCCGAGCCAGGATCCGAAACGCAGCCAGCAGATCGTGACGGCCTACGAGGCGCTGAAGGACGACCGTTCGCGCCTGCAGTCGTCGCTCTTCGGAATCGGGCGATGCGGAGATTTCGATCTGGCGCTGAACGCATTGCTAGAAGCGCGCGCGAGGCAGCGTTCGTCACCTGGCCTCAAAGCCCTGATTGCGTCGGAAGGCATTCTGGATGAATGAGCCGGACCATGACTGGAGAGATCGGGTCCTTGAAGATTTTCGCCGCTGGATCGGCGAACTGGTCGAGACCGAACCGCCGGACGAGGCCGCACGGCCCGCCGAACCGGACCTGTACGGCCTGTACGCCGAGCTAGCGGCATTGAGGCAGGAAATCCGGCTTCAGAACCGTGAGCAAGCAAGGGCCGGCAAGGAACTGGCCAGGGCAGCGGAGCGCTACGACGGAGCAGTGAAGTCCATGAGTCTCCGAGAACGCGATCTGGCCGCCTTCGAGCAACGCGCGGCACGCGAAGCGGAGAACCGATGCCTGCGCTCGATCCTTGACGTGCGTGACGGCCTGGCGCGCGGACATGCCGCAGCGTCGGAAGTCGGCAATCGTCGCGGGTTCCTGCTGCGGCAGCCACGGGGAATCGACGGCATTGCGGAAGGTTACGGAATCGCGCTCCGGCGCTTTGATCGCATGCTTGCCGGGTTTGGCGTCGATCGCCTGAAGACCACTGGACAACCGTTCGATCCGCGCACCATGCAGGCAACGGAGATTCGCCAGGTCTCCGTCCTGGCGGACGGTGTCGTGGTCGAGGAACTGCGAAGCGGCTTCATGCGCGGCGAAGACCTGTTGCGTCTTGCGGAAGTTGCCGTCAATCGGATCGAGGAGGAGGAGAACCCCTAATGGAACCTGACACGGTCATCGGCATTGATCTCGGCACGACCAACTCGGAGGTTGCAATCATCAGGGACGGTCGGCCGGAGATCGTGCAAGAGGATGGCGAAGCGATGGTGCCGTCGTGCGTCGGAGTGGACGAGGCCGGCGGGATAATTGTCGGGCGTCAGGCTCGCAACCAGTGGATCGCGGCACCCGAGAGGACGGTTCTCTCGATCAAGCGGATGATGGGTTCCGGAGAAATGGTGAAGATGGGAGATGGCGAGTACACTCCGCAGGAGATCTCGGCATTCATCCTGAAGAACCTGCGGGAGCGGGCGTCACGTGCGCTTGGCCATGATGTTGCCAAGGCGGTCGTCACCGTACCGGCCTATTTCACCGACGCGCAGCGACAGGCCACGCGGGAAGCAGGCGTGATCGCCGGGCTGGACGTAGTGCGGATCATCAACGAACCGACGGCTGCGGCGCTCAGCTACGAGAGCGGCAGCGAGGACACCCGGAAGATCCTGGTCTACGACTTGGGCGGAGGAACTTTCGACGTGTCGGTGGTGCTGGTCGAGGCCGGCGTGGTGGAGGTGCTCTCGTCCACCGGTGACAATCATCTGGGGGGTGACGATTTCGACAGAACCATCGCCGACAGGCTGAACCGGCATATCGAGAACGAACTCGGAGTGTCCGGCGCCGATGCGGACCGGGTGCTTCAGGCGCGGCTGAAGCGCGCAGCCGAACAGGCGAAGATCGATCTTTCGCGGCAGCCGTACCTGCAGATCGAAGAGGACCATGTCGCGCGGGTCGACGGCGAGGCAAGGCACCTCTCGCATGAAATCAGTCGCGCTGAATTCGAGCAGGGCATTGATGATCTGCTGGCCGGGACGATGCGCTCCGTGACCATGGCCCTCAATGACGCCGCTTTGCGCCCCAGCCAGCTTGACCGCATCTTGATGGTCGGTGGCTCGACACGCATTCCTCGAATTTCGGAGCTGCTTGCGGAACGATTGGGACAGGAACCTCACGGAGAAGTCGATCCGGATCTGTGCGTGGCGCTGGGAGCGGGCGTTCAAGCCGGGATCGAGATGGGACTGGACATGCAGGCCGTGCTGGTCGATGTCACGCCATACACGTTCGGGACGAGTTCCGTCGGGGAGCTCTACGGCCAGCCCTACGCACACCAGTTCGTGCCCATCATACGGCGGAACACCAAGCTGCCCGCGACTCGAACCGAACCGTTCTTCAAGATGTTCGACGATCAGGACGCCGTCAGCGTCAAGGTCTACCAGGGAGAAGACCCCGATGCTCTGAAGAACGTCGAAATCGGGTCCTTCGAGTTCGAGGGCCTGGCCTCAAGCGCATTCGCCACGGATCAGGGCCTGCTGTTCACGTATCAGCTCGATCTTGACGGGCTGCTGAAAGTGCACGTCGTGGAGCGGGCGACGGGACGGGAAATTCGCGGCGTGGTGGAGAACGCGCTCGGGCATTCGAGCGGACGCGACCTGCATGCCTCACGTGACAAGGTGGAGGAACTCTGGGGTCCGGAAGCGGATCCAGCCGGCGGTGCGGCGGCAGCCTCGCCGGACGCTTCACGGCAGATGGACGAGACGCTGGAGCGGGCGCAGGCCATTCTCGGCACGGCTCCCTTGGAGGACAGAGAAGAGATTTCCGAGCTGACAGGAGAATTGAGGCGCGCGATAGGCGAAGGTCGCACAGAGGACGCCGAGGACATCCGGCAGAACCTTGAAGAGATCCTCTTCTACCTTGAATGAGCAGCAACGTGACTCAATGCCCGACATGCGGCGCGAAAGGGATCGAAGGCCCTTCGTGCCATCGGTGTCAAACCGACCTTCGTCAGGTGCAGGACGTTGAACGTGCCGCAGCATGGTGTCGCAAGCGGGCGATCGAAGCGCTCAAGCAAGCTCACAGGCAAGAGGCAAGGGACATGGCGGACCGAGCCTGCGCCCTTCACAGGTCCGATGACTCGCTCTCTTTGCGAGCCATCATCGCAATTGCGGAAGGCGAATTCGATCTGGCATTGCGGCTATGGCGGGAAACGCAAGGCGGCCTTGTGAACCGTCCCGGACAAGTGCGTGATCGAGGGCAGGATTCGTGCGTTGATTCGCAAGGGGAGTTGAACCGCGAGCCGTTGAAATCCGACGCACGCACGGTTGGACGATAGGCCACGCAAGTCTGCCCAACATGCATCGCGAATCCGAAGATTCACCTCGGAACTGACCTTGACGCTGCCACCATCGACATTGAGGACGTGCGACGACAGAAGAAGGATCACGTTGCGACAGGGCGCATAGACAGACAAATTAACGTCGAAACGGATCTTGTCGCCATTCGGCCGAGAATTGCCGAGATACGCGAATTCGCCAGATCCAGGCGAGTGCTGTCGCCCCGGGCATCTTCGGCACTGGATAAGGTGGAACGTCTGAAGTTGCCTCTGACGAGGGCTGAAACAAACGCTCTCAGACACCTGTTCAAGACACTCGCCGAGAAAGGCATGGATCTTCCTGTTCAGTAACTCGCCGTCGTTGGAAAGGGTCATGTAACAGGGCAAAGTCTATCCGTCCGACGAGAGACGGGTCGATATTCTCCGCTGGGGACAACAGTTTCGCCGGTCTTGTGGCGCTTCGGGACGTGCACACAGACCCTTGGCTGCAAGCAGATGGTGCAGATTGTCCCGCTATGAACCATCTGAGGAGCGTTCCCCTTCGAAGTTCACCAAGGACGGCCGACGGATGCCGCGCAGATCAAGCGTTCGATGCCCCATCCGCTGGCATCGGCAGTCACTGCCGGGCGGCCACTTCGGCGTGGTCGATCCAGCCCTTCTCTGTCAGGACATCGGCGGCCAGCCCGATCTGCCGTGGCGAGAATCTCCTTTTGCGTTCATTCCATGCATAGGTCGACGCGACGAGGTCCTGCCGCGACTTTGGCGCGTCGTGTTCCAGAACCCAGTGCACGGTCGAGAGCAGTTCAAGGCCGAAGGCCGATTCGAAGCCATTGACGAGGTCTGTGACCCTTTCGAATCGCTCTCGCACCTTGCGTGAGCTGTGCAGGCGCTTGGCAGAATCTTCGACAGCGCCGGGCACGAGCTCCAGCAGCTTGTCCGACCTGTCGCCACCTTCGGCGTAGCCAGAAATGTAGTGGCCCTCGACCTTGTTCAGGACGTGCCGCAGGTTCTCTGCGCAAGGACCGCAGGGCGCCTTGGTGAACTTCAACTTCAGCGGTTGGCCAACGACCTGCATGAAGTACATCAGCTTGTGGATTTCCAGGAGAGTGACGAAGGGATCGAGGAGGCCCCGCAGATACCGATCCATCAAGCCGACCAGCGCGGCCCTGCCCGGAGTCATTTTCGGCACCTGGTGGTTGCGCACCATTCGCTGCGGTTCCGGCGCACCTCCAGGCTCAAAGATGACAACGTCCAGGTCGTTGAATCCGCGCAACGCCTTCTCGATCAGTGGACGCACGTCGCTCCATTCGAGGCCGCCCAGGCCGCTGCCTAGCGGCGGCACTGCGATCGAGCGGATTTGGCGTTCACGAAGCGCCGCAACAAGGTCCGTCAATCCAGCTTGAATTTCCTCGATACGACTGTTGCCGCGCCAGTGTCGCTTGGTCGGGAAGTTGATTATGTAGCGGGGGTTCGTGAGCTGGAGCGTCTCGAAGACGAACATTCGGCCGGGCCGCACCTCGCCACGCTCGCAGGCCTCCGCGTAAGCGCTGAAGTTCTCCGGGAACGCCTTCTTGAATTGAAGCGCGATCCCGCGCCCCATGACGCCGACGCAATTGACCGTGTTGACCAAGGCCTCGGCGTCCTCGGCAAGGATGTCGCCGGTCTTGACGCGGATCATTGGTGCCGCCTCCCTGTCATCAATAATGCCATCCCCGCTGCGTCGTGACAGAAGGTTGATGATCAGCGGCCCGCATCGCTTCCGCAGCTTTCCCCCAAGTTTCCGCGTTGCATACTCCGACACGGCGAATCAGGGTCCATGAAAACAACGTCTCAACGAGGAACTCCGCCTGCTTTTTCTCCTTGCAGTCGCGCCAATGCCTTGCGCGAACGGCGTCCCAGTCAATTTCATCCAATTGCGCCAGATCGCACCTGTCCTTGAAATAGCTGGAACCCGCATTGGAGAGGGTGAACGCCCATCGCCGTTCCTTTCGGTTGGCCCATTCCACCGTCTCGTGGAGGTCGGCCTCCAGGCGCACGATGGGGCCCTGTCCGCCACGGTAATCGAGATCGGGATGATTGGCCTTGTCAATCATGTAGAGCATGACGGAGCGCGGGCAGAACTAGAAGGGCACGCAGTCGCCTAC
>JAJEAC010000164.1 GCA_022824315.1 Silicimonas sp.
GGCCAGGCCAAGGCCTACCAGGCCGACATTGGCGACTACGGCCAGGTCACCGCCATGGTCGATCAGGTCGTTGCTGACTTCGGCAGCGTCGACATTCTGGTCAACAACGCGGGCTATGTCGTCTACAGGAAGTTCGTCGAGACGACGCCAGAGGAGTGGCAGGCGCAGATCAACACCTGCCTTTATGGCGCGATTCACTGCTGTCACGCAGTCGCGCCACACATGATCAACCAGAATTGCGGCCGGATCATTTCGCTGGTCGGCGACAGTTCGCGCATCGGCGAAGCCAGCCTGGCACCGGCGGCGGCCGCCCGCGGCGGCACCATCGCCCTCGGCAAGTCGCTGGCCCGCGAGCTGGGGCGCGCCAATGTCTGCGTCAACACCGTCTCGCTGGGCTTGGTCCAGACCGCACATTCGGATGTGGAATTCCTGGCCAGGCACATGGAGAGGATCGTCAAGGCATATCCGCTGCGCCGGATCGGCAATCCGGACGACGTCGCGCCGATCATCGCTTTCCTTTCCTCGGATCAAGCCTCGTGGATCACCGGCCAGGTGATCTCCGTCAACGGCGGCTTTTCGATGGTGTGAAACTGGCAGCGCTACGCGCCTTGAGCGCTCGAAGAGAGGAGGGATCATGATACGCACGGACCTCATTGCACCGATATCGGAGCTTCTGCTGCGACATGCGTCCAACACGCCGGACAAGGCGGCCTTTGAAGATGCTTCGCGCGTCGCCACGTATGCACAGCTCGAACGCGAAACCCGAAACCTGGCCGCGAATTTCCGTGCCGAGGGGCTGCAGCCGGGCGAACGGGTAGGCGTCTGGCTGGAGAACTCCGTCGACTGGGTCGTCAGTGTGCTGGCCACGATCCGGGCAGGCGGTGTCGCGGTCCCGATATCGGCCGACAGCAAGCCCGGCGAGGTGGCCTATCGGCTGGAGGACGCCGGCATGTCGATGCTGGTCGCGGCCCCAGGCACCTTGGCAACGCTCGATGACATTCGGCACGATCATGGTGCCGCTCCCAAGACCGTCATTTTCTCGGGCGACGCCCCGGATGGCCATTCGTCCCTTTCGGAACTGACCCGGACGGGCGGCGGCGCGCTGCCGGACGAGGACATGGATGCCGTTTCGACGATGGTTTATACGTCGGGCACGACCGGCCGGCCGAAAGGCGTGCAGCTCACCACCCGTTCGATGCTTTGGGTCAACGCTGCGTGCTGGAACCCCATCATCGGGATGGGACCGGACGACGTCATCCTCTCTCCCCTGCCCCTCTATCACTCCTACGCGTTGAACTTTTGCGCCATGAGCATCGTGGCCAATGGCGCAAGTGCGTACATCATGGAATGGTTCTCGCCCGATCGGGCATTGGACCTGTTGGCGACAGACCGGTTCACCCTGATGCCGGGAGTGCCGACCATGTTCCATTACATCATGATCAGGGCCAGGGAACGGGGGGGCAATCCGTTCCGGACCCTGCGCCGCTGCTGCTCGGCAGGCGCGATCATGCCCGCCGCGCTCAACGAGGAATTCGAGGACCTCTTCGGCATCGAGCTGCTGGACGGCTACGGCATTACCGAGACCTCCACCATGGTCACGATGAACTGGCCGAACTCGCAGCGCGTTCCGGGGTCCTGCGGGCTGCCCTTGCCGGGCCTGGCCGTGCGCCTGATCGACCCGGCCACCGGAAAGGACGCCGAACCGGGCGCCGAAGGCGAACTCGCCTGCCGGGGGCCCAACCTGATGCAAGGATACCTGAACAAGCCCGAGGCCACAGCCAGCGCCCTCAGGGACGGCTGGTACCACACCGGAGACCTGGCGAAAATGGACGCCAGCGGGTTCATCACGATCACCGGACGCCTCAAGGAGCTCATCATTCGCGGCGGTCAGAACATTGCGCCTGCGGAAGTCGAGGAGGCGATCGCCCAGATGGATGGAGTCCTTGACTGTGCGGTCGTGGGTGTCGCCCATGAGACGCTGGGCGAGGTTCCCGTCGCATTTGTTGTCGATGACGGCGAACCGGGGACGGAAATCGGCGCCGTAAGGGCCTTTTGCAAGGACCGGCTGTCTGCCTACAAGCTGCCCAGCGACCTCAGGAAAATCCCTGAAATCCCGCGTACCGGATCGGGCAAGATCATGCGCTTCAAGCTGCGTGACCTTTACGAAGCCGGCGCATGAGACCTGCCGAGGGCATCGCGATGACCCCCTTCACCTTCAACACCACGAAGTCGCTCGTGTTCGAGGCGGGCGCCGCGGTCCGCATGGCCGAGGTCGCGGGCAAGGTCCTGGGCCAGACGGTCATGCTGGTCACCGATCCGGGCCTGCGAAAACTGGGCATGATCGACCCGGCGGTCGCATCGCTGGAAAGCGCGGGACACACCGTTGCGGTCTTCGACCGGGTGGAGGCCGATCCCTCGCGCGAAACGCTGATGAACGCGGTCGAATTCGGACGCCGGTCCGGGGCCACAGGCCTGCTGGGTCTTGGCGGCGGCTCGCCGATGGACGTCTCGAAGCTGACGGCGCTCCTGCTGGGATCGGGCGAGGACCTAGACCAGGCATGGGGCGTGTCCATGGCCAAGGGCCCGCGCCTGCCGCTGGTACTGGTGCCCACCACGGCCGGCACTGGCTCCGAGGTCACGCCGGTTTCGATCATCACCGTGGGCGTCGAGGAAAAGCGCGGCGTATCCTCGCCCGAGATCCTGCCCGACATCGCCATTCTCGACCCCGACCTGACCGCAGGCCTGCCCCCGCACATCACCGCCGCGACCGGAGTCGACGCAATGGTGCACGCGATCGAGGCTTATGCCTCGAAGAACGCCAACAACAACCCGTTGTCGAAATTGCTCGCCCGCGAGGCGTTGCGCCTGCTGGGCGCCAATATCGAGGCCGCCGTGTTCAACGGGAATGTCCGGGAGGTTCGCGGCGCGATGCTGTTGGGGTCGATGCTGGCAGGCCAGGCCTTCGCCAATTCGCCCGTCGCCGCGGTGCACGCGCTGGCCTATCCCGTCGGCAGCACCTTCCACGTCCCGCATGGACTTTCGAATGCACTGGTGCTGCCGCACGTGCTGCGCTTCAATGCGCCGGTCGCTCACGAGACCTATGCCGAAATCGCGACAGACGTCTTCCCGTACATGGCGGCGATAAAGGGATCGCAAGCCCGCTGCACGGCATTCATCGATGCGTTGGCCGGTCTTTCCGCCAAGCTGGGCATGGCGACCCGCCTGCGTGACCTGGACATACCTGAAGTCGCCATCCCGAGGATGGCGTCCGACGCCATGCTGCAGACCCGTCTCCTGGTGAACAACCCCCGTGACCTGTCCGAAGCGGACGCACTCAGCATCTACAGGGCGGCCTGGTGATGAAGCTCAGGGCGCCACCGGGCACCCGG
>JAJEAC010000131.1 GCA_022824315.1 Silicimonas sp.
GTGATCGCCTCGCTCATCGGGGCGGAAGGGCTGGGCGCCCTGATCCTGGAAGCGCTTCAATACGCGGCGAAGGGACAGGGACTCCTTGGCGGGCTGGCGATCCTGTTCTGCGCAATGGTCATCGACCGCATCGCGCAGGGCATCTACAGGAAGAAGTCGGGCAACGCGTAAGGGCGATTGCCACGAGACGGGCACGGAGCTGCAGTGGCGTTGGCGGCTAGTGGTTTGATTCATTCACTTGATGCCATTTCCTGCAGCTTCTGGTGCCCTCTCTTCCAGGCCTCGACGAGGTCTTCCGGCTTCCTGCTCCAGCGGAACGGGCGGGCGTCGTTGGCGTTGTGGTGCTCGATGTAGCCCTCGATGGCCGCGATGCACTCGTCAAGCGAGTCGAAGACCGCGTCCTTCAGCCTCTGCCGCGACAGCTTGGAGAAGAACCCCTCGACGGCGTTCATCCAGGACGCCGAGGTCGGGGTGAAGTGGAACGTCCAGTCGGGACGGTCCTTCAGCCATTCGCGGACCTCGGCCGACTTGTGCGAGGAGACGTTGTCGAGGACGACATGGACCGGGGTTCCGGGGTCGATCCCCTCCGCGACGTGGTCGAGGAAGGCGAGGAACTCCTCCGAGCGGTGCCGCCCGACCGTCCGGCCGACGACCTTGCCGGTGGCGACGTCGAGCGCGGCCAGCAGGCAGGTGGTGCCGTTCCGCCTGTAGTCGTGGGTCCTGGTCTCGGCGTGTCCGGGCTTCATGGGCAGCGGCCTCTGCGTCCGTCCCAATGCCTGTATCTGGTTCGCGCGCTCACTCGAACCAATGGCGTTCACGCGCTCACTCTCGTCCACCGAGAGGACCACCGCGTGGTCGGGCGGGTCGACGTAGAGGCCGACGACGTCGCGCACCTTGATCCCGAACCTCGGGTCGCGGGAGACCTTGAAGGTCTTCACCTGGTGCGGCCGGAGACCGTTGGCCTTCAGGATGCCGTGCACGGTGGAGACGGCCATCCCCGACTTCCTCGCCAGCGCCCGCACCGTCCAGTGACGGGCGTGCTCCGGCGGCGGCGACATCGCCAGCGCGATCACGGCCTTCACCTTCTCCTCGGGGACCGGCGTCTTCCCCGGAGGACGGGTGGCGTCCCTGAGCAGCCCGTCGACGCCCCCGGCGAGGAAGCGGTCCCACCAGCGCCAGACCGTCGGCTTCGACATGCCCGTCCGGCGCATGGTCTCGACCAGGCCGCGGCCCGAGCCGAGCTCCAGGATGATGCGGGCCCGCCAGACGTGCTTCTGGGGGCTCCGGGGGTTGCAGATGATCTGCTCGAGGCGTTCGCGGTCCTCGTCCGAAAGCTTGATTTCCCGACGCGTCGACTTCCTGCCCATGGTCCTGTCTCCGTTTTCGCTGGCCGCATGACGGCGGCACGGAGAACCGTATCACGATTCGCGAAGTAAAGGAATCCTCTGTATCGAACTAGCCACTAGGCTGAGCACAACTTTGGCGGTGTCGCAGACCGTCTGCATCTGGATGCTCGCAAGGCACTCGGGAACCGACAAGGCAAAAAACCCTGTACAAGGGCGGCATCGCCATGCCACCTTCCTTCGTGCTGAAACGCGACATCAATCACGAAGACCGCATCTGGCAGTTCCAGAAGCGCGTTGAAGCCAGGCCCCGCACCGGTGCCGCCAGGAGTTGACGTTTGGCGGATGCGGTCCCGTGACCGGAATGATCTCGGGAGGCAACGGGAAGGCAAGGCAATGAATTCCCACATAAGCCCACACCCAACTTGTTCACATCCCTCGTCCATTCCTGGTCCTCCGGACATGCAAGAAGCAATTGCGTTGGCAACTTCCGCTGACCCGTGAGTTCGGCCGCGAGCTGGCGTTGCAATTCCCCAAGGCCCCGAAACTTCCAGGAACCTCACCCCCGGAAACGCCGTCTTCTGAACTGGACGGCCGCCAACAAAGCACCTAATGTCCTGACTAGAGCGGGAGGACCGATGGCCAAAGCAGACATCACCATCTACCTTGCGGCACCGAGGGGATTCTGTGCGGGGGTTGATCGTGCGATCAAGATCGTCGCGATGGCACTGGAGAAATGGGGACCGCCGGTCTACGTGCGGCACGACATCGTGCACAATCGCTATGTCGTGGACGATCTCCGGTCCAAGGGAGCCGTCTTTGTCGAGGAACTCGAAGAGTGTCCCGACGACCGGCCCGTGATCTTCTCTGCGCACGGCGTGCCCAAATCCGTCCCGGCCGAGGCCGACCGCCGCAACCTGATCTACGTCGACGCCACGTGCCCGCTTGTCAGCAAGGTGCATATCGAGGCGGCCAGGCATCACGGCAACGGCCTGCAAATGATCATGGTCGGGCATGCCGGCCACCCGGAGACGCTCGGCACCATGGGACAGCTTCCCGACGGCGAGATCCTTCTGGTCGAAACCGTCGAGGATGTCGCTCATGTCGAGCCCCGCGACCCCGGCAAGCTGGCCTATATCACCCAGACCACGCTTTCGGTCGACGACACGGAGGAGATCGTCGCCGCACTGAAGGCACGCTTCCCGTCAATTGCGGGCCCGCACAAGGAAGACATCTGCTACGCCGCGACGAACCGCCAGGCCGCCGTTAAGGCGATTGCGCCCAAGATCGACGCGCTCCTGGTGCTGGGCGCACCGAACTCATCGAATTCGAGTCGACTGGTCGAGGTCGGGCGAACAGCAGGCTGCAAGCATGCCCAGCTTCTGCAGCGTGCCGTGGACATCGACTGGCGCGCGATCGTAGGCGCACGGAGCATTGGACTCACGGCCGGCGCCTCGGCGCCCGAAATCCTGGTGAACGAGGTGCTCGATGCCTTTCGGGAGCGGTTCAGCGTAACAGTCGAAGCGGTGGAGACCGCCATCGAGAACGTCGAGTTCAAGGTGCCAAGAATTCTTCGGGACACCGCTTGACGGCCTGCAGGATGCGGGCGGGTGCATGACGACGGATCGCGAGACACTGGACGTCTACGGCCGGAAGGCGGCCGATTACGCGGCGATGGCGGATCGGGAACGCAACGACCGTCCTCTGGTCGCGTTCATCAAGTCCTTGCCCGCACGGGCGCGCGTTCTCGACCTTGGCTGCGGACCGGGCCGCGCGGCCGCGCGCATGGTGCAGGCCGGCCTGCAGGTCGACGCTTGGGACGCCGCACCGGAAATGGCCGCGCTTGCGCGCGAGCAGTTCGGGCTGGAGGTTCGCATTGCATCCTTCGATGCACTCGATGCCGACGCCGTCTACGACGGGATCTATGCGAATTTCTCGCTCCTCCACGCACCCAAGGCGGAAATGCCGGGACATCTGGACAGAATTGCGAAGGCGTTGACCGCGCGCGGACTGTTTCATTTGGGGCTCAAGACCGGCGCCGGCGAAAGGCGCGATTCCCTCGGCCGCTTCTATGCATATTACGAGGAATCCGAACTCGCCGGACTGCTTGACGCCGCCGGGTTCGAAATCTTGTCGCGTGCCACCGGCACGGAAGCGGGGCTGGATGGTGTCGAGGCCCCTTGGATCGTGGTGAGGGCCAGAAAAAGTGACTGAACTCAAGCTCTATTCAATGCCGTCTTCGGGCAACAGCTACAAGGTGCGGCTGCTGCTGTCCCTGCTGGAGCGCAGCTACGCGCATGTCGCGCTTGAACAGGATTCGCGCGAGCTGGCCGGGGTTCACGAAGAGGGATGGCTTCCCTTCGGAAGGCTCCCGGTCCTCGAGCTTGGGGACGGAACCCGCTTGCCGGAATCCAACGCGATCCTCTGCCATCTCGCGGACGGGACGGGATTTCTGCCCGCCGATCCCGTCCGAAGGGCGCATGTGCTGGCCTGGATGTTCTGGGAACAGAACCAGCATGAGGGGATCATCGCCGTCCGGGCGGCGTTGAGGAGCTACCCAAGCCGCGCGCATGAGGCAACGCCCGACCGCATGGCCGATCTCCTGAGCCGGGGCCACGAAATCCTGGGCATCATGGAGGGTCGGCTTCAGGAGGCGGCGTGGCTGACGGGCGACCAGCCGACAGTCGCCGACATCTCCCTATACGCCTACACGCATACGGCTGACTCCAGGGGCGGATACGACCTGCAGCGCTTTCCCGCCATTCGAGCATGGCTGCAGCGAATGACAGAGCAGCCCGGCTACGTCGGCCTCGGTGACGTGCCCGGGTGACCGAGGTCTTTGCCTATACCGACGGCGCCTGTTCGGGCAACCCTGGGCCGGGAGGCTGGGGAGCGCTCCTGGTCGCCAAGGACCGTGACCGCGTCGTGCGCGAGCGAGAGCTTTCCGGCGGGGAGGCGCGGACCACGAACAACCGGATGGAGCTCATGGCCGCGATTCACGCGCTTGAAGCGCTGACGCGTCCGTCCCGGCTCACGCTT
>JAJEAC010000025.1 GCA_022824315.1 Silicimonas sp.
TGACCGCGACCGGCGATCAAACGAACCCTCACGGGGCCCGAACGCGGGGAATCCCTCATCAGGACGAATGAAACCGGATGCCCGGGCATCTCGTCCGGGCGGACTTCAGCGTCAGCGGGCGCAAGAACCAATTAGCCTTGCAACGGATTGCATCCGCCGTTGACGTCAAAAGCACAATGCAGTAGGTCTTGCGCCATATGCGGCGACTTGTGGACAACTCGTGGTCATCCGGATCGTCGCCGCGCTGCCTTCGGACCGATGCACGGTCCGTAAATCATGGAGCGTCATGACAAAGTTCTCCGATCTGGCACTTTCGCCAAAGATTCTTGAGGCCGTCGAGGCCGCAGGGTACGAAACCCCAACTCCAATCCAGAATGACGCCATTCCACCGGCGCTCGAAAAGCGTGATGTGCTCGGCATCGCGCAGACCGGAACCGGCAAGACTGCAAGTTTCACGCTTCCCATGATTCACATGCTGGCTTCGGGCCGCGCACGCGCACGGATGCCGCGGTCACTTGTCCTCTGCCCGACACGAGAACTTGCTGCGCAGGTCGCCGAAAACTTCGACACCTACTCGCGAAACATCAAGCTCTCGAAAGCGCTGCTGATCGGCGGTGTCAGCTTCAAGGAGCAGGATGCGTTGATCGACCGCGGGGTCGATGTACTGATCGCGACGCCCGGTCGCCTTCTCGACCATTTCGAGCGTGGCAAGCTCCTGCTGACGGGCATTGAGATCATGGTGGTGGACGAGGCCGATCGCATGCTTGACATGGGCTTCATTCCCGACATCGAACGTATTTTCTCGCTGACGCCGTTCACGCGCCAGACGCTGTTCTTCTCGGCCACGATGGCCCCCGAAATCGAGCGACTCACCAACATGTTCCTGTCCAATCCGGCCCGCGTCGAAGTCGCACGCCGGGCAACGCCCTCGGAGACGATCACGCAGGAAGTCGTGCAGTTGAAGCCCTCACGCCGCGACCAGGCCGCTAAGGAGAAGCGTGAACTGCTGCGTGCCATCATCGAACGTGAAGGAGACGAATGCCGCAACGCCATCGTCTTCTGCAACCGGAAGACCGATGTCGACATCGTGGCGAAGTCGCTGCAGAAGCACGGCTTCGACGCTGCACCGATTCATGGGGACCTTGACCAGCCGCAGCGTACCCGGACACTGGACAAGTTTCGAGACGGCGAACTCAGGTTTCTTGTCGCCTCGGACGTCGCGGCCCGGGGCCTCGACATTCCGAGAGTCAGCCATGTCCTCAACTTTGACGTGCCGTCCAATTCCGAAGACTACGTTCACCGGATCGGCCGCACCGGGCGCGCCGGACACGAAGGCAAGGCAGTGACGATATCCCTCCCGGCGGACGATAAGCTGGTCTACGCGATCGAGAAACTCATCACCAAGGACATTCCGCGCGTCGGAAACCCGATGCAGGCCGCATCAGCAAGAAACAAGCAGCCAAAGCGCACGCGCGACCGCAAGAAGCCCCAGACCTCTTCGCTGGAAACGGTCGGGCGCAGAAGCGGTCGCACCGTCGGCATGGGAGATCACTTGCCCAGCTTCATTGCCATGAGCTTCAAGGAGCGAGCAGCAGTCTGAACTGACCCGCTTCTTCGTACTGGACACCGTGAACTCGGGACGGCGCATTTTCGAAGGACCCGGCAGCTTTCCGTGAAGCGTGACAGGAGCGGGCATACGTCCCCGCGCTGGCAAGTGTCCGGCATGATTTGGCACCTTGTTGACGGGATTCAGCCAGTGAGGCGCACAGTGTCAAACACGGTCTCCGTGATCGCTTGATTCGGGCCTTGCCGGCCACGCTGCTTCCGGCGGGCCAACTCCGCCATCTGCGCGACCGGGGGGCAACCACGGTGGCCTGCCACTTGCAATGCCGATTTCGGTGCTCACATGCATGAGCTCACGCCGGGACCGCCGCTTCCGCCGCCCGTCGACGCGATGTACCGCGACATTTCGTTCCTGAACGACACCATCGCCGACCTCGCTGAAGAGTGAGCCCCTGCGGCTGCAAAATGACGTCAGCGACCTTCCCGTGAATGGATGGGATTGAGGGGCGGAAGCTCCGAAAGCCCGTGTCGACCGGCACAAGAAAGGGAACCATCATCCAATCTGCCTTGAACCATACGTCGAAGACCAAGCCGAGCAGGTTTCAACCGGTTGATCCGTTCGCCCTGTCTCTTGACTCGGCGCCACATGCGCCTTGCCTGCCCCATGATACGAATGTCACGCACTGTTTCCGGAACCACTTCGAAAAGGGCGCCGACGCCTGCCGCTGTTTCGATCAAAAGGTCCTTCCAGCGCTGCTGCGTCTCATTGTCCGCGCTCGTCCGAGCCCATGCGCCGTTCCAGCCAGCGCACACCTGCGCTGATGATCAGAACCAGCAACAGATATTCAAAGATCAGCAAGGTGTAAATTTCCAGCGGGCGGTATTCCGTCACCACCAGTTCATTGGCGCGGCGGGTCAGTTCCTGCATGCCGATCACGCTCGCAAAGGCACTCATCTTGACGATGTAGATGAACTGGTTGGCAAGCGGCGGCAGAATTCGGCGGATCGCCTGTGGCAGGATCACATAGCGCATGGTCTGAAAATAGTTCAGCCCGATGGTCTGTGCCGCCTCGCTTTGGCCCCTTGCTATGGACTGTATTCCGGCGCGGTAGATTTCGGCGGTGAAGGCGCTGTCTGAAACGGCCAGCGTGATGATTGCGCCCCAGAACGGGTCGATCGGGATATTCAATCCCATCGACCGAAACACGATCGGCATGCCGTAAAACACCCAGAACAACATGGGCAGCAACGGGATCGAACGGATGAACTCGACATAAATCCGGTTGACCAAACGCCAACCGCGTTTCTCAGACAGGCTCGGAAGGGCGACAATCAAGCCGATGGCAATCGAAAGGACCGCCGCAATCAGCGAAATCTGGATCGTGGCACCCATCCCAGAAACCAGGAATTTCACGTTGGTCCACCCGGATTCCGTGGTCGGATCGATCACGTACCAACCCCAGTTCTGGGACGAAGAACACCCGGCAACCAGCACGAGAACGGTCAGTGGGAGAAGCGCTCTTTTCATCTCATCCACTCAGTGCTGCAAAATCTGGCTCAGGAATTTCCGACACCGTTCGGACTTTGGATTGGTGAAAAGGTTCTCCGGCTTGCCCTGTTCCACGGTTTCGCCCTCATCCATGAAGACCATGTTGTCGGCAACCTTGCGGGCGAATCCCATTTCATGCGTCACGACCACCATGGTCATGCCCTCCTCGGCAAGCTCGACCATCACATCCAGGACTTCGGATATCATTTCCGGATCCAACGCCGAAGTCGGCTCATCGAACAGCAGGACCCGAGGCTCCATGCAAAGGGATCTGGCGATGGCGACGCGCTGTTGCTGACCTCCCGACAATTGAATGGGGCGCTTGTCAGCCTGATCGGGAATGTGCACACGCTCAAGGTAATGACGGGCTCTCGCCTCGGCCTCTTTCCGACTCAGGCCGCGCGCCTTGATCGGGCCAAGGGTCAGGTTCTCAAGCACGGTCAGATGCGGGAACAGGTTGAATTGCTGGAACACCATGCCAACCTCGGACCGGATCCTCGCCACGGACTTCGAATCGTCGGTCAATTCGACCCCATCAATTCGGATCGTGCCCTTTTGGTGCCTTTCCAACTGGTTGATGCAGCGTACAACCGTGGACTTTCCGGATCCGGACGGACCACAGATGACGACCCTTTCGCCGCTGCTGATCTCAAGATTGAAGTCTTTCAGCGCATGAAACGTGCCATACCACTTGTTCACGTCAACAAGCTCGACCACGGCGTCTGGCATCAGTTGACCGTCCACATTTTATTCACAGTAGAATATTTTCTTGAGGCTATCTCGCCGTTGTGTTCAGTTCAAGGAGCGATATGGCAACAAGTCTCAATCGCCACCAACGGGAGAAATAGATGAACCAGTTTTGGAAAGCCGCGGCAGCCGCAGTGCTCGGTCTTGCATTGTCGAGCGCCGCCCTGGCGCAATCGGCGTTGAACGAAATTCTGGATTCGGGTGTGCTCAAGGTCGGCACAACGGGCGACTGGAACCCGATGACCCTGCGCGACCCGGCCACGAACAACTACAAGGGCTACGACATCGACATCACGACCGAGCTTGCCAATGATCTTGGCGTCGAAGTCGAATATGTGCCGACAGACTGGAAAACGCTGGTCAATGGCGTGGTCGCCGGCAAGTACCACATCACTGGTTCGGCATCGATTTCACCGCCGCGGATGAAGGTCGCGGGCTTTTCGGACAGCTACATCGCCGTCGAGCTGTTTCCCTTCACGACAAGCGACAAGGCCGACAAGTTCGATGGCTATGAATCGATCAACCAACAGGGCGTAAAGGTTGCCACAACCCTGGGCACAACCTTCGAAAAGCGGGTGCGCGAATGGTTCCCGAATGCCGACATCAAGGTGGTCGAGGCTCCGGCGCGCGGGTTCCAGGAAGTCCTGGCCGGGCGCGCGGACGTGTTCATCACCTCAAATATCGAAGGATCGACGCTCGAGGCCAAGTTCCCGGTCGTGCGCGTCAAGAATGCCGGCCCCCGGGCTCCCTCTCCAATCGCCATGCTGCTGCCACAGAGCGACCAGGTCTGGATCAACTATGTGAACAACTGGATCAAGGTGAAGAAGGCGCAGGGCTTCTTTGAAGCAAACCGGGAAAAGTGGGGTCTTTGACCAGATCATGAGACAAGCGCCCGGCCTTCGCAGCCGGGCGTTTTCACTCTCCGCCCGGCACCGCTTTCGAAATCACCGTCACGAAACTGACCGTGTCCGTTTTCAGTACAATCGGACCATGTGTGGCGTTCGAATCGAAACTCAGGCTGTCGCCCTGGCGCATGTCATACTCTTGCTCGCCGCATCCGTAGACCATCTCACCATCGGTGACGTGGATGAACTCGACACCTTGATGCTGATACAGCGGCCTTGGTCCCAAAGGCGCTTCAAGCGTGACGCTGAAGCTCTCGAAACTCACATGCCTGGCCGCAGCCCTGCCGATCAGCTTGTAGCTGTGACCATGGCCGCTGTTCTGCCGTTGGACCGTCACGCCTTCGCCCGCCGCCACGAATGAGACGTCCGAGCGTTCGACCGTCCCCGCAAAGAAGTTGATCAAGGGTACGCCGATCCCGCCTGCCAGCGCTTCAAGCGTCCCAAGCGAGGCGGAGACCTGGCCGCGCTCGATCTTCGAAATCATGGCGGTCGAAACGCCGGAACGACCGGACAGTTCGGCAAGTGTCAGTCTCGCCAGCACCCGATGCGTCTTGACCGCCGACCCAATCAGTTGATCCAACGGCGGCCTGTCGACAGTCTTGGCAGGTGCGTCTTCCATAGGGTCAGGGTACCGACGAGTTGCAAAAAGGAAAAGCACTACTCAGGATGCCGCGCAATTCTCGGGCGGATACGCAATGAAACTGGAACGAATGACCTGGTACGATGTCGACGGGCGCATTGCGGAAGGTGCGGCGATAATGCTGCCGATTGGCTCAACCGAGCAGCATGGACCCATGGGCCGCATCGGTACCGACACGATCTGCGCTGAAGCCGTCGCACTGGCTGCCGCCGAGATCTGCGATGCCATCGTCGCACCACCGCTGGCCTATACGCCTGCACCATTCAACACCGCGTTTCCCGGAACGGTCTCGGTGTCCGCAGCCACCTTTCGAACCCTCGCAGATGAAGTCATAACCGCGCTCTTGGCACAGGGATTTTCCGGTGTGTTCGTGGTGAATGGGCATGGCGCCAACCTCGAACCGCTCAACCTGATCGCCGGCGGCGTTGCGCCCGAAAGGCTTCGGATCCGCAGTTGGTGGGAGCCAGCGCCTGTCAATGTAATGCGCAAGGATTTGTACGGGGCTTGGGAGGGCATGCATGCCACACCGTCCGAAATCGCGATCACCCAGAGCCTCCTGGGACCTCTGCCCGCCAATCAGGCAACAGAGCCGCCGGAGCGACTGAGCGCCGCGTACCTGCGCGCGCACAAAGGCGATCGCCACGGTCCGCCGGTTGAACATCGTGCAGCCTTTCCGGATGGCCGGGTCGGTTCCCACTCGGCGCTTGCCACTCCGGAAGATGGCCAACGGTTGCTGGATGTTGCAGCCAAGGCCATCGCACTGGACTTTGCCGCGTTTGAGGCACTGTCCCAACGGAGTTGACTTCAGTGATTCGGGAAGTGTCGATCGAACTTCGGGCCGGCTGTCTTATCTCGTTCTCTTGGCCAGCATCCAGAATGTTGCCTTGATCCAGTTCAGAACAACTTACTTCAGATGCGATTCACGTCAGCGGAGCCGAGACATGTTGCAATCGATCGTACGCAACGTGCCCGATTCCGAAGTTCTCATCCCCAATCTTCGAAAAAGCCTGACCAATGCAATTGAACACCACGACCAAGAGGCGGCGGTGGCCAAGCTGGCATTCGCGCATTGCACTCCCTGCAAACAAAAAAACTTCGCGTTGCAGAACCCTGTGGCGCAATTCCTGAACAGTTCTTGGGACGACGGTAAACCGGGCCTTGCACTCGCCTTGGGAAGGCGCAAGCCGTCACTATCGAAATGGTACGCATTTTCCGGTTTGAAGTCGAAACGAAGGTTCTGTCCTTCCTCAATGAAATGCTGTCCAAATAGACGTGCCGTTATCTGAAGGTCGCCAACCTGGGCGACTACATTCGCGTCTGCCCCAAGCTGCTCTACATGGCTGACCTCTGCATCCAGAACGCCGTCGTCGGCCAGACACAGGTTCTCTGGTCGCACACCAATTGTACGATCGTCGCCTGCGTGGACAAGGCTGGCAGGAAAGAAATTCATCGACGGGGAGCCGAGGAAGCCAGCGACGAACTGGTTTGCGGGGTTTGTTATGCAACTCCATCGGGCTGCCGATCTGTTCGACCCGCCCGTGACGAAGAACGACGATCTCGTCGGCCAGTGTCATCGCTGCGGCCTGGTCTTGCGCAACGTAGATCATCGATGTGCCGAGTTGCCGGTGCAGGTTGGCGATATCTCGTGCTCATGCGCAATGCGGCGTCGAGGTCCGAGAGCGGATCGTCGAACAGACAGTGCTTCGGTTCGCGTACAATGGCGCGACCAATGGCGACCCGTTGGCGCCGGCCACCAGAAATCCTAGATGGATTGCGGTCAATGCGGGGCTCGAGATTGAGCATTCTTGATGCCCTTTCAGCGCGCTCCTTGATGACCGACTTCGGTCGCTTGCCCTTCTTGAGCGCCATGCACATGGTCCCGCGCAAATTCAAGTGCTGGAAAAGCGCATAGGTCTGAAACCCCATTGCCATTCCCCGTTTCGAAGGCGGCGTAAGCTTCACGATCTGTTCGTCAATCGTCACTTCGCCGGGAGTCACGTCCTCAAGGCCCACGACGACTCACGGAAGCGTCGACTTCCCGCATCCTGAAAGTCCGACAAACACGACAAACTCGCCTTCATCGACTTCCAGGTTGATCTCCTGGAGGATCTGCACTTCTCCAAAGGACTTGTTCACGTTCGTCAAATTCGGAGCGGTCATGTCGAAGTCTCCGCAAACGAAACGGGTTGGCCGGTGCGAATGCTCTCATCGGCGGCCAAGCAAATGGCGAGCGACTGAACGGCATCGGACATGTGGCGGTTCAGGTCGATGTCCTCGGCGATTGCGCGGAGCATGTAGGCCTGCTCGGCGTCGCAAAGTTCCTGGTGACCGGGTTCATCCGGCATTTCGACAGTGCGGTCGCCTTTAGGCGTATGCACGAGGATGCCACCCACCCTGGTGTGGCCGTTGATGTCAGAGGACGCACCCTTGCTGCCTTCGGTGATGGACACCGACCCGTTTGGGCTGACTATGTCCTTCACGAAGAAGGCTGTCTCAGACATCATGGGACCCCAGCCAGCTTCGTACCAGCCGACCGATCCGTCCGCGAAGGCAACCTGAAACTGGCCATAGTTGTACATGTCTTCGGGGATCTCGCTGGTCAGACGCAAGCCCAAGCCATGGACGCGAACCGGCACCGAGTCGGTGATCTGGCACATGACGTCGACATAGTGGACCCCACAATCGACGATGGGGCTTGTCGCCTTCATCAACGCCTTGTGTGTTTCCCATTCGGCGCCGAACGACTGCTGATTGAGGTTCAGCCGAAAGACATACGGTCCGCCAAGTGCGCGCGCTTCCTCGATCAGGCGCATCCAGGATGGGTGGTGGCGAAGAATGTAACCAACAACGAGCTTTCGATTTGTCCGCTTGGCGGCCTCCACGACACGCTCGGCGTCCGCCACCGTCACTGCCAGCGGCTTTTCGACAAATACGTGTGCCCCTGCTTCCATCGCTGTACAGGCATACTCGGCATGCGAGTCGGTGTAGGTTGCAATGACAACGAGGTCGGGATTGGTCTCCATTCCTTCCTCGAAGGTTGCGAAACGCGGATAGGATTCCAGCCCTTCAGGAAGGTCGACGGCCGAGCGGTTTACAAGCCCGACGACTTCGGCACATGGGTGGCAATGATGGGCCAACGCATGGCAGTGTCCCATGTTTCCCAGGCCAACAATCAGAACGCTGGTCATTTCACGGCTCCAGAATTGATCCTGCGGATGAATTGCCGCGAGAAGATCACAAAGGGGCTTGCAAAGAAAGGTTGATGCACGGGAAGTGCCCAACCCACATCGGTTCGGCGCACATGACCTGAACATCTGACTTTCGTGTGGAACATCACGCGGGACACAGATCGGCTTTCGCCCTGCTCGATCTTTCGACCGCCCAGTTGAACACCATGACCAAGTACATCGTCACTGGGCCACAATGACGCCGACTTCCCTTTGGCCCGCCTTCATGCCCAAGCGCGTGGACTGGAACAGGACGAAACAGGTCGGAACCAACTTGCCGAATCAATGCTGCGAGGGGATCGCTCTCTTGACAGGCGCACGAGACAATATGGGCAGCCCAACAAGGCAGGGACCTGCATCGCCAATTCACTCCGGGTGAGTGCATCCCAGACCACCTCCATTCGACCAAGGTTCGCCTCGCCTTCCAAGGCTCGAAGCCAACCCAGAGCCCCTTTCCAAGGCCGCACATGGCCCGGCGCACACGTCGAAACCTGGAGTTTCTAGGAATTCGGACCGACTTCAAGCAAGTGTACCGATGATCGCCGTGAAGCCGCTGCCGCCAAGCGCCACTGCATGGTCCTGAACAGCAACCTTTGGATGCACACCCCAAAGTCGGCGCATCAAAGGACTTGTCGGGCACATTGAGCTTTCCTGCTGTCCCATCGGCACGCACGTGAGGCGATATTTGACGCATCAATTGGACTTTCTCTCGCCCAAAAGGTATTATAAAGGTATCTTCATGAGTGAATCGCGGGATTCTTCGGTTATCGCCATTGATGGCGGCGGCACACAGTGTCGGCTCGCGTTGGATGACGGCAAGTCAATCGTTGCGGCGGAGACCGGATCCGCGAACGTCTCCACAGATTTTGACGGCGCATTGAGCGAAATTTTCGCAGGCTTGGACAGTTTGGCAGAGCGCGCCGACCTGAAGTTGGAATCGCTTTCGCGGATTCCCGCATTTGTCGGACTTGCGGGAATGACAGGTGCGTCAATCTCGGAGAGGTTGCACGCGGCCCTGCCGTTTACGCATGTCCGTATCGAAGATGATCGCGCGGCAGCATTGAGAGGCGCACTTGGCCTGGCCGACGGCGCAATAGCCCACTGCGGCACCGGATCATTCTTTGCAGCACAATCCCAAGGAACCATGCGGAGTGCCGGTGGGTGGGGGCCGGTGCTTGGGGACGAGGCATCGGCACATTTCGTCGGCAAAGCCGCCCTCAGCTTGACACTCAAGACCATTGACGGGCAGTATCCGACCTCTCCATTGGCAAAGCGAATCTTGACAGATTGCGATGGCACCGCTGGTATCGTCTGCTTAGCGGGATCAGCCAGTCCTTCGAAGTTTGGCGCTTTGGCACCGCTTGTGACCGAATTTGCGAAGCGAGGCGACATGCTCGCCGAACACATTATGCGCGCCGGGGCACGGGACATTTCCACAATGCTCCAAGTCATTGGCTGGCACAGTGGTCTGCCGGTTTGCCTGACTGGCGGAATCGGTGCCCATTACGCTCCGTACTTGCCGGCAGAATTGCAGAACGATCTGACCCCGCCACTAGATGAGCCACTTGCCGGTGCGCTGTCGCTTGCGGCGGAATTTGCCCAGGAGGTTCTTGCGTGAACGCCACCGATTTTCTTCGACCCGAAGGTTGGCTCGGCGAAGCCGACGGTCCGCGATACTTGCAACTTCGCCGGCGCCTGCAACTAGGCATCGAGACAGGCGTCCTGTCGCCCAACTCGTCACTTCCACCAGAACGCGAGATTGCCGAAATCACGGATTTGTCCCGCGTCACCGTCCGCAAGGCGATTCAAAAGCTGGTGCATGAGGGGTTAATCGAGCAACGGCAAGGTTCGGGATCGTTCGTTCGCGAGCCGATGGAGCGGATAGAACAGTCCCTCTCGCGTCTGACCTCCTTCACGGAAGACATGGAAAGCCGCGGGCTCGACACGACGTCCCGCTGGCTCGAAAGGGGCATTTTTCTGGCGACGCCTGACGAGGTGGCCGCCCTGCACCTGCAGGAGGGGGAACAAGTCGCCCGAATTTGCCGGCTTCGCGAGGCAGGTGGTCGCCCGATTGCGTTGGAACGCGCTGCACTTCCTCTGGACATCCTGCCAAACCCGCTCGAAGTGAAGGCTTCGCTTTATTCGGAGCTTGAGCGCCTGGGGCATCGCCCGACAACTGCGATTCAGAAGATTTCGGCCATAAACTCGGATGCGCGCGAGGCGGATCTTCTCGGCATAGCTGAAGGTGCGGCCATATTGAGCATCGAGCGCAGGTCGTTCCTGACGAACGGGCGGGTCGCCGAACTCACTCGGTCACGTTTTCGCGGCGATGCATACGACTTCGCCGCAGAACCCCGGCCGTGAAAGTGTCAAGCCTTCCAAGATGACTGCTGACACCATGCAGATGCGTAGGGAATTCTGCGAAGTCCCTACTGCGGTTGAACGTCTCTTGGATCGGGGCGAAAGTGCCGTCGCCACAGCCGTGGCACAGGCACATGACTTGAACCCGCCGTTTCTCCTCTCTGTCGCGCACGGCTCATCCGACCACGCCTGCACCTACCTGAAGTTTGCCGGCGAATTGCTCCTGAATCGTCCAATGGCCTCCATCGGACCATCCGTTGCGTCGCAAAACGGCGTCGAGTTGGACGCCAACGGAACCGTGTGCATATCGAATTCTCAATCTGGCCAGAATCCTGACATCGTGCAGTTGACCAAGGCGCTTCGCAAGAGTGGTGAGGTGACGATCGCGATCAACAACAACCCGGAATCCTGCCTTGCACGCGCTGTTGACCATGCGCTTCCGAATCACGCGGGGCCCGAATTGAGCGTTGCCGCAACAAAGACCTTTGTGTCTTCGCTTGTTGCCGATCTGTGGCTGATCGCTGAACTGGAGCGGCAAGCGTCACTCTTGTCGGCGCTCCGAGCTTTGCCAGAACACCTTGATGACGCGACAGGCTGCGATTGGTCGCCTGTGGAAAGCGTCATCGACGAACGATCCCTGCTGACACTCGGCCGCGGGCCGTCACGGGCAATCTCGAACGAAGCGGCGCTCAAGTTCAAGGAAACGTGTCTGATCCATGCCGAGAGCTATTCCTCCGCTGAAGTGCTCCACGGCCCGGTGTCCATCGTCGACCACGGCTTTCCCGTGATTGCCTTCGTGGCCGGTGACGCCGCCGAAGGGAGCGTCGCGGGGACCGCAGATGTTCTGGCCGACAAGGGTGCGCGGGTCTTCGTCTTGTCCGACAGGGGCAGGAAAGCGACGCGCTTGCAGAATGTCCGGACCGGCCACTGGTTGACTGATGCAATCGCCGCGATCATGTCGTTCTATTGCATGGTCGAAGCCCTCGCCGTGCGACGTGGAGTCGATCCGGACACTCCATGGCACCTCAACAAAGTGATCGAAACGGTATGACCAAGAACGTTGTGACATTCCGAAACGGCCACATTTTCGACGGCCAAAAGCTGTGGGCTGGACATGCCATTCGCTTTGTTGATGGTCACGCAAAGGAGTTCGGACCAGATGCAGAAGTTCCAAGGGACGGCAACGTGGTCGATCTGTCCGGCGATCTCCTGACTCCAGGCTATGTGGATCTCCAAGTCAATGGCGGCGGCGGTGTCATGCTCAATAATGATCCGTCGGTGGACACGCTCCGCCGGATTGCCAAGGCGCACCGGAACCTCGGTGTCTCTACCCTCTTGCCGACGCTGATAACCGACTCGGCTGAGAAGACCCGGGCGACGATCGAAGCCACAATTCGGGCTGTCCAAGCGGGCGTGCCGGGAATTGCCGGGCTCCATCTTGAAGGCCCGCATCTCTCGATCGCACGCAAGGGCGCACACGATCCAGAGTTCATCCGCCCCATGGAAGAAAACGATCTGGAAGCGCTGATCACCGCATCAGGGCGACTGCCGGTACTCAAGGTCACCGTTGCGCCAGAGAGCGTGACCGAGGACCAAGTCTCAACACTTGCTCGCGCCGGAGTGCTGGTCTCGCTCGGCCACAGTGACGCGAGCTTCGAAGTCTGCATGCGATACTTCGCAGCCGGGGCACGCTGCGTCACCCATCTCTTCAATGCCATGAGCCAACTCGGCAATCGCGAGCCAGGCCTGGTGGGTGCGGCATTGGCCAGCGGCGTCGTGTCGGCAAGCCTGATTGCGGATGCCGTCCATGTCCACCCGGAGACGATTCGCACTGCATGGGCGGCAAAGGCAGCGCCGGGAAGAATATTCCTTGTAAGCGATGCGATGGCTGTCGCAGGGACCGACCTTACCGAGTTCGAACTGGGCGGGCGCTTGATCCGACGCCGCGGCGGCGCCCTGAAACTTCCAAACGGAACATTGGCTGGAGCCGACCTTGAATTAACTTTTGCAATCAAGGTGTTAGTTGAGAAATCTAATGTTTCTTTGGAGTCAGCGCTTCAAGCTGCCATATTCCATCCGGCGACCTTGATTGGCATCACAGGCGCAAAGGCAGATAGACAATTGCGAAGATTGTCAGGACTGCGTCGCGTTTCCTCTGATCTGACTGGCTCGGCCGCTGTCCATTGAATGGTCGCGTGTCACTGCAACGCCGCACACAGGCACGTCCGATGACCGCAAAGGGACCCTTCTTGCCCTGACCCAATGTTCCCTGCGGACCCAGGAGCGAGCGCACCGTCGGCACCGGACATCACGTGCAGGGCTTCAGTTCAGCGTATTTCAAGGAGCGTGGCAGGCCGGTCAGGTCCGCGCGACACCAGAACGTGCGCCTCACGCGGTTCACGGCACTCAATTCGATCGACTGATCAAGACCGTCACTTCTGGTTTCTTGCCGATCTCCGCGTCACATATTCTGCGCACCACGCTCCGCAGCTCGTCTGCAAGCCGGTCATCAGATCCCTCATCCTCCGATGCTCCGCGCACCAGTGATCGCTCCAACTGCCGGTCCAGTTCCTTCTCCAGGACCGCTCCAAGGGATTTCCCGGATACGCCCCTGCCGGGCAGCCCCGTCAAGTCAGCCCAAGGTCCGCCGTCAGATTCGCCCTCCTCAAGGAACAGGGTCACCGCAACGTGACCGTTCATGGCCATTCTAGTTCGATTCCGAACAACCCCGTCCAGCGCCCCGATCTGCACCTTGCCATCAAGGTAGATGCGGCCTGCCTCCACATGATCCGTGACTTTCGGTACGTTGCCTGTAAGATCCACGAGCGAACCATTGCCAGCAACGAGCGATGCAAAGCCGTTCTTGGTCGCCACGCGTGCGTGCTCCTTGAGATGACGGCATTCTCCGTGCATCGGAACCACGATCCTGGGCCGGAGCATCTTGTGCATCCGGTCAAGGTCGGGTCGGTTCGCATGCCCTGAAACGTGATAGAGGATTGACGTGTCATCAATCACGTCGACGCCTTTCTTTGACAAGGCGTTCACGACACGGAGCACGGCCCTTTCATTGCCAGGAATGGTCTTTGACGAGAACAGGAAGGTATCGCCCGCTGAGAGTTCCAGACCCAGGAACTTGCCGCGGGACAGTGCCGCTGACGCGGCGCGGCCTTCTCCCTGTGAACCGGTCACGAGAAGCATCAGGTGTTCGCGAGGCACGCTCTTGGCCTCGTCCGGCGAGATGGTTCTCGGAAAGTCGGTGAGAATGCCGGTCGTGACCGAGTCTTCGACCATTCGCCGCATCGCCCGGCCAAGCAGGCACACGGAACGGCCGGCCGCCGCTCCGGCGGAAGCGAGCGTCTTCAGCCGTGCCACGTTCGATGCAAAGGTCGTTGCGGCAAACATGCCGGACGCCGCCGCCGCAAGCTTTCGGATTTCGGCCTCGATGCTGGCTTCGGACCTGCCGGGCAAGGGCGAAAACACGTTCGTCGAATCACAAGTCAGAACGTGCACGCCTTGATCCCCGATTCCCTTCCAGAACGCATCGTCGAAGGCCTCGCCCACAACTGGCGTCGAATCGAGCTTGAAGTCTCCCGTATGCACGATTCGGCCCGCGGGCGTGTCGATGATCAAGGCCGAGCTTTCCGGAATCGAGTGGCTGACAGGCGCAAAGCCAACCCGAAACGGACCGGCCTGCACGGTCTGAGGCCAAGGTTGGACGACCTGGACGATCTTGCCGTTCAGTCCACGCTCCTCGATCTTGCGCCGCGCCAAATGTCCGGTAAAGGCTCGCGTGAAGACGGTCGCACGCACCTGCGGCCAGAGATGGCCGAGCGCACCGACATGATCCTCGTGTCCGTGCGTGATGAAGATCGCGTCGATTCGGTCTGCTCGTTTGGCCAGCCAGCTTATGTCCGCAAATATCAGGTCCACTCCGGGCGTGCTTTCCATGTCCGGAAAGGCCACGCCCATGTCCACCACGATCAGGCGCTCGCGGTCCGGAGGACCGTAGCCATAGACATAGGCGTTCATGCCAACTTCGTCCGCGCCGCCGAGCGGCAGATAGAACAGCCTGTTCATGGTCATGCACGATCCTTGCTGAAACGATGAATGACGACCAGCCCGTAGATCGTCAGGTCGTCGTCAATCGAGTCAAACCGGATGTCGCCCTGTGCGAACAGCGGTGCAAGCCCGCCCGTGCCGATGACTTTCATGTCTTGCCCGTATTCTGCCTTGACGCGAGCCACGATGCCCTCGATCAGCCCGCTGTAGCCCCAATAGACGCCGGACTGGATGCAGGCCACCGTATTGGTGCCAATCACCCGCGCAGGCCGCGTGATGTCTACATGCGGAAGAGCTGCGGCTCCGGCGTGAAGCGCCTCAAGGCTGAGGTTCACTCCAGGCGCAATCACGCCGCCGACATAGGCCCCGTCATGCGCCACGACGTCGAAATTTGTCGCGGTTCCAAAGTCTACGACGATCGCATCGCCACCATGCCGATCAAACGTTGCCGCGGCATTGGCAAGCCGGTCCGGGCCTGGCGTGACACCAGCCTCCACCCTTGAAGGAACCGGAAGCCGGCATTCCGGCTTGCCTACGACCAGCGGCCTGCAATTGAAGTAACTGTTGCAAAGAACGCGAAGGTTGAACACGACACGCGGGACCGTTGAGGAAATCACGACCTCGTCGACTTCCACATCCGTGAGGCCCTGAGCCTCCATCAGGGTCGAAAGCCACACGAAATACTGGTCCGCTGTCCTCTGATGCTCGGTCGAGGCACGCCAGGTGCCCAGAAACGAGGTGCCGTCCCAGATTGCAAAAACAGAGTTCGTGTTGCCCGCATCAATGCAAAGTAGCATGTTTCCCCTCAGAGCCCCTATTTTGAAACTCGGGCGTGAGTGCCTGCAGTTGATCAACTCACCCTTGTCAGATCTCATCAATGTTCGCCAGACTTGAATGGCGTCGGGCGGTCCATCCTTTCCGACGGCGCCGGAGCGTGTCGAATCCGCCTGGACCGGATCCGAGCACCAGTCGGGACCGGCTGCGACGTAGCGGGTGTCCTCGCCAATGTCGACCCCTGCGCAGGGCCCGGTCACGATCTCGAGAAACTCGGCTTCCGTCTCCGCCTGTGCGCCATGAAAGCTCCTCCTCAGCCTTCCCCTTCGCCCGGGCCAGGAAAGACCCACGGCAAATTTCCGAACTCTTGAACGACATCGCGGGGATTCCCCGCGCCATCCGCGACGGGCGCCAGCCATGGTTCGGACCATGTTCAGGGCCGGGTGGCTTGCATGTCGTTGTTCAGCGGGCTTCGACCGCCCGGCTATCCGCCGGTTCACGCCTTTGACCTGCGTCGGCAAGCGCTGCCAGTTGCACTTTGGTGACCGAGCAAGCGCCGCGCCGAGGTGTCCGCTCAAGACTCGTCGAGGAAATCAACGATCAACGCATTGAATTGCCGAGGACGCTCGAGATGAACCGCATGCGCGCATGCGGGTACGACCGCGAGATTGCTGCCGGGGATTCTCCGCCACAGCGTCTCGATCTGGGACCATTCGTAGGTGCGGTCGCCGTCGCCCCAGTGGACCAGCGCAGGTGCGGCAATATGGGCAAGGTGATCAAGCCCTGACCAACCGCGCATGGCGTCCAGCCCCGCGATAATCGCCGCCAGCGTGGCCTGTTCGGCGATTGCGGCACAGGCAGGGTATTCCGGCGCGAATTCGCGTTTGCGAAACCATGTCGCGGCAATCCGACGCGCGGTGTGCCGAGCGCCCTCTGTCCGGGCGCGTTGCATCGAGGTTTCAATCGGCTCGAACCGCCCGGGCAACTCGCCGGTCGCACCGGTTCCGTAGAGCACCAGCTTGCAGACACGGTCAGGAGCCAGACGTATCATCTCTTGCACGATCATCCCGCCCATGGAGTGGCCAAGCAGGTCGAATTCCTGGTGCGCGATCTCTGCAAGCACCCGTTCCGCGACTCCCTTGATCGTGTTGATGGGTGGCATTTGCGAGTTCTTGCCAAAACCCGGCAGGTCGACCGTTATCAGAACACGTCCCTCAGACAAGGGGGCTTGCAAGGCCCATTGATCGCTGCCGCCCATGAAGCCATGGACAAGGACCAGTGGCCTCATCGACGGCCTCCCTGCACGATGCGATCCAGAATCATCGCACAGAAGAGAATCGAGAATCCGGCAAGAATCCCCTGCCCCACATTCGCGTACTGCAATGCCTCAAGGACATCTTCGCCGAGACCCTTGGCACCGATCAGCGAGGCGACGACGACCATGGCGAGCGACAGCATGATCGTCTGGTTGATGCCCGCGCGGATTGACGGACTGGCAAGCGGCAGGTCTACCCTTGTAAGCAGGTACCACTTGTTCGCACCGAAACTGATTGCGGCTTCCCGCACGCTCTCGGGCACACCGCGCAGACCCAGAACCGTCAGGCGCACCACCGGGGTGCCGCCGAATATCATCGTGGTCACAACCGCCGCCGGCTTGCCTGTGCCAAAGAACGCGATGACCGGGATCATGAAAACAAAGGCGGGCATGGTTTGCATGAAATCCATGATCGGCTGGATAAAGCTGTAAAACCTCGGGCGGCGTGCGGCGAACATGCCCAAGGGGATGCCAATGACAATCGACAGGCACGCAGCGGTGCCCAGCAATGCCAGTGTTGTCATCGCCTTTTCCCAAAAATCCAAAAGGCCCATATAGGCGAGGAACGCGCCAGAGTAGGTCGCCATCCGCACACCTGCCGTCAGCCACGTCAAGAGGATGATAAGCGAGACGATCACGATCCAGGGCGTGCTGACAAAGACGATCTCCAGCGCGTCCAGCACCAGGCGGATGCAATAGGTGATCGCGTCAAACAGCGCCTCTCCATTCAGCACCGCCCAGTTGAAGAACCCCTCCACTCCCGCAATCCTTGTCAGACGGACTTCCGGATCGGTGGGAAAGTCGCTGAGCAACGTGAATCGGTCCGGGAAAGAGTAGTGCAGCACCGCCGCAGCCACGATCAGCGCCATGAAAATCGCACTGAACGCGATCTGCAGCATCGGCATGCCCGAGCGGATCGAACGGTCGCTGATCCAGTCGGAGAACCGCGCCTCCAACGCCGTGTTGGCCGCAAGCGATTGCGCAAGTTTGGCGAGGATCAGGATCACAAGGCCGGTCAACGCAATCGTCGGCCCTTGAGCGGCGAGAGCTGCGGCCTCGTCCCGGATGCCTCCGATATTGGCCTCCAGCGAGTCGACGGTCCGCTGGTAGACGTCAATCTTGTCGGTGTTGTTCTCAATGGCCGAGGCAAGCTGCTTGCGGCGCAATTCCAGCGTGCCCTCGATGGACGCAATCCGCGCCATCGCGTCGGCAGCAAGATCACCAAAGAGCCCGCGTGCGATCTGCACTATGGCCAATGCCTCGATGATCAGAAACGGCAGCGCCCAGTTCCAAAGTCCGCGCGCGCCAAACCAAATTGGGCCGAACAGCCCAGCCGTCAGGTTCAGCGTCGGCGTGAATTTGGCCGAGGCGCCGATTTTGTCGAACATCTTGATGTAGTATTCGGGACTGGTGCGCACGAAGGTGCGGATATAGTCCGTTGTCGGGCACGCGGCAATCGCCGCCGCGATGCGTGCAGGACGCTTCGGTTTCAAAGTCACCGCCATGAGGTGCGCCGGTCACTCTGGCCTCCCCGCCAGTTTCGTCACACCGGCCTTCGACTTCGAAGATCTCAGGGATGCGGTCCTTGACGAGCATTCCTGATGCCATCACTCACCGAACTACGCCCTTGAAAACCTGCCTGTTGTGCCAATGGATGTACTGTGGTGCCGGCGCCATGGACGTACTGCGCGGCAGAGCAATCGGCCTTTCGTGGAACTCGTCATTGAGCTTGCGCCCCCAGTCGCCAACGACGCGCTCGGACACCCGGACATTCATGTCATCGTCAACGGTCAGCGCGCCCAGGTCGAAGAGCTTGTGATGGATGACACACAGCGCGAGGCCGTTGGTCACCTCGTCAGGTCCGCCGGCTGAGTGCATCTGGATATGGGCGGCCTCGAGGGCGACAGCCGCACCATTCATCTTGATGTCGTATTTGCAGATCGCGCACTGCTCGTAATAGGCGGAAAGAACGATGCCCCGGAATCTGGGATCTCGCTTCTTGCGGATGACTACTTCAAGTTCGTCTTGGCCGAGATAAAGACCGACCGCATCCAGTATGTCTCTGTGCAGGCTCGGCGGAAAGTTGCGATCAAGGAGATTTATCGCCACAAGATCGATGAGTTTGGGATTCTCGCGGAATTTCCTTAGTACATCTTCCGAGAATCCAGCCTTGAGGTCGCGGTCGCGCGCCTCGGCGAGGCTCAGATCACCGGACGCGTTTTTTTCATGTTTCTCGATCCACCAAATCCCGCTCTTATCGTTGGCAAGCCGGGCATAGGGATAGGTCACGCTCGTCTTGGCGTTGAACGGACCATAGGTCTGGATGAGCGGGTCAACCATTGATTCGGCATCGCTGAAGACGATACGCTCGATCCTCTCGTTCTTGAATTGTGCAAGCGCGTAGAGAAGAAGCAGCGGCTTGTGCGGCGCCAGCTTTCCGCCTTTCGCGAAGATGCGGATCGAGCCAAATCTCTTGAGAAGGTCGATATCCATTCGTGCTCTTTGCCTGCTCGATCAGTCGATTGTTCGAGCGTAACAGCAGTAGTTCCCGCTAGAAATTCTTTTCGTTCATTATCAGTCTGTTGCGTTGATGACACGGAAATTCGTTCGTAGACTTTTTGCGCCAGATCGGCCATTCTGCTGCAAAACAGGCAAAAGCCGAGCAGCAATATGTCCAGCA
>JAJEAC010000076.1 GCA_022824315.1 Silicimonas sp.
GCGTGCATGGCACGAAGCCTGACTCGCAAACGTCAGTCAACGCGAGGATCTGACTCGGATTTCGTTCTTTCTCCGCGGCGAGGCATGCATGCTCGCATCACTGGAACAAAGCAGGAAAAAATCGGCCTGTGCGGTCTCAACGTGTGAAATGTTGCCTTTGCTGCTTGATCATGAAGCAGCCGCACGACACCGGCGACCTCGTTGGCACATTTTCGCGAGGCCATGCGCACCCTGCATCGCTCAGGCTTGCCCAATATGTGTTCCGGATATAGCTGCTTCAGGCGGAATCGGTCGCTTGCAACGTCGCGCTAGACTTGATCGGAAATTTGGAGACGTTGGAATATGAAGCGCCTTGTCTGGACTATTTGGGTGGCGGTCTTGCCGTTGTCGGCGTCCGCCTTCGAGATCGGCGAAAGCGGGTATGTCTTTTCGAGTGACCTGGCCAAACGCGGATTCGTGCCGTTCGCAGTCTCTTCCACAATAGGCGCAAGCTTTGGGATGACGGATGGCGAAGCCCTCTATCTGTGCTTTAGTGTCGATCAACCTGCCGAACAAATGCGGCGCTGAAAGACCCTGATCGAGGAAGTTGCAGGGCAGGCGCCGAATCGCTTGGTGCCGAACATCCCGGTCGCTTGCGTGTTGACACAATAGGACCGGGAGGCGCACGACGCCCTCTCCTCGATCCAAGCGGCGTGCCTTGGAGCGGATTGAAGGGCTCGTTGCCATGATCGGTCGCAATGGCTACGCGCAGCCGGTTCGCACCCGTTACTTCGGCGACCAGATTCAAGCATCCGGTTACGCTGGATCTCCAATGGCATGACCGAGTTCTGGCCAAACTTCGGCTGGTTCTCCTCCCAGTCGGGTGTCGGTCACCGCGGCCTGCCGCGGTGAACTGGCGCAGGCGCATCCAAGGCCCTTTCGTCGGTCCCTGCCATGTCGCGGGACCGCACCGTCCCAGTCGGACGGAACCTGGCTGGGGCAACCGCCACACCGACCCGATGCGTTGGTGCGACACCAGTATCCAATCAAGCATCCATGTCCAGGCGCATGCCTTGATTGACGCGGCTCGGCATCTTTGGCAGAGGACACTTCATCACCAAGGACAGTTTAATGCGCCTCTCCCGTCGGTCCGAAATAGACCCGTTCATTGTCATGGACGTCATGGAAGCGGCTGCGCGGGCCGAGGCGCAAGGTCGGCACATCATACATATGGAAGTCGGTCAGCCCGGCACGCCCGCGCCGAAGAAGGCGCGGCAAGCGCTCGCGGACTCCATGGAGAGGAACGCGCTCGGATACACGCTCGCACTGGGCGTTCCTGCGCTGAGAGAGAAGATCGCCGCGCTCTACGGATCTCGATACGGTGTCGACCTGTCGCCGGAGCGTGTCATCGTCACGGCTGGATCGTCTGGCGCATTCCTGCTGGCTTTCACCGCGCTCTTCGAGGCCGGTGAACGGGTGGCGCTCGGAGCGCCCGGATATCCTTCATACCGCCAGATACTGCGTGCGCTCAGCCTGGTCCCGGCCGATGTCGAAACCCGTGCCGAGGATCGGTACCAACCCGTGCCGGAGCTGCTGCCCGATGACATCAATGGCCTGATTGTTGCATCGCCGGCAAATCCGACGGGGACCATGCTGGACAGGCCGGCATTGGCGGCGCTGATTGATGCGGCGGCCGAGCGGAATGCCCATTTCATCTCGGACGAGATCTATCACGGTCTCGAATACGAGCGCCCGGCAGTCACCGCGCTCGAAATCTCGGACGATGTCTGTGTGATCAATTCCTTTTCCAAGTATTTCTCCATGACGGGCTGGCGTGTGGGCTGGATGGTCGTCCCGGAGGCGCATGTGCGCACGATCGAGAGACTCGCCCAGAACATGTTCATCTGCGCTCCGCATGCAAGTCAGGTCGCCGCGCTTGCGGCGATGGACTGCGACGAGGAGCTCGAACGGAACGTGGCCACCTATCGTGCCAACCGTGACCTGATGATCAAGGGCTTGGCGGATTGCGGGTTTGACCGGATCGCCCCGCCGGACGGCGCGTTCTACGCATATGCCGATGTTGCGCAGTTTACGGATGACAGCCAAACGTTCGCGCAAGAAATTCTGGATCAGGCGGGCGTCGCGGTCACACCCGGCGTGGACTTCGACAAGGCGAGGGGCGGACACACGATACGGTTTTCCTACGCGCGCTCGACTGCGGACATTGAGGAGGGCCTGGTGCGCCTCAACCGCTTCATGGAGGCCCGCGATGCCGCCGCGTAGGGTTGAACCACCGCTGCAACCCACCTCGAGTGCCGGGGACGGCGGAATGGAGGAAACCGGCCTGAGGGCAATGCGGACTCAGCCGGCGAAGCCACGGCCAGCCCCGAAATCCCGGCCCGGCACTTTTTTTTCGCCTCTGAAGGCATCATATAGGGTGATCCAGGCAATGGCGGGAGGGGGCGTGATCCGGTTCATCCTCTTGTTTGCAGGCGCGACATTCAGCTTTCTGACGCTTGGCGTACTGGCGTTTTTGCTGCTGGTCTGGATGGTGTTCGCGGCCCACGAAAAGGGGTTGCCGGACGTTTCGTCTCTTGCGAACTATCAGCCGCCAACGCTGACCAGGATCTACTCGCCGGAAGGACGGATCATCGACGAGTACGCCCAGCAGCGGCGCATCTACATTCCGTTTGACGAGATTCCAGACCTCGTGAAGCAGGCCTTCATGTCCGCCGAGGACAAGAACTTCTACGAGCACGCAGGATTCGACGTTCGTGGGATCGCTGCCGCCCTCTACGAGGCCGTGCAATCAAGAGGCCAGTCACTCAGGGGAGCCTCGACCATTCCGCAGCAGGTGGCCAAGATCATCTATTTTGGCAGCGAACGCGCGATCGAGCGCAAGATCAAGGAACTGATCCAGGCCAATCGAATGGTTGCCACGATTGGTCGCGAAAAGATCCTGGAAATTTACCTCAACGAGATATTCCTTGGCCAAAATGCATACGGCGTGGCCGCTGCCGCCCAGACCTATTTCAACAAGACCCTGACAGAACTGGAGGCCCAGGACGCGGCTTACCTGGCTGCGCTGCCAAAGGCGCCGTCGACCTATCATCCGGTTCGCGAGACCGAGCGCGCGATCGGGCGACGGAATTTCGTGCTCCGGGAGATGTGGCAGAACGGGCACCTGGACAGGGACGCATACGACGCCGCCGTGGCCGCACCGTTGCTGACGGTCCAGGCAGGGGACAGGGAATCCTTCGCAACCCGGCTTCCGTCGCGAGATTACTTCACCGAGGAAATCCGGCGGCAGCTCAGCCGGGATTTCGGCGATGACGGGTTCAAGTCGGCGGGCCTCACGATCCGCGCGACCGTCGATCCCGAAATGCAGAGGATTGCAGCGCAGGCCCTTCGGCACGCCTTGGAAGAATATGATCGTGCGCGAGGCAGATGGCGGGGGCCTGCCGCCACGATCGCGACCGAGGAACTGGACGCCGACTGGCGGGCGGCGCTTGCGGAGATTCCAAATCTCGCCCGGGACGTGGATGGCTGGTCGCCGGCCGTGGTGCTCGGGATTGACGGCAACGCGGCCCGCATTGGCGTCGAGCGGCGGGCAGGAGGTGAAGACGAGTTCCTTCTGACGGCCGAAGACGTCGAATGGGTCAGGAAGGCGAAGGAGCCCGGTGACATCCTGAACGTTGGCGATGTGATCTACGTGCGGCACGAAGGCGATACGTCATCCGGTCCGGACTACTCGCTACGGCAGGTCCCGGGCGTGCAGGGGGCATTCATGGCGATGGACGTGAACACCGGTCGTGTGCTCGCAATGCAGGGAGGCTTTTCCTACCAGGAGTCAAATTTCAACCGCGCGACGCAGGGCCTTCGGCAGCCGGGTTCCTCATTCAAGCCCTTCGTGTACGCGGCGGCTCTCGATTCCGGTTTCACGCCTGCCACGATCATCATCGATGCTCCGATCGAGGTGGAGATGGCCGATGAAACCGTCTGGAGCCCCAAGAACGCGACAGACAAGTTCTATGGTCCAGCGCCTTTGAGAACGGGCATTGAACGGTCCCGCAACCTGATGACGGTGCGCTTGGCCCAGGAGGTGGGAATGCCGGTCGTGGCAGGCTACGCGGAACGATCCGGCGTCTATGATCGGCTGGAGCCTTATCTGGCCAATTCCCTTGGAGCTCAGGAGACCACGCTCTATCGAATGGTCTCGGCTTACTCGATGTTCGCAAACGGGGGCGAAAGGGTGATCCCGACACTCGTCGACAGGGTTCAGGACCGCTGGGGCACGACGATTCATCGACACGACCGCAGAAACTGCGTGGAATGCGGCTTGAGGGAGCTTCCGGAGGGTCTCGTGCCCGCGATCACGTCCGACCGGGAACGCGCGTTCGATCCCATCACTGCATACCAGCTCACCTCCATGATGGAGGGTGTGGTCGAGCGTGGCACGGCGGCCGGTGCGATCAACCTGGACGTCCCGGTGGCCGGCAAGACGGGCACGACGAACGATGCGCGCGACGTTTGGTTCATAGGCTTCACGTCGACAATCGCGGCTGGCTGCTACATCGGCTATGACCAGCCGGAACCCCTTGGCCGCAGCGCGTCGGGCGGCAGGATGTGCGCCCCGGTGTTTCAGACGTTCATGGAAGAGGCCGTGAAGAAATACGGTGGCGGACGCTTTGTCGTGCCGCCGGGCGGACAGTTCATAAACATCGACCGCCACAACGGTGCGCGCCTTGCCGACGAGGCGGTTGGCGACAACGTGGTTGCCGAATATTTCCGCGAAGGCGAAGAACCGGTCTTTGGCGTTGCCTTTGACGGCGGATTTGCCTTGGGGGCAAACCTGCCGAACCTGGATGACCTGGAAGGGGGCGAAGAGGGACAGGGTCCCGCCATCCTGGACGCTGGAAACGAGGCGTTGCCTGACCCGGACGTGCCGGACCAGGCAACTGAAAGCGAAATCTCGGCTGGCGGGCTCTATTGAGGATGCGGGCCCGCATCGCGGGCTCGCGCGCGTCCAGCGCAAATGCGGGCACGCCCGTTCAAGGCATGGAAGATGCCGCTAGCCCGCCCGTGCTTCGTCCCGCTTCTTCCCGGAAACGCCGAGAGCCAGCGTGGCCGCCATGAATGCATCAAGATCGCCGTTCAGAACGCCTGCCGTGTCGGACGTCTCGTGCGCGGTACGAAGGTCCTTCACCATCTGGTAGGGCTGCAGGACGTACGAGCGGATCTGATTGCCCCAGCCGGCGTCTCCCTTGCCTTCATGGGCCTCGGTGATTTCGGCGTTCCGCCTTTCGAGTTCGAGCTGGTACAGGCGGGACTTCAGGGTCTTCATGGCGATTTCGCGGTTCTGGTGCTGGGACTTCTCGGACGAAGTGACCACGATGCCTGTCGGCAAGTGTGTCATCCGGACGGCGGAGTCCGTGGTGTTGACGTGCTGTCCGCCAGCCCCGGACGAGCGAAAGGTGTCGATGCGGACATCCGCCGGGTTCACCTCGACCTCGATGTTGTCGTCGACGACGGGGTAGACCCAGACGGACGAGAAGGACGTGTGCCGCCGCGCCGCGCTGTCGTAGGGGGAAATGCGCACCAGCCGGTGCACGCCGCTTTCGGTCTTAAGCCACCCGTATGCGTTCGGGCCCGCGATCTTGAAGCAAACCGACTTGAACCCTGCCTCTTCGCCCTGTTGGAGGGACTGGACCTGTACCTCGTAGCCATGGGCTTCGGCCCAGCGTTCATACATGCGCGCCAGCATTTTCACCCAGTCGCAACTCTCCGTTCCACCGGCACCCGCATTGATCTCGAGATAGGTGTCGTTGCCATCGGCTTCGCCATCCAGAAGCGCCTCGACTTCGGCTTGGGAGGCGCGTTCGGCGAGCGACATCAGCGCCGCCCTCGCATCCGCCAGGACCTCCGTATCGTCTTCCTGCTCCCCGAGCCCGATCAGTTCGACGTTGTCCGAGAGTTCCTGCCGCATGGACGTGAGGCGTTCCATCGCGTCAACGAGCTTCTGGCGCTCGCGCATCAGCGACTGCGCGCGCCCGGGATCACTCCATAGATTGGGGTCTTCGGCCATCGCGTTGAATTCTTCCAGACGATGTCCTGCCGTCTCCCAGTCCATGCGCTGGGCCAGCAGATCGAGCGACTTCTCGATGGCGGCGACCGTGTTTTCCGCCTCGGCACGCATGACACCTCTCCACGCAAATCTTGGCGAGCGCGTGATAGCAATGCCCGTTCCAGGCTTCAAGGCAATCGCTTGCAGACGCGAAACGGACGCGGCAGATTGATGTCGCGTGAGCAAACGCAGAACTCTTCAAGGCGCGGGGCAATGAATCAGGGTGTCCAGAGCGAGTCGGCTGCCAGCCCGGTTCCGGAAATCGCGGACGTCACGCTGGCCGAATTGTTCGTGTCGATCAAGGCCGGGATCCACGACTTCAGGAGAGCGCCTCTCTACGGCATCCTGTTCAGTTGCGTCTATGTCGTTTCGGGGTGGCTGCTAGTCTGGCTTGGTGCCGGCACCTTTTTCTGGACTCTCGCCTTTGCGCTCGGTTTCCCGCTGGTTGCTCCCTTTGCCGCGGTCGGGCTCTATGAGACAAGTCGGCGGATCGAGGCGGACGAGCCGCTGGAATGGGTCGGAATTCTCACCGTGGTCTGGAAGGAGCGGGGACGACAGTTGCCTTGGGTCGGCGCGATTCTCGCGTTCGTTTTCCTGTTCTGGAGTGTCTTTGCACACATGAGTTTCGCGCTGTTCCTCGGGCGCGCGGCCATGACCAATGTCTTGACCTCTTGGGACCTGTACGGGACGCCCACCGGCTTCTCGATGCTCGCGTTTCAAGGTGTGGTCGGCGGCGCGGTCGCATTCCTGACATTCGCGCTGACTGTCGTGTCGCTTCCGTTGCTGGTGGACAAGGAAATCGACTTCGTAACGGCAATGCTGATCAGCGTCAGGACCGTCGCGAGGAACAAGCTGGTCATGTGCATTTGGGCTGCGATCATTGCCGCCAGCCTGCTAGTCGCGATGCTGCCCCTGTTCCTGGGGCTGCTCGTCGCCTTGCCCGTGTTCGGACATGCAACCTGGCACCTCTACAGACGCGCGCTCTACACGTCGTCTGCGTGATCCTGGCAGTGTACCGTGACGGACGAGACTGGCCTGCATGGGCGCAGCGTCGTCCGGGTGCGCTGCAACGCGCGCTCGGGTGTTCGGAAATTCGTGTCGCGGTGCCAATCCAGATAGTTCGTGTCCGTCCGAAATCCCCTCCATTCCGCGATTCCCGGCATCGATTTCCGCCGCGCCTGTGTATCCGCCGTCGGGACTGGAGTTCGCACCCCTTGGTGACACCGGCGCATGGGTTGCCTTTCCCGCGTCGGGCGGGGCATGCAACTTCGGGTCCTGCGAGGGCGCCGTCAGGCGGCGCGTAGTCCGCAAACTCGTCATCGGCCCACATTTTCCCGAACAACCCGGAAGGTGACCCAGCGGCCTTGACCTCGCCGTGCCCCCGGAGTAACCAGACAAGACAGCGACGCTCCTTCGGTGCCCGAACAATTCGCACTCGCGGTCTACCCATGTACGTGAGAAATTGAGCTTCAGAGGATCCGCAAACTAGGCAAACCGCGTCGCACAATCCCCCAAAAAGCCACAAGCAGGTTGGAGAAATGGAATCGAGCACCAACGAATCTTTAGCCAAGGTGCAAACGCACCTGACCGCCGAGTGCTTCAACAAGCTCTTTATAGGCGGGGAATTCGTTGATCCTTTGGACGGCGAAAAATTCTCCACTTATTACCCCGCGACAGGCGAAGTCGTGCATGAACTCCCACGTGGCAAGGCGAACGACGTGCAGGCGGCCGTCGCAGCCGCCGAGTCGGCCTGGGCGGAAGGCACTTGGGCGAACATGGCAGCCGCCGAGCGCGCCAAGATCGTTGCCAGGATGGCGCAAGGGATTGAAGACCATGTCGAGATGCTCGCCGAGATCGAAGCCGCCGACGTCGGCAAGCCTTTTCGACAAGCTGCCATGGCCATCGGCGGCGCGGCTGGCGAGGGTAAGTACTGGTGCTCACTCGGCGCCGTGCTCGACCAGGCGCAGGACATGCCGGTGAACTCCGGCGGCGGTGAGGGCGGCGTGCCGCCCGAGGAATGGGACGTCGTCTACAGACGAGATCCGATCGGCGTGGTCGGTCTGATTTCCGCTTGGAACTACCCGCTCAACGTCGCCTTTCGCAAGGTGGCGCCGGCGCTGGTCGCCGGCAATTGCGCGATTCTGAAGCCCTCAGAAATCGCCGGCCTTTCGTGTATGTTCATCGCCAAACTTGCGCGGGACGCAGGCGTTCCTCCGGGCGTGTTCAATCTCATCACCGGCGACCGAGATGCTGGCGCGGCGCTAGCCGCCTCACCGTCGGTGTCGATGATCTCGTTCACCGGCTCATCGCTTACCGGCAGCAAGATCATGGAAGCTTGCGCACCTAAATTGTCGCAATGCGCTCTGGAACTCGGCGGCAAGTCAGCGCTGGTGGTATTCGATGACGCTGATCTCGATCTAGCGGTCGAAACGACCATGAAGGGCTTCTTGACCAACGGCGGCCAAATCTGCACCGCGCACACGCGACTCGTGGTGCACGAAGACATCAAGGCGCCGTTGCTCGAGAAGCTGAAGATAGAGTTGGAGAGACTTCCCTTTGCGACTGATCCAATTGCTGAAAAGGACCGTGGCGACCGTGCTTGGGAGCCCGGCATGACTGATGTCGTGCAGCCCGTGGTATGCGAGTCGCAGTATCAGAAGGTCCTCGGCTTTCTCGATGATGCCAAGGCGTCGGGGATCGAAGTGCTCACCGGCGGTGGTTCCCCCGATCCGAGTGCGGTCGACAATGCCGAGGGATACTTCATCCAGCCGACCGTACTGACGGATGTGCCGCGCGAAGCGGACGTCTGGCAGAAAGAGGTCTTTGGACCAGTGCTTTCAGTGCGCTCGTTTTTCACTGAAGCCGAAGCGGTCATGGAGGCGAACTCCACCGCTTTCGGTTTGGCCTCGACAGTGATGTCGTCCGATCCTGCCAAGGCGCGACGTGTGGCTAACCGCATCCGTGCCGGCGCCGTTTATGCAACGTCCACCGGCGAAGGCTTATTGGCCGAACATCCCGCCGTTTCCCGCGGCGGATTCGGTTGTTCCGGGGTCGGCCGGGAACTGGGCATCGGCGGCCTGCACGAATACACCGAACTCAAGAGCGTCAACTACACGGGTTTTTCGCTGGCGCAAGCGAACGCTTAGCCTCGAGAATCCCAATGTTCACCGGTCACCACGCGCCTGGCGGGCGACCGATCGCTACTGTCAGCAAGTTCGGTTCCGATCCCCGGCCAGAGTCATTGACGATTTCGCATCTACTGAAAATAGAGATTCCTCCGTCGCTTTTGTTGATGACGCATGGAACTGACGTAGTGGTCGAATGCCGCGAGCACGACAGACCGAACCGACGCTAGTTCGTTCGAGCAGTTGGCTGTTCGGCCCGGCGCTCGCCGCGACTAGTTCGGATACCAGCAATGACCGCCCCCGCCGCCTTGGGCGTTGCAGGTACAGCCGGAATCGCGAGTGCAAACACTGTCGCAGCGGTGCCGGCAGACTAATTCCTGTCCGCCCGAAAACCCCTCCGTTCCGCGGTTCCCGGCTTCGGTTTCCGCCGCGCCGCGTATCCGCCGTCGGCTCCGATCCCGTGACACCGGCCTGATTGCGCCATCAGGCCGCAGGACGGCGGCCTGGGGACTGGAAGTCGCGCCTCTTGGCGACACCAGCGCGCGGGCCGCCGTTCCCGCGCCGGGCGGGTTCCGGAACTTCCGGGTCTGCGGGGGCGCCGTTTCCTGGCCACGCCGGACTTGCCCAACTGGATCTTGTCGAACCTGTTCAGGAGTGACTTAGGGTCGGTCATGCGCTCACGCACTGGGGTGGCGCATCGGTCCCGACGGATGTACCGGCCTGTCGCCTGTCAGGGCAAACAGGCATGTGCCCGAATGCCCCGATTGAACTTGGCGCGCCCCGCGAATGAACGCGAGCGGGCACGCCTGCCGATGCAGCGCCTCTCCCTGTCGGGTCGCGGCAGCGTCAATCGTCGTCGTCATCCGGTTCGGGGATGGCCACGAACTCCGGATAGGCCTCGATGCCGAGTTCCACGACATCTTGCCCCAGCTGCTCCGCGCTCGGGGAAATGCGCAGTCCGATGAGCCGGTCGATCAGCATCCAGATCGCGGTCGAGACGCCAAAGACAAAGATGCCTATGGCAACGATGCCCGTCAGCTGCACGAACAGGTTTCCGCCAGCGGCAATGCAGACGGCCAGCGTGCCCCAGATGCCCGCGAACAGGTGGGCCGGTATCGCGCCCACGACGTCATCGACGCGAACCATCTCCAGCAGCCGGAGTCCGGCAACGGCAATTGCGCCGCCAACTGCGCCGATCAGGATCGCCCACTGGTGGTCGACGAGATCCGGCCCGGCGGTGATCGCCACGAGCCCGGCGATCGCTCCGTTCAGCGTTGCAAGAAGGTCCATGCGTCCCAGGATTGGCTTGGACAGGACCAGCGCCGCGACCA
>JAJEAC010000128.1 GCA_022824315.1 Silicimonas sp.
GCCGCAACGGGTTCCCACCGGATGGAGGGCGTAGCCGACCTTGCCGTCGATCTTGGAAAGGCTCGGGTTGCGCGACATGGCCGCGATCTTGAGCGTATCCAGATGCATGGCGGCATCGCCTTGCAGGAAGGCCGCCGCAGCCTCGCCGAAGCCGAAGGTCTCGATGCCGACCGGGCCGGTCTTTGCGACGTGACGCATGAACTCGGCCGCCTTCACGGCCTCGGGCGAGTTCACGACCGGGTTCCACTCGTCGTCAAAGATCTTCCCGCCCAACGGCGCGAGATGCAGCAACCAGCCTGCAGTCACTTGATGGCCGGTCTTGCCGCGCGAGGTCAGCGCAGGGATGCCTGCGTCATGCAGCTTGGTCATCGCCGCCGCCAGTTCGTCATAGGTGGTCGGCACTTCAATGCCCTGCTCTTCGAAGATGTCCTTGCGGTAGGCAAGGATCGAGGTCTCGGCCCCGAATGGAATTCCATAGAGAGCGCCGGAAACCCCAGGCATGTATCCCTTCTTGCCACCGACAACGCCGCCGTTCTGCAAGTAGGCACCGGCAACATCATCGATGTCATATTGCGGGTCGACCAGCGAGCCTGACGTGAAGAACTGGCTGAGCGGGGTCAAGAGGCCCTTCGATACGTATTCGCCCTTCCACATGACCACCCAGGAAACGACGTCGTATTCGCCCTCGGGCTTCGACATCTCGAGGATCTGGCGGTCGCGCAGCTTGAGATACTGCAGCGCGTCGATCTCGACCTCGATACCGGTTTCCTCGGTGAATTCATCCACTAGTGCCTCCGCTGCACTGAAATGCGCGAGCGCGGGCCAGCTGACCACGAGCGTGGTGCCCTCGTATTTCTCGTACGGGTTGGCAAATGACGCGGTTGCACACAGAATCGCCGCAACCGTGGCCGTCGTCTTCTTCGTTAGTCCAGATGACATGGTATCCTCCTTTGTGTCATTCAATGGAACTCCTCAGGCGATGGCATCGCCCGTCGTCTTGTCGAACAGGTAGACTCGGTTGGTGTCGAACAGGTACGTTCCGCTGGTCAGCGGTGCGCTGTCCGGCCCGACCTCGATTGCGGCCGAGACTTGTCTGCCGCCGATGTCGGCAGCCAGAAACTGGCTTGAGCCGATGTATTCCGCAACCTTCACGTCCAAGTCGACCGGCGCGAGAAAGGACGCCTCGGTACCGCCGCCGGCGTGCCGGGCCGCGAAGTGCTCGGGCCGAAGTCCGACGATGACCTGGCGTACCCTTTGCCCCTGCACGGCCTCGTGCAAACGCGGCGGCAGAGGCAGATCGAAGCCTTGACCTGTGACGCGTAGTTCGTCGCCCTGCAGCTCCGCGTCGAGGAAATTCATCGAGGGCGAGCCGATGAAGCCCGCGACGAACAGGTTCCTGGGATTGTTGTAGACTTCGCGCGGTGTGCCGACCTGTTGAACGTGCCCCTGTTCCATGATCACGATCCGGTCGGCCATGGTCATTGCCTCGATCTGGTCATGGGTCACGTAGACCATCGTGCGGTCGAGCCTTTTGTGCAGGATCGCCAGTTCGGTCCGCATGGTCGACCGCAGCTTGGCATCGAGATTCGACAAAGGCTCATCGAACAGGAAACAATACGCATCGCGCACGATGGCACGTCCCATGGCGACACGCTGACGCTGCCCACCGGACAAGTCCTTGGGCTTGCGTTCAAGATACTCCGTCAGTTCCAGCATCTCGGCAGCGGCTCGGACCCGGCGCGTGACCTCTTCTTTCGACGTGCCCGCCAGCCGCAACGCAAAGGACATGTTTCCAGCTACATCCATATGCGGGTAGAGCGCATAGGACTGGAACACCATGGCGATGTCGCGCTCCTTGGGTCGAGCCCAAGTGACGTCCTTTCCCGCAATCTGGATCGTGCCGCTGGTCACCGGCTCAAGCCCCGCGATCATCCGCAGCGTCGTTGATTTTCCGCAGCCAGAGGGCCCGACAATGACGACGAACTCACCCTCGTCAAAGGACAGGTTCAGCGGCGGAATGACATTCACCGTGCCGTAGTACTTGGTCACGTCAACAAGTTGCACACCGCTCATGAGCTTTCCTCTTCCGGCGTTCTTCCTTCTTCTGCGCCTCGATTGAACTTGATCTTTCGAATGATCTCCTCGTCGCGCCGACGCTTGAAGGCTTCAGCGTCCCGTACGGTCCAGTCATAAAACCCCCGGCCCGACTTCATGCCCAGCTGGCCGTTGCCGAACAGTTCGCCAACCGGGGTTTCCGCGGGGTCGGTGACGGTTGACAGATCGGCCCAAACCGCCTTGGCCGCGTCTGAGTTGATCAAGTCCAGTCCGGCAAGGTCAGCGTGCTCGAATGCCCCCATGGCGGGCAGCCGCGACGCATAGCCGACCTTCAGGATCGTGTCGCAAGCCTCTGGGGTCACCATATCCCGGCCGACGAGCGACGCAAACTCGCGCAGCACCGCATGCTGGATTCGCGACCATAGAAAGCCTGGAATGTCCGGGCATGTGACCGGCGTCTTGCCGGTCTTCGTCAAGAGCGCGGTTGTAGCCGCGACGGCACGGTCCGAGCTGTCGCACCCAGGCACCACCTCGACAAGCTCGACCAGATGGGCGGGTTGGGCATAATGGGCGATGCAGAAATTCTGCGGACGCCTGAGGTCGGATTGCAGGGCGCTGGCACTCAGAGCGGAAGTGGTTGAGGACTGGACTGCCGTCACTGGTGCAGCCAGTTCTGCCTCACCCAGCAGCGCCTGCTTCAACGTGAGATCCTCCGCTATCGCCTCGATTACAAAACCTGCATCCACGACGGAATTGGCAAGGTCGGCCTGAGGCGTGATCCGTTCCAGAACCGGCTTGCGGTCCACGGCATCAGTCAACCCATGTCCCGCGAGAAAGTCAAAGCCCTCTGCACAGCGATCAAGCGCGGGGCCGAGCGCTTCGGCACGACGTCCCCAGAGCGCCACTTGCGCCCCGCCCAAGGCAAGGGACAAGGCGATCTGCCCGCCCATGGTACCCGAGCCCAGCACGGCGCATCTGGGCAGGTCAGCCGACATAGTGCCAGCCACCGTCGCGCTTTTCGGCAAGCCCCTTTGCGACGAAGTCCTTCAGGCTGGAGTCAATCGACACCAGGGCGCGCCATTCGCGGACCATGTTCTTGTCGTCGCAGCACTTGTCGCGGAGTTCCGAAAAGGAAATGCCCGGGTTCGTCTTCATGTGGG
>JAJEAC010000190.1 GCA_022824315.1 Silicimonas sp.
CCGTGCCGAGACCATCCTCTTCGCGATCTTGTCTGCAACGGATCCCATGGCGCGCCTTGTAGCCGCCTTCGCTTGCGGGACTCAACCGTTCGATGGCGACCCGGACAGGCTTCGGGTGTGGAATCCTGCCGTTTTCAGCCGCAGTCCGCCCGCCAGGACAGCCTCCACGAACTGACGGCCAGACATCGCAGGACACGGGGAACGGCGGCTCCGGAAAGCGGATGCATGCTGCCATCAACGCCTTCTTCGGACCGGGATCACTGCAAGCGATTTGCACGACTCCAATTTGGTCTGCGTGATCTCATTCATGTCTGCGCATCGGAATCTTGAGGAAGAGCCTCCAGCGCCCGCATGCACGGGACTTTCCGCGATTTGCGCATCCGGCCCTTGGCTGGGCCGCAATCGCCGTGAATTCGCGCCGGATCAAGGCTCTCCCGTCCGCTGTCACCGGCTGTCTGTCGGCTGGCGAATCTCGCCGTTCCCGGTCGGAACGGGGCCAGGGCCGCAACTGTCGTTGGCGCGGACTGCCCGGATCGGCAAATGGTCCGCACCGAAACCCGAGGATGCTGGCTTCCTGCGAATCGATGGACCTGAAATGCGGCTCATTTCCACGGGCGGACGGAGTGTTTGCCGTTGCCGCCGAGGCACCGTGTTGCAATAGTGTTGACAAACCGCAAGGACGGATCGAGGGGCGAATAATATTGTAATGATTACAAACAGTTAAGATATGGGCAGTCGTCTCTTTTGAACGTCCGCAACGAGCGCATCTTCCGCGCCCGCCGACGGCTGCGTCTCGCGAAGCAAGCGCTCCATCGAGAGGACGGCTCCCCTCGTCTCCGCCAGGTTCCGGCACAGGTCGGTGCCGCAGTGTCCCGATTTCCCAGGTTGCGGCCTTGTCGACGCCGCCTCTTGAATTGCAGTCGCCGACCGTGCATCCCGTCGGCATGGACAGCGAAGCCCCGAGGAAGCGGCGCGGGTTCTGGCCGCTGGCGTTGCTCTGGTTGCCGGTCGGCGTGGTCGTGCAGGCGGCAGCTCGGTTCCTGCCGGACGCAGGCGGAACTTCGGACGCCGGGATGTGGGTGACGGCCGCGATCATGGCGTCGTCGTCCTTGATCGTGCTGGCGCCGTGCGGGCTGCCTCTTGCCCTGGGCTGCCGAAGGCTCTGGCGCCTGGGGTACCGTCGGGCCGCCTGGTGGATCGGGATTCCCCTCGGAGCGCTTACCGTGGCGGCATCGGTGTTTGCGGGACTGCTCGGCCCCTTGTCGATCGCCGTCTGGGCGCTGCTGTTCAGCGCGCCGGCCTGGGGAGCATGGTGGTGGCTCGCGCGCCGCGCGTGACGCGGTGCAGGATCTGGGAGAGTCACGGTCTGGTTTCTGTCTCCTTGAGGCAGCTTGCTGCAGCACACGGCCGCGCCGTTCGATGCAGGGTGCAGCATTGGCAGAGGCGGGTTGGCAGGCAGTCAGGCACGAGAGCCCCTTCCGTTCCCAACCGAGGCCAGCGTGCGGGAGATGTCGTGCCGGACCGTGCCAAGAACCGCAACCGGGTCGGCACGCACCGAGTGCAATGCGCGGTCAGCGTGCTGGCGGTGCCGTCCGCGATGGCTCGTCCGACCCGATCATGCGCGGGACATTCCCGAGAACCAGGCCGGCCAAGCTGGGCCAAGACGGGCTTGCCAACAGCACTTGCCCGTAGTATCCGGCGCGTCTGCCGCCCTTGCGGCAAGTCCTTGTGGGAGGTGAGGCGGTCGCGACCGCAAGCCGGACCACATCAACCGCAGTCTTCCGGGACGCGTCCCGGGAGTGTTGAGAAAGGAGGCCTGAAATGGCCAAGAAAGTTGCTGGCACGATGAAGCTTCAGGTGCCGGCCGGGCAGGCGAATCCTTCGCCGCCGGTAGGCCCGGCACTGGGCCAGCGAGGCATCAACATCATGGAGTTCTGCAAGGCGTTCAACGCCAGGACGCAGGACATGGAGCAGGGCGCGCCGTGCCCAACGATTGTCACCTACTTTCAGGACAAGTCCTTCACGATGGACATCAAGACGCCTCCGGCGTCCCATTTTCTCAAGAAGGCGGCAAAGGTGAATTCCGGTGCCAACGCCCCGTCGCGTGAAATCGTGGGTTCGGTCACCAGCGCACAGCTTCGCGAGATTGCGGAGGCCAAGATGAAGGATCTCACGGCAAACGACATCGACCAGGCGATGAAGATCATTCTCGGCTCGGCAAAGTCGATGGGCATCGAGGTGAAGGGGTAGGTCATGGCGAAGATCGGAAAGCGCATCAAGGCAGTTCGTGAATCCCTCTCGGGCAAGGAAAACGTGACGGTCGAAGAGGCAGTCTCTCTCGTCAAGACCAGCGCCACGGCCAAATTCGACGAAACCGTCGAGATCGCGATGAACCTCGGTGTCGACCCGCGCCACGCGGACCAGATGGTTCGTGGCTTGGTCACGTTGCCGAACGGAACCGGCAAGTCCCTTCGCGTGGCTGTGTTCGCGCGCGGGGCCAAGGCGGACGAGGCCAAGGAAGCCGGTGCGGACATCGTTGGCGCGGAAGACCTGATGGAGACGATCCAGGGCGGCACGATCGAATTCGATCGCTGCATTGCGACGCCTGACATGATGCCGATCGTCGGCCGCCTCGGCAAGATACTGGGGCCGCGGAACCTGATGCCGAACCCGAAGGTCGGCACGGTGACCATGGACGTCAAGGAGGCGGTCGAGGCCGCCAAGGGCGGCGAGGTTCAGTTCAGGGTCGAGAAGGCCGGCATCGTGCACGCGGGAATCGGCAAGGCCTCGTTCGAGGATGTGAAACTCGCCCAGAACGTCCGGGCGTTCGTGAACGCCGTGTCAAAGGCGAAGCCTTCGGGTTCGAAGGGCACTTACATGAAGAAGATCGCCCTCAGTTCGACCATGGGGCCGGGCGTATCGGTCAGCATAGACAGCGCAACCGGCAACTAGGCCTGAGGTTGGGCGTTCAACTGGCGCGGCGGGATCGCCGCGCCTTTGCCTTGCCGCGTTCGGGGCGCGCTGCTGCATCGCGAAGGTGCGCTTCGGTCCCGTTGCGTGAGGATGATCCCCGGCCGGAAACCCGCTTCTTGAACGGCGCCATGCCCTGTCGTGCGAGTTCGTCCGCGCGTTCGTTCTCCGGATGGCCGGCATGGCCCTTTACCCAGGCCCATTGGATGTCATGCACGCTTTGAGCTGCGTCGAGCCTTTGCCATAGGTCCACGTTCTTTACCGGCTGCCTGGCTGACGTTTGCCAGCCGTTGGCTTTCCACGCGGGCATCCAGGCCGTGATGCCGTTCTTCACGTAGGCCGAGTCGGTGACAAGCGTGAGCCGGGACGGACGCGTCAGCGCTTCAAGCGCGTGAATCGCGGCCATGAGCTCCATCCGGTTGTTCGTGGTCCGCGCCTCCCCGCCGGAAAGCTCTCGCTCGCGCACGACGCGGTCACGGTCCTTGGCGACCAG
>JAJEAC010000118.1 GCA_022824315.1 Silicimonas sp.
ACCGCAACATGCGCGGCCCGGTGATCGGGTCATCGTGCCGAGCGGGAGCAGGAAAACCCCACGCGAAAGGCGCGCGCGCTGGTCACGGCCCGGTCACCGACTTTCCGAAGGTGGCCGACAGCCATCCACCTCAATGCAAACAAATCGCCTGTCACACAAACATCAAACCGGAATGAGGGGGGTGAGCAGTTACTTCCTCACTTTGAAACGCCCGGGGGCGGCGGCGGAAGGCAGTCTTGCCAGAAAGCTGAACATTACAACACCAAAGTCGCGGTACGCTCGAACATGACAGACCCCGGGCTACTCAGAAAACTCCCACCAGCCGGCGAACCCGAACCGGTCACGTCAGGATGAATTCCCGGGGACTCGCAGATTCACCGACAGACACGTCAATCAGGAAGGACCACCCGTTCCACTCGCCTCGCACAGTGCCGTCTTCAATTCCCCATGGGAGCCTTCCAGGGTCGCCTTGATGCCGAGTTGCCTTGCAAGCGCACAAAGTCGGGATTGAAGAGGTCGTCCAGCACCCGCATTCCGCAGACAGGCTCCTGCCGGGTTCGGAATGGCACTTCAAGGAGGTTTCAGTCTGGCCAACTATCGATAGGCTGTCGGTTTGCGATTCGGAATAAGTTCCACAAAGTCCCTGGTCGGACGTTCCTAGCCCGGCTTCAGCAACGCGGCGTGTGCTTCAGCGCGGGCAACGCCTTGCTTTCCGGGGCCCGACCCCCAGAAGTCGCGTGTAGTACCGACCCGCCTCCTTGATTTGCAAGCCGCTACAACGATGTCTTCACTCATGTTCGTGCGCTGCAAAGGGCGATTCAAGCACGGCATGGAGCACCACTACTGGAGCGTTGCCGAGAACAGTCGCGTGAGCGGGCGGCCGGGTCGTGCGGCATCAGATCCAGTGTCTCGGCGAGATCAACGACGGCCAGCGCGCGACGCCATCAACCAAAGAAAGCGGGAATGGTACGGCCTGATCCGCCAATACGAGTGTTGGACGCTGCAAGGCCCGAATCCGGGATCAAACGCGACCCGAATTGAGAATTCTACAAGATCTTGTTCGCCAGTCTTCGCTTTCTGGAGGTGGCATCATCGCCCTTTCAGGCCATCTCGCCTTCGAGCGCGTCACCGCAACGTTGATGTGCATCGCGACCGGTCGGCAAAGGACGCCGCGACGGTTGAGCTTCTTCAGGTGCTACGCGGCTTCCAGTTGCGTTTGAGAAGAAACTGGTTCTTGAAGTTCTTCAGCCCCAGCATCACCTCGGCGTCCACTATGTCGTCAACGCCGTGTATGTGATCTTCCAGAAATCCTGCGAGGTCGTTCGGATCATCGCAGATCAGTTCGACCAGCAGGTCAAATCGCCCCGTCACCCACAATATGTACACGACGCTGGACAACTCACCCAATCGTTCAGCCACGGCTTGGGGAGTAATGCCTGGGGCCACCTTGAGGCAGATCATCGCGTCTGCCTTGTAATCGGACGCGGACGGATCCGCGATGGCCACAATCCGCAACAGCCCGGCATCCTTCATGCCATTCACCCGGTTCCGGACGGTGCCCTCGGAAACCTGAAGCTTATGCGCGATTTCGGAATACGGCATCCGTCCATCTTCTTCCAACATCCGGATGATCTCGCTGTTCAGGCGCCCTTCAACCGAGTGGGTGCCTCTCCTTCGAGTTGCCTTCTTATTCCCTGTCCTATCCGGCATGTCAGCTACAGATCCCCGACCTCAGTGTCACGATTGTGCCGACCGGCCCCTTCCGCTCGACTAGGCCACGGCCCAGCGGAACGGTGATCCTGCGTTTTTGGTCCGCTCACACGTTCACTCTCCGAGCAGTTCACGAATCCCTGCATCAAGCGCTGCGGCAAATCCAGCATCGTTGCCGGGATTGGCGGCACAATGGCCCCAAGGCGAGTCATAGCACCGGAACCGTGCGTTCGACATATGCTGCGCCTCGATCTCGTTGTCTTCCGGAGGGAAGTACAGATCCTGCGAGCATGGCATCAGAATGGCACGTGCCCTTATCGCCCCGAGAGCGGCCTTGAAGTCGCCGTTGTATAGCGGTCCGACCGAGATGTCTCCGGCCTGCCAAGTTGCCAGCTTTGCCAAGAGATCGTTGGCATCCCAGCCTTCGGCGTGATCGATCTCCCAATCGACCAAGAGATCCTCGATGGTCTCGAATCCCAGCTTGCGATACAGGCCTTCACGATAGAACGCCTGCGAATAGGCCCAGCCGGCATAAACGCGGCCAAAGGCTCTCAGCCCGACAACCGGCGCCCTGTCGTAATCGCCTCCATTCCAAGCCTGATCGGCGCAAAGCGCAGCCTTGACACCTTCGAGGAAGACGAAGTTGTGCGGCGACGTCCTGGCAGATGCACAGAACGGCAGGATCGCCTTGACCATATCCGGATATTGCGCCGCCCATTGGTAGGACTGGCATCCGGCCATTGACCATCCTGCGACAAGGGCAATCTTCTCAATTCCGAATTGATCATGAATCAGCCGGTGCTGTGCGGCAATGTTGTCCCACATCTGCACCAGCGGAAAACGCGGCCCGTCCTGCGGAGCGGGCGTGTTCGAGGGCGACGACGAACGTCCATTGCCGAACATGTTCGGGCTGACGATGAAGTGGCGTGCAGGGTCAATGGCGCGCCCAGGTCCGAAAAAGCCTTCATTGCGGGTGTCGGTGCCTGTGAAGAAGGTCGGCAAGACAATCAGGTTGTCGCGCTCGGACGAGAGCGTACCGTAGCACCGGTAGGCAAGCTTGGCATCCTTCAGGACTTCACCTGACAGAAGCGGAAAGTCCCCAAGTTCAAGAATCTGGTAGTCCGGCATGCTCGCCTTCCTCCACCTGGACAGAGTTCCTGCATCCGGCCTGCACGGGGCGACCCGACGGCCAGGACGTCAGTAGAGCCGCAGGTATTCCTTGACTTCCCAGTCAGTGACCGACTGGTGATAGCGTTCCCACTCATCCGCCTTGTATTCGAGGTAGGACTTGAGCATGACCTTGCCCATGACGTGTTCGGCTAACTTGTCGTGGCGCAGTGCCTCCATTGCGTGCAACAGGGTGCGCGGCAGGCGCCGGATTCCCAAGTCGGTCAACTCGGACTCGGTCTTCGCGTAGAGGTCGAAGTCGGTCGGTTTGCCGGGATCGATCTTGTTCTCGATCCCTTGCACCATGCAAGCCAGGTGCATCGCCATCGCCAGATAGACATTCATTGTCATGTCGCAGGCGCGGTTTTCAATACAGTATCGGTTTTGCGGAAGCCGGAGTTGTGCCGAGCGGTTGTTGAAGCCGTAGGCGATGTTGGTGGGGGCCCAGGTCACGGTTCCGCCTTCGAATCCGCCGACACGAGGGACCAGGCCGTTATAGGAATTCACTGTCGGGCACGTGATCGCGGTGATCGCTTCTGCATGCTGCAGCACCCCGCCCACAGCCCAGCGACTTTCGTCGCTCCAGTCGCCATCCACGGTCTTGAAAATGTTCTCGCCCGACCGGCTCTCGTGACTGATCGACACGTTGATGTGCGCACCCGACCGCCAATCGCCCAAGGTGGGCTTCGGCATGAAGGTCACGAACAGGCCATGTGTCTTGGCCACTTCCTTGAGCAGGATGCGCAGAAACACGAAGCGGTCAGACATTTCCAGCATGTTGGTGTAGTGAAAATCCAGTTCGAATTGCGAATAGCCACCCTCGCAGACAACGTCATGCAGCTTCCAGCCGAGTCCCTCGATGTGATCGATCATGTCCTTGAGGAAAGGCATTGAATCGATCGAGTATTCGATGTCATAGCCAAATGCTTGGCGACGCGGGCGCACGCCGTCTGCAGGGTCGTCGTCAAAGGCCTTGACCGGCAGACCGTTCTCGTCGTGCTTCATGACGATGAACTCCGGCTCTACGCCGGCAAAAAAGCGATACCCCTTCAGGGCTGCCTCTTGCATCATGCGTCTCAGCGCCTGTCGGGGGCAGACGTTGTAGGGCGCGTCCTCCCAGTAGAGATCGGAAATGACGATCGCCATCGACCTGTCCCACGGGCAGATGTAAACGGCGTCGAGGTCCGGAACCACCACCTGATCGCTGTCGGCGGAAGTGAGTTCCGGCACGTATGAGACCGAATGCACGGCAAATTGGGGTCCCTTGCCCAAGCACAGCTCTTCGAATTCTCTCATCGGCACCGGTTTCGTCTTCGGGATGCCGTGCATGTCGATCCAGGCGCCCATGACGTATTTGACGCCTGCGTCCTCCAGCCGCTTCCTGGCTTCGGGAATTCTTGGCCGGTTCCGCTCGACCGCGTCTTCAAAGCTCTCGTAGTATATTCTGTCGTTCACCTTTGCCTCAGGCATTTGACTTCTCCTGTCCAAGTTTCACCGCACATACCACGAGTTCGGATCGCGGCAGCGCTGGAATGTGGCGGTTCCTTGCCGCCGGTTGTCAGATTCCGGCCACGTGATCTGCTCCGCCCGGTTTCGCAATTTCCTGTGTTTCTGCAAGGTCAAGGAACATCAGCATGGATGCCCTGCATTCAAGTCATGTTGACAAAGTGGTCCCGGTCGCGGTACCCGACGGACAGGAGGAGGAGGCTGTTCCCGTCCGCTTCGTGCGAATTGCAACTGAGGGATCGGGCTGGTCCCGCGAGTGCGGGGAACATCGCCGAATGCGCAGACGCAAGTCATGCCACCGTGATTCCGACAACCATCGCCTTCCCGCAATTCAAGGAGCCCACCGCAGGCCAAGGTCAGGGACATGACGTCGTTGACGGCCTTGATGGCGCCACACATCAACTTGCCGATCGGCCAGGCCACGCAATCCCTGACGCAGGTGTCGCCCAACTGCGGCATCCTGCTGTGCCTGCCGATCAAGTCCCGTCTATGCAGCTTCCACCTGTCGTGCACGGGTCAGGATCCTTCGTTTCCCAAGTGTTTCAGAATGGACTCGTTGAGTTCGACCTTGTAGCCATCCGGATCTTCGCAAAACGCGATCACGCGTGTGCCGCCTTTCATCGGCCCGGCCGGGCGCGTGATGTTGACGCCGGCCGCCGCCAGTTCTTCGCACGCCTTGTAGACATCCGGCGTCTCGATGCAAATGTGGCCCCAGCCGTTGCCCTTTTCGTACGGCTCCTCCTGTTCCCAGTTCGCTGTCAGTTCCAGTGTCGGGAACTCCGCTTCGGGGCCGTAGCCAATGAACGTGTTGGTGAACTTGCCCTCGGGATAGTCGGTGCGGCGCAAGACCGTCATGCCCAGGATGCCGCAATAGAACTGCAGCGACCTGTCCATGTCCATCACGCGCATCATCGTGTGCGCCAGGCGGAAGCCGCGTGAAATTTCGGGAGTGTCGGTCATATGGAAATTCCTTTGGTCAGTTGCCGCGTTGGCCGATCAGGTCACGAGCCACGAGAGACTGGAAGGCGTGAACGCTGTCTTCCCAGACCGGGGACAAGACACCCCCGGTGTCGGAAACCCTAGAAGCGCGGCCCGCCTGCAATCGTTCGACCATTTCATGGTCTTCCTTGTGGACATCCCACCAGAGCCTCTTCAAGTCCTCGATCTCGTTTGCGCTCAACCGCTTGCCACCTGTCGTGTACAGCCCGCGCTTCTGGTTCATCGTGCCCGGGCCGGTGGGGATGTTGAGATATACGCCCAACTGGTCCGGAAAGTACCGGCCAAGGATGAAATTCGGATAAAGCGCCAGGTAGCGCGAGCTGACGGCCAGACTGCCCGAAGTGCCGACCTCTTCGTCCAGGTCCACGGCACTGCCCATGCAGTTGCCGTCAATGATCGTGTAGTGATCGGACAAGGGCTGGTCCGTGGTCGAACTGTGAACAAACTGCACATGATAGGGTTCGATGAAATTCTCCATGATGAACTTCCAGTTCGTCGAGATCTCGCCGAAATCCAATGTGCCAATGCTATCTACAGTCTCCCAATTGATCCCCCCAAGCCGCTTGATCAGCGACCCGGCATAGTCCTCGAACTGCGGTGCCTCGCCGCTGACATTGACGAAAACCCAGTCTTGCCAGACATGGGTTCGCACGGGAACCAGGCCGTTGCGCGACTTGTCGAATCCCTTGGCTTCGTGCAGTCCGGTGCCACCAAAATGCGGCGAGGCCCTCAGTGTTCCATTCAGATCGTACGCCCAGGCGTGATAGGGGCAGCGGATGAGTTTTCCGACATTTCCCGGCTTGTCGACCAGTGTCAGGCACCGGTGGCGGCAGACGTTGTGGAATGCCTTGATCTCGCCGCTGCCATTGCGGACCATGAGCAGCGGCTGGCCCGCCACCGTTACGGGCACGACATCACCGGCTTGCTTCAATTCATGTGCGAACCCGATGCAGACCCAATTCCGGGCAAACACGGATTGGCACTCGGCGATCCAGAATTCCACGTCCCTGTAGGCCGCCGCCGGCAGCCCGCGCTTGGGCTCGGATTCTTCGAGAAAGGGCTGCAGCAGGGCTTGCATGTCGCTCGTCATTTTTCTGACCGTCTGTGTGTTTCAGGCTTGACCTCTGTCGGTTCTCCGAACGGCTCTGCGTGTCTTGCTTGTCGGCAGTGAACTTCGAGAATGACACGCTGTCCAGAGTTTTTGTCTTTTTCGCAATATTTTTTCACGGAATCGTAGATTAATATCCATTTATGACTTTATTTTGAATATTTCGAAGCTGAAATGCCTCAAACGATCCGATCTCGTCTGCCCGAATCGACCGGCCATTCGCATTCCCGCGAATCAAGCGGCAGGCTCGACAACGGAAACACCTGCTGCAATCCGGTCGGAAACGCAGGACGGGAAAAACAGGCGCGGGGGCGTAAACGGCTCGAATGCCGTTCGCGTACAAATTGCCCTCCGCCGGCAGGGGATTTGCTGAAGGAACTTCTCGTTGGTCAGGAAACGGCCTTGTCGATCGGTTGCCGGAGGCACAGGTCGTCTCCAGCACCTTCCTGGATTGAGTTGCCGGCAACTGGGCGGTTCGTGCCGCTGGCGCTCAGGGTCATCGGCGGCGTGTGACCCAGGTCTGCCATGACAGGGGACCCCTCTAGAATCCGCCCTTCCCCGGGTACCAGTCGGTCCCAGCCAACGGCACTTGAGCCATCGCTGCAGCCTCAAGGGTGAGGGCACAGAGATCTTCGGCCTCAAAGTTGCGTAGGTGATTGTGGCCGCAGGCCCGCGCTATCGTTTGCGCCTCGAGCGTCATGACCTTGAGATAGTTACGAAGCCGCCGCCCGGCCTCCACCGGATCCAGCCTGGCAGCCAGGTCGGGGTCCTGCGTGGTAATGCCCGCCGGGTCCCGCCCTTCATGCCAGTCGTCATATGCGCCCGAACTGGAGCCCAGCTTCTGGTATTCGGCTTCCCACTTGGGGTCATTGTCGCCCATGGCGATGAGTGCAGCCGTGCCGATGGCGACTGCATCCGCACCGAGCGCAAGCGCCTTTGCCACATCCGCCCCGCTACGGATTCCGCCGGATATCACCAATTGCACCTCACGATGCACGTCCAAGTCCTGAAGCGCGTGCACGGCGGGACGGATGCATGCCAGCGTGGGCAGACCCACATGTTCGATGAACACGTCCTGCGTGGCCGCAGTGCCGCCCTGCATGCCGTCCATGACGACGACGTCGGCCCCGGCCTTCACTGCCAGGGCAGTGTCGTAATAGGGTCGCGTCGCGCCGACCTTTACGTAGATCGGCACCCTCCAGTCCGTGATCTCGCGCAGTTCAAGGATCTTGATCTCAAGATCGTCCGGCCCCGTCCAGTCAGGGTGGCGGCATGCCGAGCGCTGGTCGATCCCCTTGGGCAGCGTTCGCATCTCTGCCACACGGTCAGAGATCTTCTGGCCCAGCAACATTCCGCCTCCGCCGGGCTTGGCGCCCTGCCCTACGACGACCTCGATGGCATCTGCCTGGCGCAGATCTTTGGGGTTCATGCCGTAGCGTGAAGGCAAGTATTGGTAGACCAGCCTGGATGAATGCCGCCGCTCTTCGGGCGTCATGCCGCCATCGCCCGTCGTGGTTGACGTGCCTGCAGCCGACGCACCCCGTCCAAGCGCCTCCTTTGCCGGCCCTGACAGCGCGCCGAAACTCATGCCCGCGATGGTGATCGGGATATCCAGCTCGATCGGGTTTCTGGCAAAGCGCGTGCCCAGCGTCACCGAGGTGTCGCATCGCTCGCGATACCCTTCGAGCGGATACCGCGACACCGAGGCACCAAGAAAAAGCAGGTCGTCGAAATGCGGCACGCGGCGCTTGGCGCCGCCGCCTCGAATGTCGTAAATTCCAGTGGCGGCGGCGCGGCGAATTTCGGCATTGATTTCTTTGGTAAACGTCGCCGACTGGATCGGCAGGGTGCGCGGAATCGCGGTGTCTGTGTCTTTCATGCCCAACTCCCTAGTAGTCAGCGACGTTGTCGATATCGAAATTGTAGAGCTTGCGGGCCGAGCCGTAGCGCCTGAATTCCTCCGGCCTGGCATGCAACTCCGCCCGTTCAAGCAGGTCCTGGAGGATGCAGACGTGCTCCGGCCGCATTTCCTTTTCCACGCAGTCCGCGCCAAGGCTCTTGACCGAACCGCGCACAAAGAGCCGCGCCTCGTAGATCGAGTCGCCAAGCGCGTCACCCGCATCGCCGTACACGACGAGACTTCCGGCCTGTGCCATGAATGCCGACATGTGCCCAACATTGCCGTGCACGACGATGTCGATTCCCTTCATCGATATGCCGCAGCGCGAGGAGGCGTTGCCCTTGATCACCAACAGCCCGCCGTGGCCCGTGGCACCCGCATACTGGCTGGCATCGCCCTCGACCACGACCGAACCCGACATCATGTTTTCGGCAACTCCAGGACCTACCGAACCTTTGACCGTGATGGCCGCCCCTTGGTTCATCCCCGCACAATAGTACCCGGTCGAGCCCTTGACGGTGATTTCGAGCGGTGCATCCAACCCCACGGCAATCGCATGGCTGCCCCTTGGGTTCACCACTTCCCAACTAACCTGGTTGGTATCTTCACTCTGCGCATGCAGAATGGAATTCAGCCCCCGAAGGCCCCTTTCGGTGAGATCATATGTCTGCATCTCAATGCCTCCAGAAATAGACGGTCGCTGGTTCAGGCTCCCAGACGCTTGCACCTTCAATTCCGGGAAGGCTCACCAGCGCCCGGTACTCGCTGCCAAAGGCCACGTACTGGCTTGTTTCGCCCATCACGGCCGGTTTGCAGGCGATGGGATCACGCAACACGCCAAATCCGTCCCTCGTGCCGACGACAAACGTGAAGAACCCGTCGAGATCCTCCAGCGAACTGTCCAGCGCCTCGCCGAGCGATGCGCCATTCTGCATCTTCCAGGTCAGGTAGGCCGCCCCGACCTCGGTGTCATTCATCGACTCGATCCGAACACCCTTGCGCATCAGCTTGCGGCGCAGGTCGTTGTGGTTCGAGAGTGAACCGTTATGCACCAGGCACTGATCCGCCCCGGTGGAATACGGGTGCGCCCCTTCTGTCGTCACCGCCGATTCCGTGGCCATTCGGGTATGTCCGATGCCATGGGTGCCTTCCATCCGGGACAGTTCGAAACGGTCGGCAACGTCCTTGGGCAGTCCTACCTCCTTGTAGATCTCGATGACCTCGCCGTCGGACATCACCCTTATGCCCGGACGCAATTCGCGAACCGCCTTCCGCGCGGCATGGACTCTTCCTGCTTCCAGTTCCAGCACCGCATGCGTGTCGATGCGGCGAATGCCGACCTCCGTGCCTATGGCCTGTCCCAGTTCCGGTGCCAAGCCATCAAGATCCTGATCAGGCCGGTCCGACTGCACTGTCAGTTTCGCCTTGCCGCGCGTGCCCCTGCCATAGATCGCAATGCCAGCACTGTCCGGTCCCCGGTCCGACATGGTTGTCAGCATCTGCGTGAGCATCTCACCCAATTTCGGCTCGAGCTCCTTGTCCTTGAGGAACAGCCCCACAATCCCGCACATGGATCGAATCCCTTCCTGGTCCACCAGATGCTAGTCTAACGAATCCCGTTTCAAGGCACTACCTGTAAGAAACTTTTTTTCTCAATACGAACTTTTGGCGGCTGAAACGGGTGCGGTACACGGAGATTTCAAGCCAAAGCCTGCAGCCTGGACTTGGCGAGATCAGCGGGACTGCCTGTAGGAAATCACGGACAGGTATCTTGCCGGCAGCTTGACCAGAACCTCGGGGCCATGCGGCGCGTCCGCGTCGAAAAAGAGGGTATCTCCGGGCTTCAGAGAGAAGATCCTGTCACCGTGGCGATAGTCGACTTCGCCTTCCAGCATGTACAGCATCTCGATTCCGTCGTGCTGGAAAGTCGGGAATACGTCCGACTGTTCAGCCAACGTGATCAGGTAAGGCTCGACCACAACCCCGCTGGTGTTGTTTCCAAGATGGCCGAGCAAGTTGTACTGGTGCCCTGCCCGAGTTCCCGCCCTTTTTGTCTCGACCCCGCTGCCGGATCGAGTCAGGACGGCCTCCCGAGTGTCATCGAAGCCCGTAAACAATGAGCTGAGAGGAACGTTCAGCACGCTTGCGAGGCTTTGCAGTGTGGTGAGTGACGGAGAGATCCTGCCGTTTTCAATCTTCGAGAGCATTCCCGCTGACAGGCCGGTGGTGGAAGCCAGATCAGATACGGTCATGCCCCTCTGATGTCGAATTGCGCGCACTTCGCGCCCGATGGCCCGCTCGAGATTCCTGTCGACGCCTTGCCGAACCCTGTGCGGGTCCTGTGACAGTTCAGGTTGTCTCACGGTGCACTCGCTCGGCTGTTGGACGTTGCCATTTGTCCGACAACACGCGGCTTGGAGCAACCCTCGTCTCATGACAGGAGCGGGCAACGGCAACTCGGGTCGCCACGAGCAGTCGCAGGAACCAAATGCCATCCTGCATCTTCAAACGCTCAGGTCGCCAGGCCCAGCCAGTTCGTGGGCGCGGTCTTGCACCGGCCATCCACTCCAGGCATCTCCATTGCGTTCCCGGGATTGCCTGATTTTCTGGACAAAGTGATCCAATAGACGCCCATGATCTCATCCGAGATCAGGACGACCGAACATGCAGCGCCGCGGATTCCTTGAAACCAGGTACAGGCCGTACGGACGAATTGCGCGCGCCGGCCAGCATGATCGGTGCGGCACGTCGGAATGCGGACCTGCTCCCGACACCCTCCCCTAGAAGTTCAAGGAGACGTCGCGATGAGCGGCATTGCAACCGGAAATGTGCAATGCCTGGTC
>JAJEAC010000167.1 GCA_022824315.1 Silicimonas sp.
CGTCTCGCGCCGGTGCGCGGCATGGTGGAGAAGCCGCTGCCGTGGCGGGCGCCCTCGACGCTGGCGGCGGTGGGGCGCTACGTCCTTGCGCCGGAGGCGATGCGGCGGCTGGACTTAGCCTGCCGGGCGGCGGCGGGACGGCCCGGTGCCGAGACCGACCTGACGGGCGCGCTGGCGGCCGGGATCGCGGCCGGGGAGGCGGTGCGCGCGCTGCGCGTCGAGGGCCGGCGGCACGACTGCGGCTCGAAGGCCGGGTTCCTGCGTGCCACCGTGGCCTTCGGCCTCGCCCACCCCGAGCTCGGGCCCGACTTCGCGGCGTTCGTCAGGGAGACCGCAAGGGCGCTGGAGGAGGCGGGGGCGCGGGTCGGGACAGAAACGGTGCCGTCCGATGCGTTGGCCAATGGCGTGGAATCCGACGCGTTGGCGAAGGGCGCGGAATCCGGGGCGGAGGTCGGGACGCTGCCCGTGACGGAGGATAGTGCTGTCTTGGCCAAGGGCGCGGAATCGGGGAACGCAATGGAAGAGGCGCAGCCAGGCGAGACACCGGCCGCTGCGGAGACGGCGGAGGCGTTGGCCGGATTCGCGCACACCGGGACGTGCGGCCGATGACGGCGCCGTCCCGGGTTCGGGGCGACGGCGCCCTCGCCTGGCAGGTGCTCAGGCAGGTAGACGACTACGTCGAGGCCTGGGACGGGCATGCCGCCGCGACGGCGGCGTGCGCACTTGAGCCGGGGCCGTTCCCGATCCTCGTCCAGTCAGAGTGCGACATCGGGGCCGCGCGGTTCGAACTGCTCGCCTGGGAGGACCCTTCCGGCCCGGGCCCGCCGTTCTGGCGCCAGGAGTGGATGCCGGAGGCGCTGCTTAACCCGGACGCGCCGCCGCTGGCGGCGATCCCGGACGAGGGCGGCACGGTCGACGGGCTGCGGCTCCTCTCCGGCGATCTCGTGGTCCGGATCGGATGCGGCGGCGCCTCCGTGCAGGTCCGGGTCCGGGACGCGCCCCGCTTCCCCGACGACGGCGGCCTGTCCGTCATGCTCGACTTCGGCCTCCGGATGTCGCGCACGATGCGGCGCATGATCGACTTCTGGAGCGCGGCGGGCCTTTCGGGCCCCCGGAGCGGGTGGGATCGGGAGGGGATGTCGGCACGGATCGTCTGATGACGGTGCTGCGGTGGCTGAAGGCGGGACGGACGCAGCGCGCGATCGCGGCCGGGATCTGGGGCGAGGAGGAGGTCGACAGGCACTGGGCCGCCGACGGCTGGATGCGCTCCCAGGTGCGGCGCTGGATCGCGAAGGCGCGGGCGCTCGACGGCGGCAGCTGGCGCGACGACGTGCCGGGTTGAGCCGCCGGGGTGCCGGGAACGGCTTGCGGCTGACGGTGCGCGGGTGTCGGCGGGTTCGGCCGGGTTCGCCGCCGGAGACGCCCGGTTCCGACACCTCCCGGGACCGGGCGGACCGCCTCCGCCCTTCCGGCCGGGCGAATCACCCGCAGGGCGGGCGGCCCGGGATGTGCGGGGCGCGCGCGGATCATGGCGGCGGGGCTGCGGGCCAGGGTCTGCGGAACGCCTGCGAAGGCCGCGGAGACCGCGGTCTGAGGCGGGAGATTCGTCATGCGGGAGCTTGCATGGCCTTCCGATTGATCCAATCAGGTTGCGAAACGATTACGGCATGAATCAGTCTTTGAAAAAGATCATTAGTAACAGTGCTATAGTAGAATTTGCATCGTAACTGGGCCGGAGGCAATGCGTCGGCTGGACGCGGCCTGCCGTGAGGCGGCGGCGCGTCCGGGGGCCGAGACCGACCTGACAGGCGCGCTGGCGGCCGGGATCGCCGCCGGGTAGGCGGTGCGCGCGCCGCGCGTTGAGGGACGGCGCCACGACTACGGCTCGAAGGCTGGGTTGCTGCGCGCCAGGGTGGCCCTCGGCCTCGCCAATTCCGAGGTCGGGCCCGACGTCGTGGGGTTCGTCCTGGAGACGGCGCGGGCACTGGAGCCGGGGCCGTTCCGGATTCTCGTCCAGGCGGAGTGCGATCACGAGGCGGAGCGTGTCAATGCCAAAGTAAAATTCCCCACTTTCTTTCCGGTGACGAGCCGTTCCATCAGTCGGTCACGATCTCCTTTCCTTAATGCATGCGACGGTCCGTGCGGCGCCGCTGGCCGCGATTCCGGACAAGGGCGGCACGGTCGAGGGGCTGCGGCTCCTTTCCGGCGACCTCGTGGTCCGGATCGGATGCGGCGGGGCCTCCGTGCAGGTCTGGGTGCGTGACGCGCCACGCTTGCCCGACGACGGCGGCCTTTCCGTCATGTACGACTTCTGGAGTTCGGCGGGCCTTCCGGCCCCCGGGAACGGGCGAATTCGGTGGAATCGGACCGGACCTCCGCCCTTCCGGCCGGGCGGATCACCAGCAGGACGGGCGGCCCGGGATGTGCGGTGTCTGGAAGGAGGGCAGGGCGTTCCGAAGGCCGAGGTCCTAAGGAACGGCAAGGTGGCCGCCGCGGTGGACATTCGTTGATCTGGTCAATCTGCAGTGGTCTAGGCTATATCGTGCTCGCGCAAGAGGCGTCGCGTTTGGGGAGAATTTTGACAGTCCGTTCCGGAATGTGAATTCCGCAGCTCTTGAGTGCCGAAATCTGCGTTCTGGAAGAAATGGCGAGACTTTGATGCACATTGCATGTGATGAAGCGGGGCATACGGGTCCTGATCTTTTGGCAAGTGCTCAGCGGTACTTCGCCTTCGCATCGGTAAACATTTCCAATGACGAGGCGTGGACACTGATAACGGAAGCACGCAAGGCTTATCCCGTGCAGATGCCCGAATTGAAGGCGTCGAAGTTGATGGGAAGCAACCAGGGCCGACGGCTTGTTGCCCATATGGTCGAGAAGCTGGACGGGAGATTCGCAATAAGCGCGTCTGATAAGGCGTTGGCGCTGTGCGGCTGGGTCTTTGAGTACATTTTTGAACCAGTGTATAAAGATGATCCTATAGTTCTCTATCGAAAGGACTTTCACCGCTTCATCGCGATGTTCTGCTACATTTGCTTCATGAATCAGCGTTCTGCAGCAAGGGAAGCGCTCTTCCAGTTTCAGGCGTTCATGCGCAGCAAGGACATTCGAGATGCGCCGATGCTCTTTGAATTCAAGGGAGGGCCGATCACAGAGCAGGCGGATCCGTTCGAATCAATCCAGCGCTTCGCGACTGGTCACAGGTTGGCAATCGCGAAAGACATAGCAAGTATCGAGAAACATTCGAGCGACAAGGGGAAATGGGCGCTGGATCTCTCGGCTTCAGCTTTGTGGAGCCATCTCAACCATTGGGGGCGAAAGAAGAAACCGCTTATTGTTGTCTGCGATGACAGCAAGCCTCTTCGAGCGAGAGAAGCTGATCTTGATGGCACGGATCGCAATTCCGTGATTGCTCGCGTTGAAGCATTGGTTGGGGAAGGGGACCTTGGATGGGAGTTGGAAAGGGCGATCGAATTCGTTGATTCCCGTGCCCACCCTTCAGTGCAGCTTGCCGACATCCTGGCGGGTACGGTCGTGTTTATCTGCTCGAACGGGCTTCCTGACGGGATGGCCTCGACAGGTGAAGTTCTGGACAAAGGCATGCTTCGAGACTCGATCTTTCCTGACATTGAACTAGTCAAGTTCGAGAACGACAAAGCAAAGGCCGATTTTGTCGTTCTGCTTGGACTGGCAGCGACAGCCGAAGGATTGGATCCCTGGGCGCCCGCAGAGTTCTTCTACGAGATGGCCGAGCAGGGGCTGGCATCAGGTGAGTTGAAATTCGATTGATGCCAGATCAAATGAGCAATCACTGATGGAAACTGCGCCTTATTTCATAGCAAGGCCAGTTCTTTGGCAGTGATCTGCATGATCTCTTGGCTGTTCGTGCGATCCAAGTGACGGGGTCTGGTGACGCCGGTCAGATTTGGATGGTCATGCATATGGTCATGCATGTCGTCTTCACTTGGCAATCGTCGGCGAGGCCGACTGGGTTTGCATGCGGTCCGTACATGGCTAGTCCCGGTCGGTGTGCGACAGTACAGATTCGCGGAATGGTTCCCGTCGTCTAGGGCCGCATACCGCCATTTGATGACGGTAGGTTGTTCTGGTTTGTTTGCCAATAGTTTGCCAGTTGGATGGCGTGGCACCAACTCTGAAATGGTACGAATCACATATCCCATTGTTGTAAAATATTTTTTTGTGGTGAGCCGTGCAGGGATCGAACCTGCGACCTACTGATTAAAAGTCAGTTGCTCTACCAACTGAGCTAACGGCCCACTAGGTCGTCCGACGTAATGTGCCCATCCTGACCAGTCAAGCGCAAAACGGGTCCATCTCTCCTCGAAACCTGCAACGCAGACCTTTCAGCGCAGGCGGCAACGCAGCTTTCGCATGGTCGGGCATCGCTGTATATGCGCGAACATGGATGCAACCGACATCATCGGCATTCCGTTCATGAAGATGCACGGGCTTGGCAACGACTTCGTCGTGATTGACCGTCGTCAGGGCGGTGCCAACATTGCGCCCAAGCTTGCGCGGGTCGCCGGCGATCGACGTCGGGGAATCGGCTTTGACCAGCTGGCCGTAATCGACTCGGATCAAGAGGCGGCGGCAAGGCTGACGTTCTTCAATCCGGACGGGTCGGTGTCCGCTGCATGCGGGAATGCAACCCGTTGCATCGCGCGGTACCTGATGGATGAGATGGGTTTGGGAGCCCTGATGCTGCGCACGGACCGGGGATTGCTGGCTTGCGAGGATGCCGGTGACGGCATGACGCGGGTCAACATGGGCGGACCTCTGACGGAATGGCAGGAAATCCCCCTCGCGCAGGAGGTGGACACCTTGCACCTTCCGCTCGACGGAGATCCGGTCGCGACCTCCATGGGGAACCCGCATTGCAGTTTCTTCGTGGAGGATGCCGAGGCGATCGACCTTGCGTCGCGCGGGCCAGAGGTCGAGCATCATCCGCTCTTTCCGGCACGAACGAATGTCCAGTTCGCCAACGTCCTTGGAAGGGACCACCTTCGGATGCGGGTTTGGGAAAGGGGAACGGGCATCACGCCCGCCTCGGGATCCTCGTCCTGCGCCGTTGCCGTGGCAGCGGTGCGCAGGGGGCTGTCAGGCCGCAATGTCACGTTGGACCTGGACGGGGGCCGGATCTGGGTGGATTGGCGCGAGGACGGTGTCTGGATGACCGGTCCCACGGCCCACGTCTTTGACGGCCAGATGCGGCTGGAGGCGACGCAATGACGGGCGGCCGACCCGTCATCTCCACGCTTGGCTGCCGGTTGAATGCTTTCGAATCCGAGGCGATGGGCGAGATGGCAGATGCTGCAGGGCTCCATGACGCGGTCATCGTCAACACGTGTGCCGTGACTTCGGAGGCTGTCCGGAAGAGCCAAAAGGAGATTCGGCGCCTTGCCCGCGAAAACCCGGGTGCCCGCGTGATCGCAACCGGCTGTGGCGTCCAGACCGAGACTCAGCGCTTTGCGGACATGGACGGCGTGGACCTTGTCATCGGCAACGCGGAAAAGATGCTGCCGGAGACTTGGGCAAGGGTCGTGGCCGACGATGGCCCTCGGGTCATCGTGGATGACATCATGAGCGTCACCGAAACGGCCAATCACCTCATTGACGGATTCGGACGGCATCGGGCGTACGTGCAGGTCCAGAACGGATGCGACCACCGTTGCACGTTCTGCATCATCCCCTACGGGCGCGGCAACTCGCGCTCCGTGCCTGCGGGGGCGGTGGTTGAGCAGATCAAGCGCCTGTGTGACCGGGACTGCAACGAGGTGGTGCTGACCGGGGTCGATCTGACAAGTTGGGGGGCCGACCTGCCCGGTGCGCCGCGTCTCGGCAATCTGGTCCGACGCATCCTGAAACTCGTGCCCGATCTGCCGCGACTGCGCCTGTCCTCGATCGATTCGATCGAGGCGGACCCCGATCTCCTTGAGGCGATCGCGACCGAAGCCCGGTTCATGCCGCATCTCCACCTGAGCCTGCAGTCCGGAGACGACATGATCCTAAAGCGCATGAAGCGCCGTCATCTCCGAGACGATGCGATCCGGTTCTGCCACGAAGTCCGGGCGCTTCGCCCCGACATGGTCTTTGGCGCGGACATCATTGCGGGGTTTCCGACGGAGACGGAGGAGATGTTCGAGAACTCTCTCAAGCTGGTCGACGAGTGCGATCTCACGTGGCTGCACGTGTTCCCCTACAGCCCGCGTCCGGGCACGCCTGCAGCGCGCATGCCGCAGGTTGACGGGCGGACCGTCCGCGCCCGTGCTGCGCGCCTTCGTGCTGCTGGAGCCTGTGCGGTAACGCGGCATCTTGATGCGCAGATCGGAACGACGCGGAAGGTGCTGACCGAGGCGCCGACCATGGGCCGCACCGAGCAGTTCGCCGTGGTCCGCCTGTCCTCGCCGCAGCCCGAAGGGGCACTGATCAGGGCAAAGGTCTCTGGACATGACAGCAGGGAGCTTGCAGGCGACCCGGTGAACCGCGTTCAGGAGGCCGACAGACGGACCTCGGGCGGGGATCGAACCAAGGAGCGCGGGGACCGGTCCATGGCGCGAATTGCATTTGCCGAGAGGGAGACATGATGTCCGAGGCCATGCTCGGACCAAGCGACCGGATGGTCGTGTGGCGCCGGGACTTGGAGAATTCCGCGTCGTGCCTGCCGGACGCGATGCTGATATGGGTGCAGCGGGCCTGTGACGGTGCCCGTGTGTCCGCATCGGGCTTGTTTCAAGGTGCGCCCGTTTGTCCGCTGGACGCCCCCGAATTCGGGCGTTAAGAACCTTCGAAATCGACCGGAGGCACTCCGGTCTGTCCACTTGGGCTGAACGCCCGCGGATAACAGGAGACGCTTGTGTCGCACGCAGACGAAAGCCACGAAGGCACGCGCCGGGATTTCCTATATTACGCGACGGGAGGTGCCGGAGTTGTAGCTGCCGGTGCCGCCATCTGGCCGCTTGCCGACCAGATGAATCCTTCGGCGGATGTTCAGGCCCTGTCCTCGATCCGGGTCGACGTGTCGGGAATCGAGCCGGGTACCCAGCTCACCGTGAAATGGCTTGGCCGACCGGTCTTGATCCGCCGGAGGACGGAGGAGGAGATCGCCGCCGCCAGGGATGTCGATGTCGCTTCCCTGCCTGATCCGTTGGCGAGAAACGCGAACGTCATCGATGGCGCCGACGCGACCGATGCCAACCGTGCCCTGGACGAGAGCGGCGAATGGCTGGTCCAGATGGGCGTTTGCACGCATCTTGGCTGTGTTCCCATCGGCGACGCCGGTGAGTTCGGCGGCTGGTTCTGCCCCTGCCACGGTTCGCACTACGACACGGCCGGCCGCATCCGGAAGGGACCTGCGCCGGAGAACCTTCCTGTCCCGCCCGCCCGGTTCGAGGGCGACGGCACGCTTGTTCTCGGATAAGGAGCAGTTAGATGGCTGGCATTCCCCACGATAGCTATGAACCGAGCACCCGGGCCGAATCCTGGCTGCATCGCCGTCTTCCAGTCCTCAGCCTCGTGTACGACACGCTGATGATTCCGACGCCGAAGAACCTGAACTGGATGTGGATCTGGGGCATTGTGCTGTCGTTCTGCCTCGGACTGCAGATCGTGACCGGCATTGTCCTGGCGATGCACTACACGCCGCATGTTGACTTGGCCTTTGCCTCGATCGAGCACATCATGCGGAACGTGAATGCGGGGCACATGATCCGCTATGCGCACATGAACGGCGCAGCGCTGTTCTTCATCGCGGTATATGCGCACATCTTCCGGGGGCTCTATTATGGATCCTACAAGGAGCCGCGAGAGGTCACCTGGATCATCGGCATCCTGATCTTCGTGCTGATGATGGGCACGGCATTCATGGGCTATGTCCTGCCCTGGGGCCAGATGAGCTTCTGGGGCGCAACGGTGATCACAGGCCTCTTCGGCGCGATCCCTTTCATTGGCGAACCGATCCAGACCTGGCTGCTCGGCGGCCCCGCCGTCGAGAACGCGACGCTCAACCGGTTCTTCTCGCTGCATTACCTCCTGCCGTTCATCATTGCCGGCCTGGTCGTGGTGCATATCTGGGCTTTCCACACCACCGGCAACAGCAACCCGACCGGCGTGGAGGTGCGCAGGGGCTCACGTGAAGAGGCAAGGAAGGATACTGTTTCCTTCTGGCCGTACTACATCGTCAAGGACCTGTTTGCCCTTGCCGTCATTCTGGCGGTGTTCTTCGCGGTCCTGGGTTTCATGCCCAACTATCTGGGGCATCCGGACAACTACATCGAAGCGAACCCGCTGGTCACGCCAGCCCATATCGTGCCCGAATGGTACTTCTTGCCGTTCTACGCCATTCTCCGCGCGTTCACCGGCGAGGTGTGGGTGGTTCAGCTTGCGAGCTTCCTGACCGGTGGCATCATCGACGCCAAGTTCTTTGGCGTGATCGCCATGTTCGGCTCCATCGTGGTCATGGCGCTTGCTCCCTGGCTTGATACCTCCAGCGTGCGTTCAGGCCGCTATCGCCCAATGCTCAAGTGGTGGTTCTGGCTGCTTGTCATCGATTTCTTCGTGTTGATGTGGCTTGGTGCTCAGCCTGCCGAGGAGCCCTACGCCACGTTTGCCCTGATCGCCTCGGCGTACTGGTTCTTCTACTTCCTGATCATCCTGCCGCTGCTCGGCGTGATCGAGAAGCCGTTGCCGAGGCCTGACACGATCGAGAAGGACTTTGATGATCACTATCCGCCCGATGGTGGCGCATCGACCAAGAGTGTCGCTGCGGAATGAAAGGACTGACGCACATGATCGGCAAGTTCACGCTTTCCGCGATTGCCGCCCTCGGGCTCGCCGCCCCTGCCATTGCCGCTGGAGGGGCAGGCCATGTGGAGGACTTCGAGTTTTCGTTCGAAGGTCCATTTGGAACTTACGACCAGATGCAGCTTCAGCGAGGGCTGAAGATCTATACCGAGGTCTGTTCCGCCTGCCATGGCCTGCAATACGTGCCGCTCCGCACGATTGGCGACGAGGGAGGGCCACATCTTCCCGAGGAGCAGGTTCGCGCGTACGCGCAATTCTGGGAGGTTTTTGACGAGGAACTGGACGATTTCCGCTCGGCCAAGCCCCAAGATCATTTCCCTGGCTCCGGGGACGAGAACGCGCCTGATCTCAGCCTGATGGCGAAAGCGCGTGCGGGCTTCCACGGGCCCTACGGCTCGGGCCTCAGCCAGTTCTTCAGGGGCATGGGAGGGCCGGAATACATTGCTTCGCTTCTCGCCGGCTACACCGGCAAGGAGAAGGAGGAAGCAGGGTCGATTTTCTACGAGAACACGGCTTTCTCGGGTGGCTGGATCTCGATGGCGCCGCCGCTCGAGGACGGACTGGTCGAGTTCGACGACGAATCCCCAAATGACGTGCGGGCGATGTCGCAGGACGTGGCGGCGTTCCTGATGTGGGCAGCGGAGCCGAAGCTGAATTCGCGGAAGGAAGACGGTTTCGTCGCCGTGCTCTTCCTGATCATCCTGAGCGTGCTGCTGTATCTTTCCAACAAGCGCCTCTGGTCACCCGTCAAGCGCCGCGGCACGGATGGTGCTTGATTGCGTTGGCGCGGATTCGATGTGCCGCCGCCAGGGCGGGCAGCGATTCCATCTGGTACGATGTCGCGAAAGCCGGCCTGATCCGATGCGGATTGATTGCAGGCACTTCAATGCGGCCATCCTTGCCAGTCGCGTGAGGTGAATGGCCATGTCCGATCCGAGCTTCACACTGGGGATCGAGGAGGAATTCCTCCTCATTGACAGCGAATCGTTCGAATTGGCCGAGGCGCCGGACGCTCTCATGGAGGAGTGCACTGCGGTTCTCGGCAAGCAGGTCGCACCGGAGTTCCTGCGCTGCCAGATCGAGGTAGGCACGCGGGTCTGCAAGAACATCGGCAAGGCGCGCGAGGACCTGAAGCGACTGCGCACGATTGTTGCGGAGACCGCTGGTCGCTACGGGCTGACGCCGATCGCGGTTTCGTGTCACCCGACCGCGTCCTGGAAGGATCAGCATCACACGGACAAGGATCGCTACAATGCGCTTGAGAGCGATCTGGCGGGCGTTGCGCGACGGATGCTCATTTCTGGGTGCCACGTTCACGTCGGCATCGAGGATGATGAAACGCGCATCGACCTGATGAACCAGGCAGGCTACTTCCTGCCGCACCTTCTGGCCCTGTCATGCTCGTCGCCCTTCTGGCAGGGCGAGGACACCGGTCTGGCCAGCTATCGCCTGACGGTCTTCGACAACCTGCCGCGCACGGGTCTGCCGCCCCGGCTCGAGAGCTTCTTGAGCTACGAGCGCGCCGTGGATGCCATTGTCAAGACAGGTGCAATCGAGGATGCGACAAAGATCTGGTGGGACCTTCGTCCGTCGCACAAGTTTCCGACGCTGGAGTCGCGGATCTGCGACATGTGTCCCAGGCTGGATCACACGCTGACCATAGCGGCGTTGACCCAAAGCTTGATGCGGATGCTGTGGCGCCTCAAGCTGAAGAACCAGCGCTGGCGCATCTATGATCACTTCCTTGTCGGCGAGAATCGCTGGCGGGCGCAGCGCTACGGCATGGGCGAGGGGTTGATGGACTTCGGTCGCAGGGAGTTGGTGCCGTTTGCGGACCTGCTGGAAGAGTTGATCGAGATGGTGGCGGAAGATGCCGACGCCCTGGAATGCCGGGCTGAAGTCGATGCCGCGCGCAACATCCTTGCCGGGGGCAATGGCGCAGACCGGCAACGTCGCGTCCGTCAGGCCGAGCTTGAAGGACATGGCGAAGAAGGCGAGGCCATGAGGGCCGTTCTGGCATCGCTTGTCGAGGAGTTTCACGCCGATCTCTGAGGCGCGAGCGTCGCGTCCCGTCGGTGCTGCGGCAAGTCGGCTACGCTCCAGGCTCCTGCGACTTTGAAGGTGAAAGCGGGCCTCGTCTGGCTCGCTGGTTGCCTTTATTCGCCCGGAAGTCGTGCGCACGACGATCCGACATCGCGGTACTGCATCTGCCCGATCAGAACGTTTCGCATCATTGCGACGAGATTCTTGCAGCGCGTCAGCCTGTTTCGCCCTTGCGGAGGCGCCAGGGCGGGCAAGGAGTCTCTACTCGCGCGGCTTGCGCGGTTGTTCCAGCATTGGACCGCGCCCCTGAGACCGACTCGGTGATCAGGCGTCTTCCAGAATGCCTTTCTCGCGCGCAAGCTCCCGCATCTTGGTCTGGAGCTTTTCGAATGCGCGGACTTCAATCTGGCGGATGCGCTCGCGGCTCACCTTGTATTGGCGAGAGAGCTCATCCAGCGTTGCCGGCGCATCCATCAGGCGCCGCTGCGTCAGGATATGCTGCTCACGCTCGTTGAGAACGGCCATGGCCTCCGCCATCAACTCGCGACGGATCTCCAGTTCGTCGTGCTCGGCGTAGTCGCCGGCCTGGTCTGCGGTCTCGTCTTCCAGCCAGTCCTGCCATTCCGCCGTGCCTTCACCATCCGCTGAAATCGTGGCGTTGAGCGATGCATCGCCTCCCGACAGGCGACGGTTCATCGAGATGACCTCTTCCTTCGTGACGTTGAGGTCATGCGCGATGCGATCGACGTGCTCAGGTCGAAGGTCTCCGTCTTCCAAGGCGCCGATGCGTGCCTTGGCCTTGCGAAGGTTGAAGAAGAGCTTCTTCTGGGCACTGGTCGTGCCAAGCTTGACGAGGCTCCAGGACCGAAGGATGTATTCCTGGATCGACGCACGGATCCACCACATGGCATAGGTGGCGAGCCGAAAGCCCTTCTCGGGGTCAAACCGCTTCACGGCCTGCATCAGGCCCACGTTGGCCTCGGAAATCACCTCAGCCTGGGGCAGGCCATACCCGCGATAGCCCATTGCAATCTTTGCCGCGAGCCTGAGATGAGAAGTCACGAGCGCATGGGCGGCTTCGGTGTTCTGGTCTTCGACCCACCGCTTTGCGAGCATGTATTCCTCTTCCTGCTCCAGCATGGGAAACTTCCTGATCTCCTGCAGATAGCGGTTGAGTCCGCCCTCTGGGGTTGGCGCCGGAAGATTCGAGTAATTTGCCATGTTCTTCTGTCCCTTGTCCGCGCAATGTTGCGACGTTTAACATATGGCGAACTGCTTCTTTGAGTTCAAGTCCCGAGTAGAGATGTCCCGCTTATGCGATGCCGTGATGACAGAATGGACCAATTGGGCATCTGCCGCCATTCACAGGCCTGTGCGTTCACGGATTCGTGCACATTTTGTACATTGCGAGCTGCTAAGCACGTCACTTTGACATGAATTCCTGTCTCCGGGCGGATTGAGTCCACGTGATTGAACGAAGTGATTCACGTTGCAGGCCCGCGCCACCGTTCGCGGGACGAAGAGAATAATCAGGTGGTGCGGAGCGCGTCAAGCAATTGTTCGATGTCGCCGGGGAACGGGCACTCAAAGCACATGAATTGACTGAAAACAGGATGGGTGAACCCCAAAGTCGCGGCATGCAGCGCCTGGCGGGCGAAGGAGTTGGCAGTTGCGGCGCCCGGAACGGCCTCGGACAGTTTGCGGCGTCCTCCATAGTCCCGGTCGCCGATCAAGGCGTGTCCGATGTGGGCCATGTGGACTCGTATCTGGTGCGTGCGGCCGGTTTCCAGACGGCAGCGAACAAGGGCTGCGTGATCACCGAATGTTTCAATTACCTGAATGCGGGTTACAGCCTGTCGCCCGCCATGCCGGAGCACCGCCTGTTTCTTTCGGTCGGTCCTGTGGCGTCCGATTCGCGTGTCAAGCTTGATGATGCCGCCGTTCTCGAAGCCGACGCCCGCGATCCCCCTCAGCCGAGGGCTCCCGCGATCCGGCGCGCCGTGGCAAAGCGCCACGTAACTTCGTTCGACGGAATGGGCGGCAAATTGGTCTGCCAGCCCGTGATGGGCAACGTCGGACTTGGCGACGACGAGCAGCCCGGACGTGTCCTTGTCGATTCGATGGACGATTCCGGGGCGCCTTTCTCCGCCGACGCCGGAGAGGTCGCGTCCAAAATGATGCAGGAGCGCATTGACCATCGTGCCTGACGGTGTTCCGGGGGCAGGGTGGACCACCATTCCGGCGGGTTTGTCGATGACGGCGACGTCGGTGTCTTCGTAGACAATCGTGAGCGGAATGTCCTCGGGCCGCATATGCGTGTCAGCGGCGTCCCTGACCATGACCTCATAGACCTCTCCGTGGATGGCGCGGCCCTTGGGGTCGCAGATCACGGTTCCGTCGCGGCTGACGGCACCCTCGGTCAAGAGCCTTGCCAGCCGGGTGCGCGACAGGTGTGCCTCCTCTGGCACATCACGGGCAAGCGCCTTATCAAGGCGGGGCGGCGGATCATGACCGATGGTGACGAGGACTTTGCGGGACATGGAAGACGGGCAGGTTCTGGACACAAGGACGCTTAAATACCTGAAGGCACTGGTGACGATCCTGACCGTCACCATGATCCTTGGGTTTCTAGCAATCGTCGCGCTCTTTGTCATGCGCTTTGGCGAGATGGCGCGCATTGAGCTTCCCGACGAGATCGTGCTGCCCAAGGGGGTTCGGACAACGGCGTTCACGCGAGGTGATGACTGGTTTGCGGTTGTTACGGACGCGGACGAGATCTTGATCTACAGCCGGATAACAGGGAATCTCCGTCAACGTGTCGAGATTTCATCAGAGTAACGGCTGAACGTACAACTGCAGCTTCACGTTCATCTGCCGGTGCATGTTGGTCGAATGGGATGGGCGTGCCGGATCCCGCATGCGCGACGGCCCTGAGGCCCGATGGAGCAGATGTCTCACGGCGAGATTTGGTACCGCCTCCCCGGCTCGAACGGGGGACCTCTTGATCCACAATCAAGCGCTCTAACCAACTGAGCTAAGGCGGCACGCGAGCGTTCCTAGTGCCGAGCCTCCACGAATGCAAGTGTCGGTGCAAGTCACGTTCCGGGATCTGCCCTGCAAGGCCGGCGCCGAACAGGCGGATATTTCCGGAACGAACACGGCGAAATCCGGTCCCTTTGCCATGTGCCCAGACCGCCCGCGGCCTTGGCCAGCCGGAGCGGAAAGCGGCAAACCCCAGTCCCGGGAGCCTGGATGCGTGTGTCGTGACCAGGTGGCCGGGACCTTGGTCACGCATGTCCGGTTCCGACCGGCGCCACCGGTGGCAAGGTCGCGGACGGCAACATGTCTAATCTTGGCAGTTGTCCGTCTCAGGCGAATGGCAGGCCCGAACTCTTGTCAACTCAAGCTGGCCACGCTACCCGGAATTCAGGACGAGGGGCGCCGAAATGGGGATCGACAAGGAAAGTGAAATTGAGGCCAACCTGCAGGTTGGTCCAACCAGTTTGGGCATGGTGCGCATCTTCGTCGAGGGCGACGGCTTGGAGATCCCGATGGATTTCGATCCTGACGAAGCGGACGAGATCGCAGACGAAATCAAGGCCGCAGCAGGTCGTGCGCGTGCCGCGGCTACGAAGCGTTCCTAGGTCGCGCTGCGCCGTAGTGACCGGGATCCCGGGCCGCGTGCCACCGAGTCGCGGCGTGACGGGCGAATTTGTGAACCAGCGCCTTGCGACGGGCAGGTGCGACCTTGTGTTCATCGCCCATGCGGACAATTTCGGCTTCATATGCGTCTGCGATGATGAGTCCGGACGAGTCTGGCAATAATTCGGTCGGGAAGCTCTCGTCCACAGCCCAGAAGTAACGATCGCACCATTCGAGATAGCCGTGCCACTTCTGGTCGGTCATGAAGTCCTCGCGGCTGGACTTGCATTCGATGATCCAGATTTCCCCTTTGGGGCCAAGTCCCATGACATCGACGCGCAGGCCGGCACTTGGCACCAGCTCAACGACGGTCACGAAGTCAAGGCTGGCAAGATACCGGCAAACACCGCGTGCCAGGAGCTGCCCGGGCTTTGGCTGGGCTTGGTCATCAGGCATATTCGGATGGGTGGACAATTTCACGCAAAAGGCAAGTCACTTCAGGATTGCCGGTTCATCTGAACAGGTTTCGACCTTGTGTTTGCCGGCGCGCAGCACTATTCCTGAAGAACGCGGGCACTGCCCAATTCGTGTCGGGGTCAGATTCCGGTGGCCTTAACGACTTCCGAGGGGGCTGGCGCTGTCTGGGCCGTGGTCCAGTTACCTGGCACCCACCTGTATTCACAGGTTCTCGGGAATCAAACAGCCCTCACGGTTGTGGCGGTCCCGCTGCCGACGCCGTGCCGTGTTGCGCGGCACCTCCCATGAGATTGCGCAGGACGGGAGATCTTTGGGGGCCGTCCTGCGGGGCGACATTGCCATGCGTGTCACCTTCCTCTGCCGCCAGGATTCTCGCCGCTTCCGACCATTGAAGGCAGCCACTGCCGTGATGCCGCCCCGGCGCCCTCGCCGTGCGGGCCGAGCCCCCGGGCTATGACCTGTGGGCGGTCGCCTTCGCGATGGGCCTGGCGGGCGGATGGGAGGACACTTGTGCCGTCGGGCACGGGTGCCTCAATCACGTCGTCAGCCGAAGGGCAGTTGAATGCGATGTCCCTGATGTCAAACCACAACGTCAACCGCTTCCTGCTCGCCGACCCCGAATACACGTTTGTAGCGCTCGATTTCCTTTTCCGGTCCAGTCGCCTTCCGTGGATTGTCCGACAACTTGACCGTAGGCCGCCCATTGGCGCTGACCGCCTTGCAGACCAGGCTGAACGGCGCAAGCCCGTCATCTGGCACAAGGCCCCGAAAGTCGTTGGTCATCATGGTGCCCCAGCCGAAGGCGACGCGGACTTCGGATGCAAATCGGGCATGCAGGTCTGCAATCATGTTCACGTCGAGCCCATCCGAGAAGATCACCAGTTTCTTCGATGGATCTTCGCCGCGGCTCTTCCACCACTCGATCGCGACTTCAGCGCCATGAAACGGATCGCCTGAATCGACCCGAATGCCGGTCCAGCCCGCCAGCCAGTCAGGTGCGTTCTTCAGGAATTGCTCGGTTCCATACGTGTCGGGCAGAATGATCCTGAGATTGCCGTCGTGCTCCTCATGCCAGTCCGCAAGAACCTGGTAGGGTGCCCGGGCCAGTTCCTGGTCCGATTCGGCGAGCGCCGAATACACCATTGGCAGTTCGTGGGCGTTGGTGCCGATGGCTTCCAGGTCGCGATCCTTGGCGATCAGGCAGTTCGACGTTCCGACAAAGGCGTTGCCAAGACCTTCGGTCATGGCCTGTACGCACCAGTCCTGCCAAAGGAACGAATGGCGGCGTCTGGTTCCGAAGTCCGCGATGGCGAGGCCCTTGAGGTCGCGGAGAGTCTCGACCTTTTCCCAAGTTCGGGTCATTGCGCGTGCGTACAGGACTTCCAGCTCGAACTTGCCGAGATTCTTGGTGACGGTTCGCGACCTCAGTTCCATGAGGACGGATAGGGCGGGAATCTCCCATAGCATGACTTCCGGCCAGGCACCTTCGAAGGTCAGTTCGAACTGACCATCGCGCTGTTTCAGGTCGTAGGGTGGAAGCGAGAGGTTCTCGAACCATGCCATGAAGTCCGGGCGAAACATCTGGCGCTTGCCATAAAAGGTGTTGCCGCGCAGCCAAGTGCTTTCGCCCCTGCTAAGTGTGAGGGACCGAATGTGGTCCAGCTGCTCCCGGATCTCGCCCTCGTCGACGACTTCGGCAAGACGAACGGACGTCGTGCGGTTGATGAGGCTGAAGGTCACACGCGTGTCGGGGTGATTTCGGAACACCGACTGGCACATGAGCAACTTGTAGAAGTCCGTGTCGATAAGGGAACGGACAATCGGGTCGATCTTCCACTTGTGGTTCCAGACGCGGGTCGCGATGTCGACCATGGGCGATCTCCTCAGACAAGGCCTTTTGCCAAGCAATTGCGGGATTTGTCCAGCATGTCATCCGGGCCCTGTCGGTCGGGTCGCGCCCGTCGCGAGGGGCTCTTGCGGCATCGGTCAATTTGGCGAACGGCGCCGGTCAATCTGGATGTCTGTCGCTCGGTCAGGCCCGATCAGCTTCTGATTTGTCAATTCCGGAGCGCAATTTAATTTCAATATTTTGCGTGAAGACGAACTAAAGTTACTTTTGCGATTGCGGCTGGCTGGTTGAGCCAATATGCTGCACTGCATCAAGAATACGGACTCATGCTCCATGCTGGACAATTTGCAACGCGGCACGATCTGCATCGAGGATCTGGAGATCGGCATGCGGCGGTCCCTGCGGAAGCAGGTGACCGATCGTGACATCCATCTGTTTGCCGAGGTGTCGACAGATCACAATCCAGTGCATGTTGACGAGGAGTATGCGCAGGAGACGATCTTTGGCGGCCGCATCGCGCACGGCATGCTGACCGCGTCGCTCATTTCCGCCGTCATCGGTGAGCAGCTGCCTGGTCACGGAACGGTCTATCTTGCCCAGGATCTCAAGTTTCTGGCGCCGGTTCATCCCGGCGATGTGGTCCTGACGGATGTCGAGGTTCGTGACATCGACTATTCCCGCCGCCGGGTGAGCCTCGACTGCCAATGTGCAGTGGATGACAAGATCGTTTTGAAGGGCGGAGCGCTTGTTCTCGCGCCAAGCCGAAAATTCGACTGATCCGAATCTCACGATTTCCGTTGCGAATGCCCGCCCGCAGAGACGTCCGCCGATTCGTCGTCGGTTACGATCCATGACATCGAACTTGGCGTTGGCCATTCGGTGCAGGTGACCCTATCGTGGTGCCGAACATGACGTCGAAAAAACGTCGTGAAGAAGCGAGGGCAAGGTGGTGGCACGTACGGCATTCTTTTGGGATGAGCGGTGTTTCTGGCACGGCGGCGGCAACTATGCCTTCACGCTTCCGGTCGGAGGCCTTGTGCAGCCGCTCGTTGCCGGCGGGCTTCCGGAACATCCTGAAACCAAGCGGCGACTTAAGAACCTTCTCGACGTTACGGGCCTGATTCACGAACTGGATGCGCAGGGTGCCGATCCCGCGAATCATGAAGACCTTGTTCGAGTCCACCCGCAATCGTTCATCCGGAAATTCAAGGAAATGTCCGATGCGGGCGGCGGAGAACTCGGATTGCGAACCCCCTTCGCCAACGGCGGTTTCGAAATTGCCGCACTTTCCGCCGGTCTCGCCAAGGCCGCGCTCCTTGCGGTGCTCGACGGTCGCGCCTCGAACGCATATGCGCTGTCCCGTCCGCCGGGGCATCACTGCCTTCCGGACCGGCCGAACGGCTTCTGCCTGCTCAACAACATCGCCATTGCAGTTCGCGCTGCCCGTGCCGCGAGCAAGGTTGACCGCGTGGCGGTGCTGGATTGGGACGTGCATCACGGCAACGGCACGGAGGCGATCTTCATCGAGGATCCGGACACTCTCACCATCTCGCTGCATCAGGAACGCAACTATCCGGTCGATACAGGCGACCCCGAAATTCGCGGCGAGGGAGCCGGCGAAGGAGCCAACATCAACGTGCCGCTTCCGCCAGGTGCGGGCCATGCGACCTATCTGGAGACGGTCGAACGAATCGTTCTGCCCGCACTTGATCAATTCAGGCCGGAGGCCATCATCGTTGCGTGCGGCTTCGATGCAGCCGCGATTGACCCGCTGTCGCGCATGCTTGCCACCGCAGAGACGTTTCGGGTCATGACCCGGCAGGTCATGGATGCAGCTGCGCGCCTCTGCGGCGACCGTCTCGTGCTCGTTCACGAAGGCGGCTATTCGGAGGTCTATGTGCCTTTCTGCGGCCATGCCGTGCTTGAGGAACTTTCTGGCAGCGCCATCACTGCGCCGGATCCATTCGCGGAAACCTTCGCAATGCGTCAGCCGAGCCGGCAGCTGGAAGCTGCATACAGCGGGATGCTGGACGAACTGGCCAGGTATTTCTCACTCGCGTAAATGGTCCGCCGTTTGGATCTGCCGAATGCCACATTGCGACGCCTGCCGCCGGAATTGCAGCGTTTGCCCGTTGCGCGGTTCGCATGTAAGTGTCCGTGCCTTGGTGGAAAGGTGCATATCGAAGTGTCAGAAGTAACTCACAGAGCGGTCGAAGACGTCACTTGGAAGCGCTTCCGCGGCAAGGTTGACCGAAACCAGGTTAAATGCATCGGTTGCCGCATCTGTGCGCCACGGGGCCGGCCCCAAAGGCAAATCGGGATCCTGGCATCGAAATGACCGGTATTCTCCACGGTTTCATTGAATTCCTGTGCATGGTGTTTTCTGGACGTCTCTGACGTGAATTGGGAGATGCTTGAAGTGGAGGCGGCTTCGAAGATCAGACCGTGTCCTCATCCTGAAATCGGTCAGCACTCGGCACTTGAGTCGTGGCATTGAGGCTCCGCTGCAATCCGGCGGAATTCGCACGCGGCAGGAGTCGGAACAGGATCTTCAGGTTCGCAAGCTGTCTCATTGGGACGTGGGAGGGCGGATGTGCGAGACACCTTTGAAATCGGACTGCCAATGTCATATCTGATGCAAATCGCCCATGGTCGGGACCGGTACTACCAGGTTGTGCATTCTGCCAGCATCATCTTCCCTCGGTGTCTTGCCAATGCGAGTCGTGGCGATGTTTCTCCGCCACAAATTCTTGAGTGATTCATGATCATTGGCATCGGCACCGACATTTGCAACATCGAACGGATCGAGCGTACGCTGAAACGGTTCGGCGACAGGTTTCGCAACCGCGTATTCACGGAAATCGAACAGGCCAAGGCTGAGCGCCGAAAGGACACGGCAGGCACATACGCCAAGCGCTGGGCCGCAAAGGAAGCCTGTTCCAAGGCGCTCGGAACGGGTCTCAGGATGGGCATTGCCTGGAAGGACATGGCGGTGACAAACCGTCGGTCGGGGCAGCCAGTCATGCATGTCACCGGATGGGCTGCCGACCGGCTTGCCGAACTGACGCCAGAAGGACACGAGGCGGTCATCCATGTAACGCTCACCGACGATCACCCATGGGCGCAGGCCGTCGTGGTGATCGAGGCATTGCCGCGGCCAGACGATTTCTCGTGAGCGCCTGCCGGTCGATCACGTGGTGCCGACGCTCTCGCCTTGACTTGCCATTGCCGGACAACCAGAAAGCGCCGACGCAACAGAGGCGAGGCAGATGAGCAAGAGCAAGGGCGGGTTTAAGGAGGGCATCATCGAGACGATCAAGACGGTCGTCTACGCGCTCCTCATTGCCGGGGTGTTTCGCACGGTCTTCTTTCAGCCATTCTGGATCCCGTCCGGCTCCATGAAGGACACGCTGCTCATCGGCGATTTCCTGTTCGTCAACAAGATGGCCTACGGGTATTCGCAATATTCTTGCCCCTTCTCCATGTGTCCGTTCGACGGGAGGATCCTGGGAAGCGAACCAGAGCGCGGTGACGTCGTGGTCTTTCGGCATCCGGTGAACAGGCAAGACTTCATCAAGCGGGTTGTCGGATTGCCTGGCGACACGGTGCAGATGCGCGATGGCCACCTGCACCTCAACGGGTCCGAGGTGCCGCAGGAGGACAGCGGCTCCTTCGCCGAAACCTATGAGCGGCAAGGTCCGATCGGCTCATTCCCGCTGTGTCAGGAAGGTGCCGTGGGATTGGGCGGAACCTGCACCAAGGAGAAGGCGGTCGAGACGTTGCCCAACGGCGTGCAGCATTCGGTCCTGGATGTCTTTGACGGACGGCTCGACGACACCGGCATCTTTACCGTGCCCGACGGACATTACTTCTTTGTCGGCGACAACCGGGACAATTCGACCGATAGCCGGGTCAGGCATGAGTTCGGTGGCGTGGGATTCGTTCCGCACGATCACTTGATCGGACGCGCAGACCGAGTGATGTTCTCTTCGGCAGGGCGATCCCTGTTCTTTGTCTGGACCTGGCGTCCGGATCGGTTCTTCAAGCGGATTGACTGATGGCACTCAGCCCCGAGCTTGCAAGATTCGCAAAGCGGCTCGGCCACGAGTTCCACGACCCTGAATTGCTTGTGCGCGCCGTGACGCACGCCTCGACATCGTCACCTGCACGACCTGACAACCAGAGGCTGGAGTTTCTTGGCGACAGGATCCTGGGACTGGTCATCGCGGAAGCGCTCATGGCCGCCGACCAAGGTGCGAACGAAGGCCAGCTCGCGCCCAGGCTGAATGCCCTCGTCCGTCACGAGACCTGTGCCGACGTGGCTCGTGCCATCGATTTGGGTGCGGTTCTGAAGCTCGGGCGATCAGAATTGAAATCCGGCGGGCGCGGAAAAGAGACGCTGCTTGGAGACGCGATGGAAGCGGTGATTGCAGCGGTCCATCTTGATGCGGGCTTTGAGGCCGCACGCGAAGTCGTGTTGAGGCTCTGGAACGACCACATCCGGAATGTCGAGAAAGACGCGAAAGATGCAAAGACAAGCCTTCAGGAATGGGCGCAGGCACGCGGCCAGCCGCCGCCAGCCTACTCCGTTGTCAAACAGGAAGGTCCCGCCCATGCACCTGTCTTCACCGTGGAAGTGCTCCTGACAACCGGAGAATCAGCCACGGCAAGCGCCCCTCTGAAACGCACGGCCGAGCAAAGGGCGGCGCGAATCCTGCTGAAGCGGCTGAACAAACAGAATTCCTGATCGCGGCCGGTCCGTCAGTCATCGTGAACGTCTCGCTTGTCCTGGCCTCGGGCCTCGTTGCCGTTGCGATGCTCAATTGGCTGCACGCGCGTCTCACCATGCTGATCCGACCGGACGTTGGAATGGGATGATGCGGCAGGTCGCATGGTGCCGCAGCAGCGAGTGCCCGCCAAGGAATTCTCGGTGCCGCGGATCGATCACCGTGTGGAGGCCGGTCGTCCCCGGTGTCCAGCCATGCGCTTCAGCGAGAACGCCATCATCTGGACACGCCGCGCGGCGCTCCTGCCGAACCACGAACGCTGCCGCGCGGCCAACTCCGGTAACGAGATTCTGCGGTCCTCTCAGGCCGATCTCGGACACTTCGCGGCACCGGACGTGCCCGAGTGCCGGCATCGCGTGCCGCGCGTTCCACCGCGGCTCCGTGTGCTTTCAGGTTCAGTGCCGATTCCCCGCCAGTCGCCCTTGGCTCTCGTTCCTGGAACCGGTAACAGGGTGTTCCGTACTGCAACGGCTTCGCGACTCGGCTTTCGCCCTTGTGCGACGAACTGGAATTTGCCAACTATCCCGCGTACGTGACGCTCCGCAGCGGCGTGGGACCAGGCGGAGCAAACGGGGAGAAAAGATGCGATACCATACACCGTCCAGTTTCGAAGACGCCTCGGCCATTGCGGCCGCCGCCACTGGCGTCACGCGGTTTCTCGCGGGCGGCACCGACGTGCTGGTGCAGTTGCGATCTGATCTCGTGACGCCCGATGACCTGATCGACATCAAGCACATTGCCGGCGTGAAGGACATAGCCAGGCATAGCGACGGCAGCTGGCGTATCGGTGCTGCGGTGTCCGGTGCGGAACTGGCTGAGCACGAGGCATTGATCGCCGAATGGCCGGGTGTCGTGGAAGCGCTCGAACTGATCGGCTCGACACAGATTCAGGCGCGCTGCACCCTGGTCGGCAATCTTTGCAACGGCTCGCCCGCAGCAGACAGCGTGCCCGCGATGATCGCTGCTGGCGCAACCGCGAGTGTCGTCGGCCCGGAAGGTACGCGTGAGCTGCCGGTCGAGGATGTCCCGACAGGTCCGGGAATGACATCGCTCGGCCCCGGCGAGGTCGTGAGCGCCGTCAACCTGCCGCCGCGGGGCGAGTGTGGCGGAGATGCCTACTTGCGCTTCATTCCGAGAACGGAAATGGACATCGCCGTTGTTGGCGCCGGTGTGAGCCTCAGCCGAGAAGGCGACACGATCATTGCGGCCCGCGTGGCGCTTGGGGCCGTCGCGCCCACCGTGGTGCTCGTCGAGGAAGCCGGTGCCGCGCTGGTCGGCTCGACACTCGACGATACGGCGCTCGCGGCACTTGCCGGGGCAGCCGAGGCTGCCTGCCGGCCCATCTCTGACAAGCGCGGCACCGTGGAATTCCGGACCCAAGTGGCGGGCGTTCTAGCTAGGCGGGCCGCGAAAATCGCCTATGACCGTGCAGGAGCCTGACAAATGATCCATGTTTCGACGACCGTTAACGGCGATGCCCACGAACTTCTCTGCGACCCGCGCGAGACGCTGCTTGATGCGTTGCGCGACCGGCTCGAACTCACCGGTGCAAAGGAAGGCTGCGGTACCGGCGATTGCGGTGCCTGCACCGTGCTCCTGGATGAGCGTCCGGTTTGCTCCTGCCTTGTCCTCGCCGCGGAAGCGGAAGGGCAAGAGGTCAGGACCGTCGAAGGCATAGCCGATGGCGAGGACCTGCACCCGCTGCAGAGAAAGTTCATTGAGCATGCGGCGCTTCAGTGCGGAATCTGCACGCCCGGCATACTCGTGGCTGCCAAGGCGCTGCTCGAGCGGAACCCAGACCCAAGTGAGACCGAGGTGCGCTACTGGCTCGCCGGCAATCTCTGCCGCTGCACCGGCTACGACAAGATCATTCGCGCGGTTCTCGACGCGGCCAGCGAGATGAGGGAGGCTACCTGATGGCATTTGACGAAGAGACGAATGGATTCAAGGTTGTCGGAACGCGGCCTGACCGCCCCGACGGGATCGACAAGGTGACCGGTCGCGCCCGGTTCGGTGCCGACGTGACAGCGCCCGGCATGCTGCATGCGGTCATCATCCGCAGCCCGCACGCCCACGCGCGCATCGTCAAGATCAACTCGTCCAAGGCCGAGGCTGCGCCCGGCGTGAAGGCAGTTGTCACGCGCGCGGACTTTGCCGAGGGCCTTGAGGGCGAGAACTGGAACATCCTGGAAAATCTCATGGCGGGCGAGTACGCGCTCTATGACGGTCACGCCGTGGCCGCCATTGCCGCCACGTCTTCGCTGGCCGCGCGCGATGCCGCCAGGCTGGTCGAGGTGGAATACGAGATGCTGCCCCACGTTACCGACGTGGACGATGCAATGCAGGAGGGTGCACCGGTGATCCGGGCGGGTGCGGCCGATGGTTCGGTCCCTGCGGGCATGCACCCGAACGTCGTGCGCTGCCACGATTCGGGACACGGTGATCCCGAAGAGGGCTTTGCCGAAGCCGATCTCGTGATCGAGGAGAGATTTACGACCGAAGCAACGCATCAGGGATACATCGAGCCACATGCCTGTCTTGGCACCCTCGGCCCCGATGGCCGGGGCGAACTGTGGTGCTGCACCCAGGGTCACTGGAACGTGCAGAAGGTCTGTGCCGCGCTTCTGGATATCGAGACGTCGAAACTGCGGGTGACCGCGTCCGAGATCGGCGGCGGCTTCGGCGGCAAGACGGCAGTCTTCATCGAGCCGGTTGCGCTGGCGCTCAGTCGCAAGGCCAACAGGCCGGTAAAGCTGGTGATGCCGCGCGCGGACGTGTTCCGTGCCACCGGCCCGACCGCGTCCACCTCGATGGACGTGAAGATCGGCATGAAGAAGGACGGCACCATCACCGGCGCATCCGGTGTGTTCCGCTGCCAGGGCGGCGCTTTTCCGGGTGCGCCGATGGAATTCACCGCGATGTGCGGATTCGCCCCCTATGCGCTGAAGCATGTCCGCCAGATCGGCTATGACGTGATGACGAACCGTCCCAAGCAGGCGGCCTATCGTGCGCCGGGCTCGCCGATGGCGGCATTCGCGGTCGAAAGCGTCATTGACGAGCTGTGCAACAGGCTCGGCCTGGACCCGATCGACGTGCGTCTCAAGAATGCCTCTCGGGAGGGCACCAAGGCAAACTTCGGACCCTCGTGGGACCGGATCGGGCTGGTGGAGACACTGGAGGCCGCAAAGGAGCATCCGCATTTCTCCGCACCGCTCGCAGAAGGCGCCGGCCGCGGCATTTCCTGCGGCTTCTGGTTCAACCATGCCGGCGAGACCGCGGTGCAGCTGGCCTTGTCCGAAGACGGCACGGTGCAGCTTTCGGTCGGCACGCCGGACATCGGCGGCTCGCGCGCGTCCATGTGCATGATGGCTGCCGAGGAGCTCGGCATTCCCTACGAGGACGTGCGCACGACCGTCGCCGACACCGCGACGCTGGGCTACAACGAGATCAGTCATGGCTCGCGCGTGACCTATGCGAGCGGCCTGGCCACGATCGAGGCGGCACGTGACACGGTCAAGAAGCTCTGCAAGCGTGCCGCCGACAAGTGGGGCATCGACGCGGAGGCGGTGGAATGGCGTGAAGGTTGCGCGATTCCCTCCGGACCCAATGCGGGTGACTTCGATCCGATGCCGATCAAGGAGATCGCCGGTCGCATGGGGCAGACCGGCGGTCCGATTGTCGGCCATTTCGAGGCGACTCCGGAAGGCGCCGGCGTCTCCTTCGCCACCCATATCGTCGATGCCGAAGTCGACCGGGAGACCGGCGCCACCACGGTCACGCGCTACACGGTGGTGCAGGATGCCGGCAAGGCGATTCATCCGTCCTATGTCGAGGGGCAATACCAGGGCGGCGCGGCGCAGGGAATCGGCTGGGCGCTGAACGAAGAGTACATCTATGACGAAGACGGCCGTTTGCAGAATGCGGGATTCCTGGACTACCGGATTCCCGTCGCCTCGGATCTGCCGATGATCGATACGGTGATCGTCGAGGTTCCGAACCCGGGCCATCCCTACGGCGTGCGCGGCGTTGGTGAAACCTCGATCTGCCCGCCGCTCGCGGCCATCGCCAACGCGGTCTCCAACGCTGCCGGAGTCCGCATGCAGGATCTGCCAATGCGCCCGTCGCGAATTCTCGAGGCGCTGAAGGCCCGGTCGTGATCTGCAACCTGTGCGTCCGGGACCGGACAGGGGAGCACCCGAAACAGGGCGCCCGCGCGCATGACGGCGTGCCGCTCGGATTGGGGGTGCACCCGTTGCGCTTGTGCCGTCGTGTCGCGTTCGGGCGGGGCAGGGCATTTCGCTCCGAGGCGGGATCATGAGCTATCGCCCGCTCGTGACTGTCCACCTCTGGTCCGGGCTTCGCAGCCTTGCCGGTGGACAGGAGGCCGTCGAGGTTCGGGCTGCGACGATAGGGCAGATGCTCGATGCACTGGTTGCCGAGATTCCCGCCCTTGGGGAACCCATCGAGGCAGGTGTGTCCGTCTCGATTGACGGCAAGATATATGCCCAAGGCCTGACCCAGCCGGTCACGGAAGACAACGAGATCTACCTGCTCCAGCGCATCAAGGGAGGGTGAGGCGCCGCAACTTCTTGCGCCGACGGCAGTGGCCGGATGTTGCTTTCGGAAGTGGGCATGCCATTCCGTGTCTGGCGCTGGCGGTCTTATGCCTTCTTTTGGGGACTTATACCAAACCAAATAAGTAATCACGGATAGAAGCGCGCCCACACTTCACAGCACGGCCCACTCTCTTGCGGTGATCTGCATGATCTCTCCTGTCTTGCGGGCGAACCCGTTCCATACCTCTTCGACGGTCTCCCTGACATGCTCGGCGTTCTCGAACACCCGGTTGGCGAAGTGGCGATGCT
>JAJEAC010000203.1 GCA_022824315.1 Silicimonas sp.
ACCGATGCCGACATTGCCGTCGCCATTGGGCGCGATAATGGCCGTGTTGATGCCGACCAGATTGCCATCGAGAGTGATAAGCGCGCCACCCGAGTTGCCTGGGTTGATCGAGGCGTCGGTCTGGATGAAGTCCTCGTAACCTTCCGGATTGATCCCCGACCGGCCAAGGGCCGGGACGATGCCGCTGGTGACGGTCTGGCCAAGGCCGAAGGGATTGCCGATGGCAACGACGAAGTCACCCACGAGAAGGTTCCCGGAGTTGCCCAGCGGCACCTCCGAGAGGCTGTCTGCGTCGATTCTGATCACCGCAATGTCCGTGGCTGGATCACGGCCGATCAACTCGGCCACGAAAGTCCGGTTGTCGCGCAATGTAACGCGGATCTCGTCCCCGTTTTCGATGACGTGATTGTTGGTCAGAATGTTACCGTCATCGGCATCGATCATGACGCCGGAACCGGCGCTCATCTGCCGCCGCGGTGGCAGCTGCTCAAGCTGCGGCAAGAAGGGCTGGAAGATCGGATCACGAAAGAGCGGCGTCATTTGCGCATGCCGTTCCGACACGACTGCGATGCTGACAACCGCGTCGTCCACGGCATCGATGAGCGGCGCGATGGTCGGGATGCCGCGCTCGTCCGGATCTGCCGCCAGGACCTGGGAAGGAGCGGGGCCCGAGCCAACGCCGAAAGACAAGACTAAAAGAAAGGCCAGTCGGCTCAGCATGGTTCATCTCCCTTGTGAAGCCGCGCCGCCGGGATCGCGCCCGGCGGCGCGTTGAGAGGGGATCAGGCGGCCTGAACCTCGACACGCCTGACCTTGGCCTGGGCTTCCGGGGTTTGCGGCAGCTTGATGGTCAGCACGCCGTTCTTGAACCTGGCCTCGGCCTTTTCGCCATCGACGCCCGGAGGCATCGGGATCGTGCGATAGATCGCGCCGTAGCTCCGCTCGGAGAGGTAATATCCCTTCTTCGCCTCCTGCCGCTCGACCTTCTTCTCGCCCTTCACGGTCAGCATGTCGTCGGTGACGGAGACCTCGATGTCTTTCATCTCCATGCCCGGCAGTTCGATCGACACCTCGACCGAGTCCTCTGTCTCGACGACATCGGACTTCGGGTCGCCGCCCGTCCAGGGCCAGTCAAGATCGCCGGCGCGGGTCCAGAAGCTCTCGAACACGTGGTTCATCTCACGCTGGAGACCGGCGATGGGGTTCTGGTCATCGCTCTTCGGCTCGGGCGCATGATCCTTGCGTGCCCAAGGGACAAGGTCCTTGATCTGCATCTCTTTTCCTCCTTTGCTTTGCGGTCGGGCGTCTGGTCAGGACGCCGTGACGGCGATCTTCCTGGGCTGCGCCTCGGCTGCGCGCGGCAATGCCACCGTCAGGACCCCGTGCGAGACAGCTGCGTTGATCTTCTCGGGGTCGAAGTCGTCGGACAAGGTAAAGGACCGTTCGTAGTCGCCCTCCCCATATTCCGCGTAAGCCAGCTGCAGCCTTTCGGGGTTTGTGGGTTGAACCTTTCCGCGGATCGTCAGCACGCGCTGTTCGAGGGTGATATCCACATCGTCGGCTGCGACGCCCGGCATCTCGAGCATCAGCGTCACGCCTTCGCCGGTTTCCATTATGTCCGCCAGCGGCCGGTAGATGCGCCCGCCAGTGGTGGTCTCCGGGGTCTCTGTGGGAGTCTTGTCAGCGGTCTGGGTCACGTCGCTTGTCATGGTTCCGTCCTCCTCTCACGCGGCCTTGATCTCGATCTTCTTCGGCTTGTCCTCTTCCGGTCGGCCGACCACGATTCGCAGAATGCCGTTCGTCATCCGGGCCTCGACGGTGTCGTCAGACGCCGCATAGGGCATCCGCACTGCGCGGGAAAACTCGCCGTAGCTGCGTTCGTTCCGGTGCCAGCGGGCGCCTTCGGGCAACTCGGGCGCCTCGCGCTTGCCGGAAATCGTCAGCACGTTGTCCTTGACGGAGATGTCGATGTCCGACGGCTCGATGCCGGGGAGCTCGGCCGTGACCGCGACGGCCTCGTCGCCCTGCCAGACATTGACGGAAGGAAACTCGGGCTGGGCCGTCCGGGTCGGCGTGAACCGGTCGACATCGCGCAGCATCGTGCGCATGAGCGCGAACGGATCGCTGCGGCGTGCATATGTGGGATAGAACATGTCTCGCCTCCTTGGTTGCCATTGCACATGCGCGACGGAAGTCGCATCAGTTCGAGGCGCCCACGAAGGTGGAACAGCGCATGAGGTTCGCCGAACAAGCGGCGTTCAAATGTGTTTGCGTTCCCGATCCATTCCCGAAACGGCGACTGGTCGGTGGTCCGCTGTCACAGCCGAACCTTCCTGCATGTCCGTGAAACCCCATCTGGGCGTCTCTTCGCTGATAAGGTGAGGGCGACACGGGATTTCAAGAGCTTGGCGCACAATTTTCATCAGCGACCAAGGAAAGAAGGTACCGAGGCGCATGTACGGCCCAGGTCTGCTCTCCTTGATTCCGTCATGGCCGCCTCGGTGACGTCCATTCCGGTTTGGCAAACCGTTGCAGCCGCCTTTGACCGTTCCTAAATGCGCGATGTCAAGGCTCGGAGGCCAAACCCGATGATGCGCACCTTCATGCTCATGGCTGCATTGACTGCCTTTGCGGGGGTCGTCGGACTCATGCTGGGCGGCGAGGCAGGGCTTGTCATCGCGCTCGTGGTCGCCTTCGGCATGAACTTTCTTGCCTATTGGAATTCAGACAAGGCCGTGTTGCGGATGCATGGCGCGCGACCCGTGGATCAAGGATCAGCGCCCGAGCTTTGGGAGATGACGTCAAGCATGGCACGGCGGGCCGGAATGCCGATGCCCGCGCTCTACATGATCGAAACGGATCAGCCCAACGCTTTTGCCACCGGGCGCAATCCGGAGAATGCGGCCGTTGCTGTCACGCGCGGTCTTTTGCGAAACATGAGCCGCGAGGAGATGGCGGGCGTCGTGGCCCATGAACTGGCGCACATCAAGAACCGCGACACGCTCACCATGACGATCACCGCCACCTTGGCGGGGGCTGTGTCGATGCTCGCCAACTTCGCCATGTTCTTCGGCGGCGGGCGTGACCGTCCGCTCGGCATGATTGGCACTGTTGCGATGATGATCCTTGCGCCCTTGGCGGCGGCAATGGTCCAGATGGCGATCAGCCGGGTGCGTGAATATGAGGCCGATGCCGAGGGGGCTTCGATCTGCGGCAATGCCGAATGGCTTGCATCGGCGCTGAACCGGTTGGGGGTCCTTTCGGGCCGGATCGACAACATCGCCGCTGAGCGAAACCCTGCCACTGCGCATATGTTTATCGTCAATCCTTTGCACATGCAGGCGGTCGACGGCCTCTTCGCCACGCATCCGCCCATCGAGAAGCGGATTGCAAAGCTGCGGGAACTC
>JAJEAC010000160.1 GCA_022824315.1 Silicimonas sp.
CAACGACCTCGCGGACCGGGGCGTCTCGCTCTCGGTGACCTTCGACCCGGACCCGGGCACGACGCGGGGACCGACGATCAGCATGAAGCAGGACCTGGGCGGCGCGGCCTCGGGCGGGATCGACGCGCTCTTCGCGCACGACCCCCTCATGGACCGCGCGGGCGGTGACTCCAGTGTCCGGCGGACGGTCGAGGCGGCCTGGGGCCTGCCCGCGTTCGGCGGGCGGTTCACCGGGAGCCCGCACGCCGGGCTGTCGGCGGCGGGCGACGCGCGCGACTGGACGCTCGGCTGGCGGCTGGCGCCGGAGGGCGAAAGGCCGGGGACCCCGGACCTCACCTTCGGGACCAGGGCCGTCCGCCGCGAGGGCGGCGACGGCGCGGCCACGCACTCCGTCGGCGTCGAGGCCGGGATCAGGTGGTGAGGGAGGCCGGACGGTGACGGCGGAGCGGGCGTGACCGGGATGGCGCCTGCGTGCAGGAGCCAGGCCCGGGAAGCGGGGAACGACACCTTGCGCCCGACCGCAGGCGTTCCAGGACGATCCCGGTTCAGCCGGGGCCGTCCAGCGCCAGGGAGATCGCCGCCCCGATCCGTTCGGCGGCTTCGACGACCTCACGGTCCCCCACGTGGGCGTATCTCAATGTCATCGTCACTTCCCGATGGCCAAGCAGCCGCGCCACGACCGGCAGCGGAACGCCCTTCATGACGGCCTGGGAAGCGTACGTGTGGCGGACGTCATGAAGCCGGACGTCTTCGAGGCCGGCCCGTTCCCGCACCCGGAGCCACAACGGAAGGTTTATTCCGAACGGCTTCCCCGGATTGACGGAGGACGGAAACACGAACGGACCGATGCCGCGCCTCTGGCGTTCGATGACGTCACGGGCGTCCGCGCTCAGGTGAACGGTTCGCGGACCGGTCTTGCTGTCGGCGAGCCGGAGCGTGTCTCCCTCCACCTCGGACCATCTCAGGTTCTTTATCTCGCTCTTGCGGGCTCCCGTGTACAGGAGAAGGCGGATTATGTCGGCCTGCACCGCGCATGCGGGCCGCTCGGCGACGCATCGGTCGAGCGCCTCGTGAAGCCGGACGATCTCCTCCGCCGACAGGAACCTGGTGAGCCGGGGCCTCGGGTTCATCCGCGTGCTTCGGGCGGGGTTCATGGCGATCAGGCCGCTGGAGGCCGCGTGGTTCATGATCTGCCGAAGAAGCGCCAGCGCCTTGTTGGCGCCGCCCGGCGCCGTGGCGCTGCAGCGGTCGAACCAGGCATCGACGTCGGCCGGTGCGATCCGGTCAAGCGGCAGATGCCCGAACGCCGGGAGCAGCACGCTTCGGAGACGGGACTCCTCGGTCCTGCGCGTCGAGGGCTTCCATCGGTGACATTGACCGGCCATCCACGTGTCCGTCGCGTAGTCCCGGAACAGGGGAATGCGGGAATTGGTCGTCGAACGCGATCCGGTCCCGGCGGCATGCTCGTCCATCTGGATCGCAAGGCATTCCCTGCGGGCGTCCTGAACGTGCTTGAGCGTCACCGGACCCAGCGAGACCCGCCTGGAATTTCCCTGTCCCCTCTGGTGGAAGACGTATCCCCGGAACCCGGTCGTCCGGACCCGGACGCCGAGGCCGGGCGTGACCGTGTCCCAGACCGTGTAGTCCGTGCTGCCGGGCTTGAGGCGCTTGATGCCTGCGTCTGTCAGGCGTGTTCTCTGCGTCATGGATCAGCCCTTCCCGCCGAGGACCGGCGCAACGGCGTCGACGGCATCGCGCACCGTCTGGTCGGCCAGGTGGATGTACTTGAGAGTCGTTTCCGGCCTATTGTGGCCAAGCAGGCGGCCGATGGTCAGGACGGTCTCGCCGGCCTGGATGGCCAAACTCGCGTAGCTGTGGCGCAGATCGTGCAAGCGGACGTCCCGCAGGTCCGCCTCGTCTCGCAGTCCTTGCCAGAACTGCCTGAGCCCCTGTGCCGGCCCGGTCCCGTTCCTTCCCGGAAAGACCCAGACGCCGTTTCGGGGCAGGCCGTCCAGGACCGCGCGGGCGGCGGAGGACAGCCAGACGGTCCGCGGTCCCGTCTTGCCGTCCCTCAGGAACAGGTTGCCGTCGCGGTAGTCCCGCCACTGAAGCGTCAACATCTCGCTCTTGCGGCAGCCGGTGAGAGCCAGCAGCTTCACGACGGCAGCCAGAACGTGTCCGTCATGCTCCTTCAGCACGGTGCCCAGTCGCCGGGTTTCCTCCGGGGACAGGAACCGCTCCCGGCCGCGCCGCCGGTAGCGCCGGATGTTCCCGCACGGATTGCTTCCCTCCGGGCGGAAGCCGAGAGTTTCGGCCTCCCTCATGATCACCGAAAGGACCGGCGCCGCCCGGTCGGCGGCAGCCGGGGTCGAACTGAGAGAGGCGAACCATTGCTGGACGTCCGCGCTCGTGATCGCGCCGACCGGCCAACCCCGGAACCGGGGAAGGATCTGGTTCTTCAGGTACCTGCGATTGACGTCGAGCGTGCCGGGCTTCCAGTGCCGGGACTGTCGGCGGAAGACGGCGTCCGCGACGTTCTCGAACGGCGTCTCTGCGGCGATCTCCGAAGAGCGGGACGGACCGCCTGTCCTGCTGGTGGCCAGATGCGACCGCGCAAGGTCCCGCGCTTCGGCCAGGGTCATCGCGCCTGCATCGCCGATCTTCGTCCAGGTGCGCTTCCCGTTGACCTGGGCGTGCACGAAAAAACGCTTGCGGCCGGATGGCAGGATCCGGACGCCGAAGCCGCGGAGTTCCGTGTCGCGGACCTCGCGGACGGACTTGCCGGGCGTGAGGGTGTCGATCAGTCTCTGGGTCAGGCGGCGGTTGGACATGGAGTCTCTCCGGAATCAGTTGCGTTGGCGAACCGGAACAAGGCGAATCGGCCGAATTCCGGTCCTTGACGCGAGAGAGAAAGTCCTTTCTGTTCAGACCGTTACGGTCTCCTTAGCACCGCAGGTGCGTAAAATGGGTGTCTGGTCGACGCCGCAGAATCCGGGGCGCTTTGCACGGCAACTGAGGAGCAGAGCGCTTGGCTGCACGAAGTTGGATGACGTCAAAGACGTTGCGCAAGAGGATGAATGACATGGCAGAAATCGAGTTCGAGCTGGTTTTTTCCCTGCCGGAGGGTGAGCATGATCCATTCGATCTGTCGGACGCGGTATTTGAGGCCGGGTTTGAGGATGCCATCGTTGGCACCGGCGTGTCGGGCGTGATATGTGTTGAATTGGAGGCTGCAGGCGACCGCGCCGAAGAGGCCATCCTCGACGCAGCACGCGCCATCCAGAAGCGTCTGCCTGTCGGTTCTGTGCTAAGGGAGGTTCGCCCCGATTTGGTCAGTCTCGCGGACGTGGCAAAACGACTCGAAGTGACACGTCAGTCCCTGCAGAAGCGCAAGATGCCGTTGCCCAGCCATGGTGGACTGTTCCGCATGGATGAAGTTGCAGTTGTGATCATGAGTGCGGCCCTGGCATCTGGGACGAGAAGGGCGCGATTCAACTATGAAAGGGCCTGCAAATGGCTGAACGCGGGCAAGCCGGCTCGTAGCATCAACGCGGGTCTCGCAGTCGGTATGATTGATCCAAAGACTTTGGACCTGCGTGATGATGCGAAGCATCTTCTTTTTGTGGAGGAAGTTGGTCCATAAATCTATGTGGTATCGGCACAGACGCTGCCTTGCACGAGAAGCCCAAACCCGTGACGCCTCTCGACGGCACCTCGGTATCGGCCCTGTCTCTTCAGGACTGGCCGCTATCAAGTGTCCGTGACGACAAGCCGGGTAGTCTTGCGCGGTTTGGCGGGCACGAGGCGGTCGACGCGTTGCGGTCTACGCGCGTCATGTTTGGCAAGGGATCGCTTGTTGCGGAACCCACCCGCGCCCTCATGGCGGTGGACATGAATTCCGCCGGGAGCAGCTCGACCGCAGCGGGCGAAAGGCGTATCTCGCGGCCCCTCGAGCCTGCCACGCGCGCTTCGCTTACGCGGTCTGGCGGTCAGATCGTGATTGACATTGCTCCGCGGGCTAAGCGTGATCGCTGCCGTGTCGAGGACACAGCCAAGTCGGCGTTTCGCGCGTGTCCGGTTGACACGACACTTGCAGGATGGACGCCTCTCGGTCACATAGCGTGCCCGCGCAAGTGCGAGCGCCTTCCCTTGCACGAGGTCATGACTTGAACTGCCCCATTTGCCTGCCCCGAAAGCCGAAGAAGGCGAAGTGGCAAAGCCGCTTGCGGCTAAAGTGATTGTGGATCCGCCGCATTTCCGCCATCTGCACCTTCTAGACCAGTCGCGAAACAGGGCTTGACAAGAGAGGGCTCATAAGAATCCCCCAAGGTAGGAGGCGCGCCGATGTCTGGTAGCCCTAAAGACGAAGAGGCCGTTGCCGCTGTCGTACACCGCTATGTCGAAGGATACATCAACGCAGACGTGGCCATACTTCGCGATGTCTTTGCCCATGGCGCCGTGATGAATGGACACGTTGGCGATCGCCTTGTCATGGGATCGCCCGAAGCGTTCATTCAGCGCGTGGCGTCCGAGCCACCGTTGGCCTCGCAGGGGCTTGAATTGGACTACGAAATTGAATTGGTCGTGGTGACCGGCAACGCTGCCTCGGTTGTGCTGAAGGAATTCGGGTTCGGAGCATTCAATTTCACAGACCACATGCATCTTCTCAAGCGCGACGGCGCTTGGAAGATCATCAGCAAGACCTTTTCAACCTCTTGATCGCAGGCGGCCCACCCATGACTTCTGCGCCTTCCGTCAACGCAAAACACTGGATTGGACGCGACCAAAGTGTTCTGCAGCATCCGGGCGGCGGCGGCGGAGAGAACACCATCGTATTTTCTCATGGTGAGGGAGCAAGGCTTTGGGACATTGATGGCCGCGAGTACCTGGACGCACAAGGCGGTGCTTGGGTAAACACAGTTGGTTACGGTCGCAGCGAACTGGCAGCGGTCGCGGCACGGCAAATGGAACGTCTCGCACATTTTTCCATTGGCTTCGACTACGCCAACATCCCAGCCATCGAATTCGCGGAGAGGCTGATTGCACGGGCACCGCGCAACTTGTCAAAGGTCCGTTTCATGAACAGCGGAGGCGAGGCGAACGACCACGCGCTGCAGCTTGCACGGCTTTATCATTCACAGAAAGGGCATCCAAAGCGCCGCAGAGTCCTGGTTCATAGGGAAGCATATCATGGAGGCACTTACGGCGGTGTTCAGCTGGCCGGCGGGCGCGGCGGGGTGGCGAGCAATTCGGACGATGTCGTCTTTCTAACCGCGCCTCGCCCATATCATGCGGAACTCTACGGCGGTCGGGATATGGCGGAATTCTGTGTCGATGAACTCAGATCGACGATCAGCGAGCATGGCCCGGAGCAATTCGCAGCGATGTTCGGTGAATTGGCCGCTGGCTTTGGCGGCATGGTGCAACCGCCCGATGACTATTGGCCTGCGATGACGGCTGTCTTGAGGGAGCATGGCATTCTCTTTATTGCCGACGAGGTCGTGACAGCTTTTGGCCGCGCCGGATCGTGGTTCACTTCAAGTCACTATGGCCTGGCACCCGATATGATTGTTTTGGCCAAAGGAATCTCGAGCGGCTACATGCCGATGGCAGCCCTGCTCATGGATCAGGACGTTGCGGAAACCGTAAACGGAATGGGGCCAGGCAATTCCTATGCTGGCCACGCGGTTGGGGCTGCGGTTGCTTCGGCGCATATCGACATTATCGAGCGCGAAGACCTTCTGGAGAACAGCGTCGAGCGCGGAAAACAATTCCTTGAAGAACTTGCACCGTTATCTTCCCATCCTTTGGTAGGAGACATCCGAGGACGTGGATTGATGATCGGGATTGAGTTGGTTGCCAGCAAAGAGACCCGCAAACCACTCACGGGCGCCGCGCCTTGGCTGAACGTTGAATTTCCCAGGTACGTTCGCAATCAACACGGTGTATTGTTGGGGATCAGAAGCAGCGCGATCATTCTCACACCTCCCCTTGTCATAACTGCCGATGACGTCACCCAAATCTGCGGTGCCGTTATTGACGCCGTCGGAAAAATAGATACGCGCGAATTGAGCTTCCCGAAATTCAATCCGACATAGCAACGGGGTCACCGGAGTGCGCATGGTGCCCGGGGGCGGAATCGAACCACCGACACGAGGATTTTCAGTCCACTGCTCTACCCCTGAGCTACCCGGGCACGGAAGCGGCGACTGGCGCTCGCTCAGGTCGGTGCCTTCTAATGCCGGTGTCAGAGCCTGTCCAGCGTTTCGTTCCCAAATTCTGGCGAGGCTTCGCTACAGACCGGCGAGATGAGCCTTCAGCGTGTTGAAGGACTTCGGTCGCTGTTCCGTGCCGCGGCATGACTCGCCCGATGAAGCCATGAGGCTTGGCCGGCGCTTCAAGCGCCGTGTCGGCAACCACCGATCGGTCGTGGGTCTCGTGAACGAACCTGCCGGGTCCCAGGGCGGTATCGAGGTCCTGGGTCAGGTTTCGATTGGCCATTGGGTCTCATCCGAATCAGTTGCGTAGGCGACCCGGAAGGACTCGAGGCGGTCGCTTCCCGGTCTTGAACAAGAGGGAGAACGTCCGTTCTCGGACAGCGATGATCTCTGAGCACCGAAGGTACGCGGCACAGGAGTTCACCACTGGCAAGTTGCCGGAAACCGCCGTTCGAAATTGGATCGGTTATCTGCCGGGTAACCAGGTTGCAATTTCCGGGACCAAAATCAACGCGGCCAAAAGGACCGCAAGCGCGCCGACAAACGGCAACACGCCTTGGTAGATCGTTATCAACGGGACGTCTTTGGCCATTCCCTTCATTACGAAGACGTTGATGCCCATCGGCGGCGAGATAATACCAATCCAACAAAATAAAGACTCAAGAACAAAACAGGCACATCATGTGCGATGCGGGTGAACAAAACGGGCACACGATGTGGTTCGCCCCGGGATATTGCGTGTGATCGGCGCAGACGTCCTGTATTCTGTGTTTGGCAAAATGCAGAAGGAGGACGGCATGCCTGCAAAAGTCATGGTTTCACGCACCGACCACACCCCCGAAGACCTACGTGAACTGGCGTCGAAAAACAAGTTCCGCGACTGCCGCCACCGGCTGCGGGCCATCGCCCTGGTGATCGAGGGCGAACTGTCCCGGGCCGGGATCGCCGACGATGCCGGCGTCGATGTCCAGACCCTGTGCGACTGGGTGAAGCGGTACAACGGCGGGGGCATCGACGGCCTCCGCGACGCGGCGCGGCCGGGACGGCCGCCGATGCTGGACGGGGAGGGGACCGCGACGGTCGCGTCGTGGCTGGAGGCCGCGCCCGATCCCGATGCGGGCGAGCCTTCGCGCTGGACGGCTCAGTACGCACGAAAGGGCTCAAGACGGCAAGATTTTTTGGGCCCATGATGTGTTCCGAAATTTACACGAAGCGAAACGATCTTTTTTTGCAGGCAAATTGA
>JAJEAC010000152.1 GCA_022824315.1 Silicimonas sp.
AGCGCTACCGAACCATCCTGACCAAGGGAAGGCGAGAACTCCCGAAGCCGCCGCCCCGCATCAAGGGCAAGCGCGGCCGCATCGCGAAGTCGGACGCCGAGAACCTGCATGAGGCCTTCAGGCGACATGAAGACGAAATCCTTCGGTTCGCGCGACGTCCCGAAGTGCCGTTCACGAACAACCGGTCCTATGCCGACAATTTTTTTATGCCGACTTTTTGCTCCAAGCCCCTGACTTCCAGCGCTTTCGCTTCGGATTTGTCGGCATAGCGCGGACGCGAGCTCCGGCTTCCCGAGGGTCGAGGCGGGCGTGACCTGTGGCAATCGGCGAGGCCATGGGATCCTGGACGGTCTCCCATGGCCGTCTTCCGTCCGGGGTCACAGCGAACGCAGGAACGCGAGAATCTCGTCATCCGGAGTGTAGACCCCTTCGGGAACGTCCGTAGGCCGCGTCTGGTCCATCGTGCGCTTCTTGATCTCCATGTCCGCGTGCAGGTAGACCTGCGTGGTTTCCGCGCTTTCATGTCCGAGACAGAGGGCGATCACGGTGCAGCTGACCCCGTTGCGGAGCAGTTCCATCGCGGCCGTATGCCTCAGCGTGTGCGGGCTGACCCGCTTTTCGTCGAGCGACGGGCATGCCTGCGCGGCCGTCCGGGCGTGCTTGCGCACGATGCGCTCGATCCCGTCGCGGCTGAAGCGATCCCGGCGGTTGCTCTCGAACACCGGCCGTCCCGGCGCGTCCGCCCCGCTTTCGCGAAGCCAGCGCCTCAGTGCCGCGACGCTGTCGCTGCGCAACGGGGTCGCGCGGTCCTTGCGCCCCTTGCCCCGGCACCGGAGATGCGCCTGCGCTTCGGGGTCGAGCGTGACGTCACCGACATCGAGGGCGATCAGCTCGGAGACGCGCAGGCCGGTCTGCAACGCGACGAGCAGCAGGGTCCGGCCACGGCCGCCTCGACCGCGGCCAGCGTCCCCGGCGTCCGCGCCGCCAGGCAGTCCGGCAGGAGGCTGAACGTGGCGTGGGACTCCGGGCAGTACCAGCGCGCCACCCGCGCGCCGGCGGGGGTCTTGCGTCCGTAGGTGCCGTGACGGGCAAGCGAGCAGCCGCCGTCAGGATGGTTCGGGCAGGCCTCCAGGCTGGCGTCGCGCCAGGCTTTCGTGCTAACGTAGTCCCCGGCGGAAAGCTTGATGTCGTAACGTATCTGCAGCCCGTCCACGGCCCGGCGAAGTGCAATTCGCGCGGGCCACTCCCTTCCTCGTTCACGAGTGCGGCCCAGCGACAAGGCCGACCGCAGTCGGCGACCGGACGCCGCGCGTTCCGGAACAGCTTACCAGCCCAACATTGCTTGGAAAGGATGTCTGCCGGGAAAGGGAAACAGAGCGCTCCGGCTTCCCGCATTGCCTCGGAAATCCGGCAACCCGTGCACGAAACAATCCGGGAAGAAACCTGCCAGCCGGATCGGATTAAATTAGGAAACTACAATGACTTCCGGCTCGCGGAGCCGTACCGCTCCATCCAGAGCAGGAACAGCTCCGACGTCACGTGCCGCGCGCCCTGGTCCGTCGCGAATGCGGCGAATGTCCGCAGCGCCTGGACCGCGGAGGCCGAAAGGCCGGTCCCGCGGGTCTCCCTCCGGGCGAGATACTGTTCCACGCGTTCCCAGGGCCGTTGATCTCGTCCGCGAACGCAAGGACGTCTTCGGCCGTCACCGTGGCGAGAACCCACAGCGTGCCGGTGTCCTTGCGGCAGCGGTCCAGGAAACTAATCAGGATCTTCGGATACTGCCGCAGCCGGTCTCCGTACATCCCGCGCTCGGATCTGAGCCAGAAGTCCATCTCCGCGCAGAGCCGTTCCACGGCCCCCGAGGCGGGAGCCGACCGATCCGGCCCGACCATCGCCAGTTCCGGCTTCATGTAAGGGGTGCCGGTTGTCGGGCAGGCATCCACGAGTTCCGCCATGACATCCGCATCGAATGTCTCGGGGCCGATGCCGCGCGTCTCGGCAACGTTGCAAAGCCGGCTGCTGAAGCGCCCGTAGGTTGAGATGCTGCGCTCGCTGTAGCCTTGGTCCGCAAGGGATTGAAGGAACCCGGCCTGATGCGCATGCAGCCAGAATCGCTCCGTGAGCGAAGCGTGTTCGACAGTGTTCATTGAAAAAGCCTCTCGTCTTGTCGAATGGAGCGGGAAGCTTACGAGAAGATCCGCACCGCTGTCTGGAGGGGCCTCGATCTCCGGTCGCAAAGGAGACCCGGGCATGCCCGATGGAACCGGCCCGGCACCTCGGAGCTCGCGTCCGCGCTATGCCGACAAATCCGAAGCGAAAGCGCTGGAAGTCAGGGGCTAGGAGCAAAAAGTCGGCATAAAAAAATTGTCGGCATAGGACCGGCTATGCCGATATCGGCATAGCCGGTCTGAAAGAGACATTCGAATGGCCAAGGTCAAGCAGAAGATCTCCGGATGCTTCCGGTCGACGAAATACGCCGACGCCTACTGCCGAATCTCAAGCTACCTGAAGTCCATGGGCTACAAGGGCTACAACCCCATGACCGCCATACAGATCGCGCTCATGGGCAAGGCCGAAGAGATGGTTTGAGACCAACCCAGAATTCCGAAAAATGGCCCGAGCAGTTACGAAGTGATTTCGACTATCCTCTCAGACTATTGGGCAAAAAAGTCACAATACTTGGAAAAATCGCTAGCAAAAAGATTGCAAGAACCGTCAGCCATACGAATGGCCAAGCCGCGGAAAAGACTACGGTCATTTTGATCGATGGCGCACCGCCCTTTACCGCAAACAAGACGACCCCGAAAGGCGGCGTAATCGCGCCAACTGTCATGGTAAGCAAGAAGATGAGCCAGAACCAGATTGGATCCCAGCCCAGCGAACTCACGATGGGCAAATAAATCGGAATCAGAATCAGCATCAGCCCGACGCCATCTATGAACATACACAGTACGAAAGGCAAGAGAAGCATCAAGAAAAGCAGTAGCCATGGATTCACGTCCAATTCTGTCACGAGCGTCGTAACCGCACTGGTGGCACCCGTGAACGCTAGCAACTGGGTGAACATTACCGCGCTCGCAATGATGACTAGAATGATTGCAGAAAGAACTGCGGCTTCGCCAAATGAAATATACAACATCCGAAATGATAGCTTTCGATAAATGGCTGCAGTTATTATTCCGCCAAGAACACCTGTTGCTGCGGCTTCGGAAGGTGTCGCAATTCCTAGCAGAATCAGCCCAATGACCAGAAAAATGATCAGCGAGAATGGCAATATGCCACTGGCGGCGGTCAGCAGTTCGCGTGCAGTAACCTCGTCTTTCATATCCTGTTCGGGTGCGAGCTCGGGATTCATCCAGACCCGGACCAAGCTGTACACGAGGAATAGAAATGCAAGCAATAGACCGGGAAGTACACCTGCTATCAAGAGAGATGCGACGGAGATATTTGCAAGAGTTGCCACGATGATCGCGAGGATGCTCGGGGGTATGATCGGAGCAAGGCATGCTCCCCCCAAAATAGTTCCAATCGACAACTTGGTATCGTATTTCCTGTCAAGCATGATTGGTAGCAGGGCTCGACTCATCATCGCTCCGACCGCCATCGCTGAACCCGAGAGTGCGCCCAGCACGGTTGCCAGCGATACTGATAGGACATAATGGCGTCCCCTGATCCCGCCGATGATTGTGTCAAGTGACTTCATGAGAACCTGAACCGTACCAGACCTGAAGAGCACTTCACCAAGCAAGATGAATAGGGATACCGTTCCTAACGTCAGATTTGAGCCAGTTGTATATAGACTGTTGACAACCATGCCGAACCCTGCGGGACCCATCATCACCATGACGCCAGTGACGATCATTGCAAGAAATGCAAGGAATATCGGCATACCGGTGAGAAACAACGCCAGCAGCAGTGTCAGGCCGATAGAAAGGACGGACCACCATTCCATGGACTTAGGGTTTACTCCGGCCCAAGCTCAAGGTCAGCGGCTGTCACCCATGACCTTGGCTTTGTCAGATCGCTCCGAAACCCACTCCTTAGAAAATAGATGGCGGAACTCCCAAAGCCGTAGGTTATGAAGATTGACCACCAGATCACGGGCAACGGGTGATTTTGCATGGTTCTAACGCCCATTGCCACTTGGCGAACATTCTCCTGATAACTCATCCAAGTCACCAGCCCGCAAATCAACACGCCCGCAATGGTGATGAATCTGTCGAGAGTTCTTTCGCTGTTTGGGAGAAGTTCAACAAGCAAGGTTAGGGAGATATGGTAACTGTTTCGGGTCAGATGGGGTAGCATCGCAAAAACGGAAATAACCATAAAATTCGCAAACATGTCGTTCGCCCAAGGATTGGCCACACCAATCAGATATCTGACGATGACTTCCGTGCAGTAAATGGTCAACATCAGCGCGAGGCTGAGCGAGCTTAGCAGATAACCAAGGTCCGTAATGGCATCGTGCGCCTTGCACAGCATCTGGACTAATTGTCGGCTCACAAGTTTGGGCATGGTCTGTCGACTGTCAAATACGATGGCCTTTTGTAAGAACTGGGCCTGCGAAGTGGCAGGCCCAGCGCGGTGCACACTTATTCTGCGTCGCCGTTCTCTTTAGCCATTTCGTAGAATTCCTCGACGCGCGCTCTCGTTTGTTCGTTCGAGTTGCGGGCGATATCCCACATGCCTGCTTTGAAGCCAGCGAGGAGTTCATCGGCAAGCGCTTGGTCCAGAACGGTTTCCTCCATTCCCCCATCTGACATTGCAGCGATCGCTTCAGCTACACGTTCTTTGGCCTTTGCGGGTACTTCATGCTCTAGTTCGCGCCCGGCCTGCAACAAAATTTCCTGGTCTTCCGGCGGCAAGGAGTTGAACGCGTCAAAATTCATGGTGAGATAGGTCGCCAGCACGCCAAAGCGCGGAAGCATTCGGTACTTGGCAACTTCTTGCAATTTGAGTTGGTGGGTGCCTTCGACCGACCAACCTGCACCATCTACCACACCGCGGTCGAGCGCTTGGTAGATCTCGCCGCCGGCAAGATTGACCAAGGAAGCCCCAAGCGGCTCAATCATGGGCGCATAGAACGTATTGCCGCGAATCTTGCGTCCTTCAAGGGGGCGGTCGCCCGCGCCGAGCGGTTCCTTTAGAACGATGTGAAAGGCATCGGCATCGTTCGATTCAGCGATGTAGGCGAGGAGCTTCTGGCCAAAGCGCATGAATTCCTGGTCGACAAAGTCCCAATAGCCCTTTTCACGCCACATTTCGGCATCGGGATCAAGTGCCAACAATCCATATGGAACGCCCGTTGTGCCCGACATGTAGGGAGCCGTGCTGTGGTTGATGTCGAATACACCTGAAGAAGTCGGTTGAAATTGTTGACCTGGCGGAACAACTTCTGGACCGGAATAATTGATGGCGATGCGACCGTTAGTGGCTGTCTTGACCTTCTCACCAAAGGCGAAAGCCACAGTTTGTGTTCCAGGTATCGTCTCGTCCCATGCGTGTAGCATTCTTAGGATCGTTTCCTGGGCGAATGCGGCATGACCAACTGTTAGCTGAAGCGCAAATGCGACAGCGCCGAATTTCAGGATGTTGGGTATCGATTTAAGCATGTTCTCCTCCTTCATGAGAGATTTGGGATGTCTCGCGGACGCAATTCACTGTTCTTAGTCGGACCAGTTGTATTGCCAGACGCGTGCTGAAGGCACCGGATGCGGCGTGCCGCGATCGGCACAGCCTCCGGAACCTTCTCTGTTCATTCACGATACTGCCTCCTTGTCTTAGTTGCCATCAAGTGTTGGCTTGTCCCGAGCCCCAGTCAAAGGGCGCAAAACGCTTAGGGACATGAATGAAGTGGTTAACGATGATGAGGCCGATCACGTCGCCTGTAGCAGGAGGGACGTCGAGCCAGATACAGAACGATATGCCAAGGCCGAGAAGCCCGAGTGCAGGCCAACTATGAACAAGCGCCAAGCCTTCATGCACCGCGTCCAAGTCAGCTGCCACCACGATTCCAAGGCATGGCGCAACGGCGGTGGGCGCACGCGGATGGCGTTGCTGCGGAGATCGAGGGCGCGCAGACGCTCGAGAAAGGTAGATTACCGACGTTGCGACGGGCATACTCAAGATCTCCACCCAAACTTGTTTTTTGATCATAGATCATTTTTGATCATGTTCAATGATGTTGTCAGTGGAGGGGTTGAGATTCACTTAATGATTACATTTTGTTTTTCTTACGTTCTTTGTAAATCACGCTACAAGGCAGGATGTCCTGTCAGTCGTCAATTCTCGCCTCCCCGAGACCCGGCGCTGGACGCTGCAGCGCCGGGTGCGCGCCGCGAAGGCGTATGTCGCCGAGGGGATGCTACCGGAGACCGTCCTGGAACGGGCATCGGGACGAAGGAAGGACGACCGCCTGCCTGTACTGGTTGCCGCGATGCGGGCGGCACGGCCTGACGTCACCCTGCAAGAGATGTGCGCCATGCTTGAGGAGATGCGCGAGCCGACGCCCCGCGGACGTGCGACGTGGTACCCGTCCTCTGTCAAGGCGCTCCTCGAACGGGCGGAACGACTGGG
>JAJEAC010000053.1 GCA_022824315.1 Silicimonas sp.
TCGTGCGCGTCCGGCTGGTCCTGAGCTCGTTCTCGATGCCGCGCTTCAGCGCCATCAACTCCCTTTCGGACAGTTTTCCGAGATTGATTTTCGCTGCCATCCGGCTCTCCCTGTTCGCGACGGCGCAACTGGCCTTTCGGTTTCCGTTTCGTGCTAAATGTCCGTTGCCAGAAACGCAACTCGGAATTTTCCGGACTTTTCCGGACTTGAAGCGGTTCCTGCAGCCTGGCACCGGCAATTCCACCTTCGGATGAAACCGGAGACTGGATCCGACGTCGGTCAACATTCCGGGATGCAGCTCTCAGGAAACCGGATCAATGTGTCCGCCGCAAAGCGACGACCCCGAATGCATGACGTCTGGCTCGAGTCCGTGATGATTGACGCCAAACCTGACGTGTCCAGGCCGGAGCGCGTCCTCAAGCCCCGCAGGGCGACCTTCCCGATAAGGAGGGTCCTGTCGCGAACCAGTGCCGATGCCTGTCAAGAACGGTGCATGCTGCATCATCGATTTGCATCAAGGCGCTCACGCGGCGCGGCGGGATTCTTCGGCCTGCATTGCCGCAACGACGCGCCCGTGATCTATGCCCGGCTTGCACGAACGGGCCAGGGACGCTGCAAGCCGGACATGATCGACGGTGGGCAGATCGATGGCTGAAACGGCGAAGCACGGCTTCACGCCGGAACAGCTGGCCTGGCTGGAAAGCGGTTCGGCCTGTCGTCGACCATGGTTTCCAGCGGGCCAGATCATGTGGATCATCGGCGGACTGACCGCGCTGGGGGTCGCCGTGGCCGGCATTCTATGCGCGGAGATCGGCTCCCTCAGGGATCAGGTGCAGGCGAACACCGCCTCGCTCGCGCGGATCGAGGCGATCCTGGACGAACGGTTGCCAAGCGACAGATGACAGGGGGCCTTCCGTTCGCCCGGCAACGGCGTCATCTCTCTCTCGGTCGAGGAATCCCGTTTCGCCGCTGACAGGCGCAAGATGCTGCCCAAGGCATCGCTGCGGCTCGTTATCTTGACCGCAGCCCCTCCGCGTTGAAGGTCGCTTCCAGTTCGCGCCACTGGTCGTATTTCTCCGTCGGAAGCTGGAACCCCTTTCGGCCGCAGCGAATGATGGCGTGCCGAGCGGCCTCGAACGCCCGGCCAGCATCCGCCTCGCTGCCGCCACTGAATTCGACCATTCTGATCGAATCCGTGACGGGCACGCCGGTCCGCTGCATGTCGAAGGCCACGACAACCGTGGTCGCGCGTGCACCGGGCGACAGGCTTCCGACATTCCAACAATTCCCGACCACAAGGCCAAATGCCTCCTCTTCGTCAGACTGGGATCGGGCGGGACGCAATCTCGGCGTCACGCCGGACATGTCCGAGTCCGAACTGGATGACCGTCCTCCCGTTTCCATATGCGACCCGGTGTCATCCGTCCGCTCGCAGATGTAGCTGCTTTCCGGTTCCACGGCGGTTTCGTCGTCCGGAAACTGATAGTGCGAGGCGACTCCGGTGTCAGGTTTCAGGTAGATTGCGGACGATCCTTCCTCCCATGTCCAGGCCAGGCTCAGGCCCCTCAGCCCGAAATTCGTTGCTATGACCGGCAGACCGGTCATGTCGATCAATCCGGCACTGCGGCCGTGATGACCGGAGAGCGTCATTGTCACCGGCTTGCTGCCATCGTCGGGCAGGATGTACTCGCCGACAGTTACGGCGGAACGACACACCCACGTCGACGTCGATGGATGGGCGCGAAGAGCAGTGAGCGGGTCGGCGATTGCCGATCCCGCGGAAGCGGCTGCGGCAAGTGCCAGGAGCGTGTGCATTCGAGGCAATTTCGGCATCTCCGCCAGGTTTCGGTTCGGGTCACCCGCACAGCAAGTCACTCCGGCCGGAACGGTCTTTATGATTGCATCGGCAGGGCCGATGTTGAAGTCCTTGTAAACGAACTGGCGCGCTGCCCGCAAGTCGGGGAACATGGCCTTGCCTGCCGACCGGTCCGGTCGCCACGTGCTCCGCTCGGCGGATCCTGAATCACTTTCGAAGGGCGGAGTGCCCCTCTGCGGGCCGGTTGCTGTCTGTCCGAGCCATGTCAATCTCATCCAGACGGCCCTTGGCTGCGGAAAGCAATGTTCGCCTGTCGTTGTCCGACATCGAAGACCAAGGGAATTCAGTACGAGCACTCCGAGCGCATCGGAATCGGTGCTTTCCTGGATGGCGCGCATGGTGCTCGGCGCACGAAAAGGCTCGGCAGGCTCTGATGTCTTGTCCGGAGACTGGCAGGGATCTTGCGGCGACGCGGCTTGCGCCCGCAGGAAGCCTGCGCAGCCTGCCCTTTCGCTCACTCTCCGTGTTGCCAAGAAGGCGGGGAACGCCATTGGCAAGGCGAACGGCCTTTCCCTAATCCGTTGCCGTGTCCTCAGGTTCGGGACCACCTTCCAGAGACGGCAGGTCCGAAAGGGAAATCGTCGGCAGTCTGCCTGTCGGCGCGTGTTCCCGTTCGGCAGCGCGGCGGATCATCGCCCTGACCGCGCGATCCAGAAAATGGCGTTCCGATTCGGTCAGTGGCCTCGTCGTGCCTTCTCTCTTTCTTGCACTCTGCCCTCCCCTGGTCGACGAGAGGCGGCCGAGTTCGTCAAGCACCGGCTTGTCAATGCTGAATTCCCTGGCAGCCTTGTCCCGTTTTCCCTTGCGCTTGTCCGAGGGCGTCACGTTGTCCAATTCTGTCGTACGCCAAGGTGGGTCTTCCAGCATGGTGAGACAGAAGTACGCCATGCTCTCAAGCGGTTCATGCCTTGAGCGAAAGCCCATGTATCGGTGATGCATGGTCCGTATGTCCGAATTGAGCGAAATGCCTGACGGCGGCGGGGGGTACTTCGAGACGCCCAGGGTAAGTCTCGAGGAAGCCGTGACGCGAATTTCGAGTCGTCCACCGATCCTTGTGACGCCGGGGGCCGGATTTCGGTCAATGATCTCCGCATTCTCGAATTCCAGCCGGAACGAGTCGGGACTTCCGTACGTGAGTGTGGCGTCGAACTCCCAATTGCGGATGTAATCCGCCAGGGAGTCTCTCGCGCCTTCCTCCGTCGCATGGTGCGTCTTGAATTCGAAGCGTACCTTCCTGTCCGCGACGGTCAGCCGAAATTCCGGTTCGTCGAGATCAAGAGGTTCGGCATTGCCGTAGTCAATCGAGTCTCCGTGAGTGACCGCGTAGTTCAGTGCCACCACATGAGGATCGTTCATTGTCATCTCCCGTCGGGGCGCCGTGCGCAGGCGCGTTAGCGTTGAGGCTTGCAGCCCGATCGAGCGTTCCGGCCGCGCTTGCCGGCAAGATGCCCAGATTCCAACGGGGAAAGGAGCGCAGGGCCTCGTCGATGGCGAATCTTGCCGGACCATGGCGGGAGAGGCCTTCCAGTACCTCAGGCCGCATGAGCCGCTCGGGCGAGATGCAGAGCAGGCGCAACCGGCTTTCGCGCGGTCGGCGGTGCGTCTCCGCGGCGCGGAAGAGATGGTCGAAGGCGAGTCCCTTGACACCGGAGGCAAGCAGGGCGTGCCACGCCCGCAGCAGGTCCGCGTCCATTGGCTTGAGCTTGTCGGCGACGTCGGCGAGCAGTTCGAGCGTCAGTTCCGCGTCCAGCAAGGGATCGTTGACCTGCACTCTCGCCAGCGCAGGCTCCTTGTACTGCTTGACGAGCTGGTGGTAGGGGTTTTCCGGAGCCGCAAGCGGGCTCAGGTACAGCGTGTCGATGGCGGGCAGGTTCAGCAGCTTCAGGTTCGGTGCGTGTCGGGAGAGGAGTTCGAGGTCGTGCTCGATGATGTTGTGACCGACCAGGAACTGCGCCCCTTCGGCGAAGTCGTCGAGTGCCGCAAGCGCCCACGCAAGCCCATGCCGTCCCCCCTTCCAGGCGAGTGTGGTCGATCTGCCGGTGTGAACTGCGCCGATCGCGCCAATGCATTGGCGGCCTTCGAGGTCGAGAGACAACAGGTCGGGAACGCGATGCGCCGCCAGACGCGTCCCGACCCCGTTGTCGTCATTCCAGCGCTCGATCGCCATTGGTGCCTCGTTCTGCCGGGGAACTGCCGCAGGCTCGGTCTGCAACCGCAGGGTCCGGTTACGCGGGTGCCGAGGGTGGCGGCGGGACGCCGAATACGGGAAACGGCCTTCTCTGTCATCACGGAATTTGCTTCGGCGGGGCCGGTGATCGGAAACGGCGGCGATTTTCGGAGATCTGTCTGACGGCCTGTCGCCGTGAAATCGGCGCGGTTCATCGATCTCGTGGGCCGGGATTCGCCGTCCCGTTTTCTCGCTTGCGTGCCGGTTTCCGGCTGACTTGGCGTCGAACCGTTCACTCCCGAAGGTTCCTTCAGCTCTGATGGCTGGACATGTCGAAGGGGATCGGGTGGCCTCATGTGCCGATTGTAGGCAATGCGGCAGATGTGAGGGAATTTCACGCTGTCCTTGCCGAACACAACGTCAGCTCGATTCGCAACCGGGTTGTTGTCAACAGGCCCCAGACGGGCGGCGTGCGTGTACTTGCGGATCTGCGCCGCGGCAATTCCCCCTTGACGCGAAATTCGTCGATGAACTCCAGGATGACAGGGTCGAAGCCTGCCAGTGCCGTGGTTGCCGGAAAAGGTCGGCAGTTTGGTATCGAACGCATCTTTGTGCTTCATGGGATTGAAAGTGGAGACCCAGTTGGCACTCAATCAGCCGTCGAGGTTAATGCCGAGCGAAACGGCAGGAAAACCTCGGTGCGACACCGGTTCCCGCCGCTCGCTCGGCATTGCACTCTTCTCGGCATGATTGCGAGAGTACGCAGCCCGGACCGGGGATTCGGAATGCATGTCGGTCGTGTATCGCTGCCGGACGGGCGGCGTCATGCGGGGACCGGAACATGATGGTGCGCGGGTGTCGGTCGATACACGCTCGGTCCAACAACACCGGGTCGTCGCCTGAGCGCCAAAGTCGCCGAATGACGCGACATGTAGCGACAGGGCACACCCTGCATCCCGGATGCGTGGGGTGTGAAGAACAGCGCCGCTCGGGCGTCAGGAAGCAAGAAGCCTCTGCATCCATGATGTGGGATTGAAAACCGTTCGGGATCAACGTCTTAGCCCGAGCGGCGCATGAGCGGCAGCGCCCGGAACGGGCCTGGCGCGAGGCGCTGGACAATCGGAAAGTCGCAGGAGGGTGGTCGTTTGTCGCCGCCTGACCCGTAGTACGACCGAT
>JAJEAC010000099.1 GCA_022824315.1 Silicimonas sp.
CTGAGACTCCCGGAAAGCATCACACGTGCGCCGTTGAGAGGTTGCCGCTCTTTCCCGGCGTACATGAAATCCTCGGATCGGAGGCATCCTTTTTTCGCTTTCAGTCCGGGTCAGACAGGCTCATGACAGCTTCAACGAGTACCCGGCTCCGAAGTCCCGTCGTCCCGAGTCGGCGAGCATTGGAGGAGCGGTCAGATGCAGGTTACCGGATTGCTGCACGGGTGCAGATTGTTGAATCATGTCGATTTCCCGTGCCCGGAAGTGCTGGGACCCGGTGCAAGCGAAGACGAGATTCAGGCACTGATCGAACGGCACGGGCTGGTCTTCGTCAAACCCATCTTCAAGGGCGGCGTCGGAAAAAAGGGAAAGGCGGGTCTCGTCGCCAAGGTGCGTGACCTGAAGTCGGCACTGGCCGAAAAAGAGCGGCTTTACTTCGCGAAGCACAGGCATGGCAATGCAGTCGCAAAGGCCAACGGCGTCACCTTCGAGGCGGGCGTGCCGGCCGAACACGAAGTCTACTTTTCAATCACGGACGACAGCCGCTTTCGCGCTCCGACGATGACGCTGACCCATCGGGGCGGCGTCGATATCGAAGACCTGGGCAAGGACGAGATCGCGACGGTTCCGTTTGACGCGCTGACCGGGCTGAAGGCATTCGTCGTCGCCAACGCGCTTTCGGACATCGGTGCGCCGAAGGAGATCATCTCGCCGCTTGTTCAGCAATTGCCGAAACTCTGGGAACTGATGCACCACTACGGCATGACCACGCTGGAACTGAACCCGATCAGGATGCGGCCCGGCAGGAACGGTCGGCTTACGCCGGTCGCCTGCGACTTCAAGTGCGGGTTCGATCGGGACGATCCGCGCGTGTTTCGCCTTGGGCTTCCGGATCAGCTCTTTGCGTCCGACCTCTCGGCTTTCGAACAGGAGGTGAACCAGCTTCGCACCCACCAGGGGCAATCGGACGTGTTCGTGATCAATGAAAGCGGTACGATCCTCGCACCGACCTTCGGAGGCGGCGCGAACAGTCTTGTGACCGAAGTGCTTGGGGATGCCGCGATCATATCTTCGGATTTCGGTGGCAATCCGCCCTACGAGAAGATGAAGGCCGTGGCATCGATATGCTACAAGCACTTCCTTTCGCAGGCCAATGTACTCTTCATCATCGGCGGCAAGTCGAACAACACCGACATTCTGGAGACCTTCCGGGGCATGGGCGATGCACTGCGGGAACATTTTGCAGCACACGGACCGGTGCCGCTGTACGTTGTCGCTGGGCGCGGCGGTCCGAATCTGGTCCGGGGCTTTGGCAACCTGGCCGACACGCTGGACAGCCTTGGCCTTCCATACCGGTTCTTTGGGTTCGACAGCGCAATCTCGGAAGTCGTGAACTACGCCAAGCAGGTCGATCAATGGATGCGCGACGGCGGCCGGGGCGAGATTGCCCGGCACCTGGGCGTTTCGGCTGCCCCGCAGGAGGAATGAAGACAATGCACAAGCAAGGCATCGAGGGATTTCCATACTATCTGGGAATCCGGTCGCTGGGCGAGGTCGCGACATGCGAGGATCGGGTTTGCGTTCTGAACATACTCGGCGGTGAATCCCGGCTGGTCACGCCGACCAGCCATGCGTTTTCTGGCGGAAACGTCGTGTTCGGGACCTCGCCCGGTCGCGCGGGCAGCGTGCTGAAGACGCCTGTCGGCGACATTCCCGTGTTCAACAACGTGCGCGAAGGGTTGGAGTCCGGGCATGCATTCAATGTCGGCGTGGTGTATTTGCCGCCGTCCGGCGTGCGTGACGGTGTGGCCGAACTTATCCGGGTCAATGAGCAACTTGCCAGGATTGTCATCATCACCGAAAAGATCGCGGTCCACGATGCACGTGAAATCCGCGCCATGGCGCAGGCGAACGGGATCGACATCGTCGGAGGAAACTGCCTCGGGGTGGCGGACAGCTGGAACCGCGTTCGCATCGGTGGAGCGCTTGGTGGGGATCATCCCGAGGAGTCGCTCCTGAAAGGTTCGGTCTCGATCTTTTCGAACTCGGGTGGGTTCACCACGACCATCGCCCAGTATCTCGCCACGGAAGGTTGGGGCACGACAACGCTGATCTCATCGGGCAAGGACGTCTACATTCACTATTCCGCACGTGACTTCGCACATGCGCTGAAAGCCGACGACAGGACGAAGGCAGCCGTCCTCTATGTAGAGCCTGGCGGCTACTACGAGCGCGACGTGGATTTTGGCAAGCCCGTCGTCGCATGCGTGGTCGGACGCTGGAAATCCAAGCTGACCCGCGCCGTCGGGCACGCCGGCGCGATGGCCGGCAGCGGCGACAGCGCCGAGGACAAGGAAAGATGGTTTGCCGAGGCGTTCGGCGTTGACGGTCTTCATGTGCCAGGCAATCCGGCCATCTCAAGGAAGGGTGCCGTTGTCACGAACATCGCGGACATTCCGGCAGCTCTCACCGCGGTAATGAAACTCTCCGGGGTTGATCCCGACTTTGACTCGACGGGCAGCCTGTCGCTGAAGCCCTGGCTCGCGAACGACAGGGGCCTTGCGCTACCTGCCAATCTTGCGCTGCCGCCCGTTCGTGCCGTGGCGCCCTACGATGATCAGATCGAAGCGCTCAAGGAACAGGTCGGAGCGGTTGTTGCGCGCCAAAGGATGAAGGACAGGTCCGGAGCGTCGGTGATGGACCCGAAGACCCAGGTGACCAGCGTGCACGGACATTCCGTGCTCGATCTGGCGCTTGAACCGCTCGAGGCGAACTTCGCGCTGCCGCTTGTCCACGAGATTGCGACCGAGAACGACCGTGCGTTGCTGGACATTGCCGTCGCCGCCGAAGTCAACCTCGTCGGCGATCCGATTCTGGTGGCGTGCGACGCAGCTCGCGAAGCCGGAAACGCGCCAAACGCCGTGATGGCCGCCGCGACGGCCATCGTCGGGCCCAACCGGGTCGAACGGGCGCTGGCCTGCACGGACATGCTGATCGAGCTGTTCTGCCATTCGGGGCTTCCGGACGGTTCGGACGAAACGTTCGACACGAGTGCCATCGCCATTGATGAGGAAGCCCGGGCCCTGTTTCTGGCCGGGCCCGCCGACGCCGACGATCCCCGGCCAGAGGCCATGCTTGCCGCCGTGAAGGCCCGCGGCGGCAATTCGGCATTCCTGAAATTCCTGGACGCGTTGGGCGAACCCCTGAATCGCGACGCCATCCTCGCCGCCATCGCCCTGACGATCTCCTGGGGGCCGTTGATGCGAAAGCGGATCACCAGGCTGACCGCACGGACCTTGCCGTGGTACCTGCGGCTCTACGGCGTCATGGTCGGCGCAACGATCCCCGGCGAACGCCACAAGCCAGGCTCCCTCTGCGGCATTCCGCGCGAAGAACGCTTCTCGACATGGACCATGGCAGATCTCTGCTTCTTGGCCGTCACCGGAAAGAAACCAACCGGTGAGGAGGCCCTGCCGCTGCAGGTTCTCGTTGGTCTGCTCATCTCGAACGGCCCAGGATCGATTTCGGCCCAGGGCGCGAAAGGCGCCGTTGCTGCGGACGGACCTCAGACTCCGCGGCGCGTCCAGATCAACAAGGCGATGCTGGGTTTTCTCAGCCATTGCGGCTACAGCCACGGCGGCAATGGATTCGAAGGCATGGCCTTTCTCCTGGAACGGTTCGCGGGCACGGACCTGAAGGATCCGGCCGACCCGAATCATGGGCTTGACCTGAAGCAAATGGCTCGTGATTTCGCGGCCGAATACAAGCGCGAGAAAGCCGGCGCGAAAGAGATCGGCGCGGAGGTGCGGGCGCTCCCCGGAGTCCACCACCCCGTTTTCAAGGGCCAGCCTGTCAATTTCGACCCGCGCGAGCGGTTTGTCGCCGAATTCCTGGAGGAGCGCGGCGACTACAACGTCTTCCACGCCTTCTATTGCGAGTTGGTGAAGGCGCTCTACGATGCCGGTGTCAGCCGCTACGTGTTCTGCGTCAATGTCGATGCGGTCATTGCTGCGCTTCTGCTTGCACTGCTCTGGAAGGACTTCCAGTCCGGATCTCTCACGAGGCGCGATCTCGAAAATGCGGCATTCACCGTGTTCCTCTATGGTCGCGTGATCGGTTCGGCGGCAGAGATCGACGATCACCTGAACCGGGGGCGGAACATGGACACGCGCACGCCCGCCTCGGCTTGCGCACATGTCGTCTGAAGTCGATCCACCGGTGAGACGGCCTGTCATCCTTGCCGCTGCGAGGACCATCGACGCCATGCCGGCGCGAGTTGTCCCTGGCGACCGGCAGTCGCCTCAGATGGCCCTTGCTTCCGGAACATCGGCGACACTCGCGTTGAAGGGTCGGCGTGCCGACCTTGGCGTCGATGCCGTGAAATTTCGTCGGCCTGCACGAATCCGCGACGACGTTACGCCATCTGCGTCGCCAGATGCCTCCGGGCGCGTATCAAGGCGCATCCATGTCGACGCTTGGCCATGATCGGGGCGGAAGCGTCCGCATTGCGGCGTGAACCGGCCGGCAAGGCTCGCGAACGAGTTGCCGACGCTGCATTCACGTTCTTCGCGCCAGATGCAATGCACCAGCCGGGACCGGTCGGCCAATCGGCGAACTCACTCCTTTGGGAATGCTGCCCGCCAACGCGAAATGAACTCTCTTCGCTTGTGCTGATCCAATCCAACCAGCAACGCGACGGAAAGCGGGATCGGCCGCAGGCTGACCTCCGGGTTTTCGGGCAATCGCATCGCGGCATGCACGTTCTCGCTCGTGTCAACAATCAAGTTGGCCGATCGCAAGGCGGACCGGCCGGGCTCGGAAAGAAGGAAGTCAATGAACTCCCCCGCCAGGCCCGGCGTCGCCGCGTGCCGGGGAATCATCGCCGCGCGGGCAAGAACCAGCGTGTAGTCGTGGGGCGCGACGACGACGATGTCCGGGTTCTCGTCCGCACGGGCAAGCGCATAAGAACCCAGTACATTGTAGGCAATAAGGTAATCGCCGCTCGCGACACCATCGATGATCGCGGCAGAACAGCAAGTTGCGACGGCGCCGCTCCGGCCGAACGCCTCGATGAGACGGCCGAAGGTCGTGGCCTGCTGCGAGTCGGCGAAGGCAAACAGGTAGCCCAGTCCCGACACCTCGATGTCGTAGGTCGCGATGCGCCCGCGAAACGCGCTGTCGTCAGGACGCAGCAGGTCGATCAAGTCGAAACGGGATCGGGGCGCCAGGGCATCGCCGATCATGTTCCTGTTGTACACGATGACCGCAGGCTCCCATGTTATGCCGAACACTTCGTCGCGCCAGTTCGAAACCGCAGCCAGCCCCGTCGTCTCATCGGATCGATACGAAGCGGCGCAGCCGTCATTCGCGAGCTTGACCTGCTGGTCGATTGACGAACTGATCACGAGGTCCGCAGACGCGTAGCCTGACCGGCAATCCGCGTCGGTTGCTTGGTAGAGATCGTTCGACCCCCATTGCTCGTACTCGATCCGGGCTCCTTCGGCGCGCGCCAGGAACTTCTCGAGAACCGGTTCGAAGCGAGCGATGTCGGTCGTGCCGCGCACCGTCAGCCGCACCTCGGCCTGCACCGGTCCGTAGGACTTGGCTGCTTCGGGGGCCGGCTCGCCAACGGCGGCGCCTCCCAAGAGGGCCAAGACCGGCAGCACTCCGCTGAAACGTCTCATTCCGTGTTTTCCGGAAGCAGTGGCAGTTCCAGGAACACCGCAAATTCCGTTTCGGAAGGCCGTTCGATTCTCATTTGCCCTTCATGCGCCTCGGATACGGCGTTCACGATGGCCAGGCCCAGGCCTGCACCTCTTGCGGAAACCCCGGCATCCTTGGCGAACCGGGATCCTGCGGTCTGCCACATTGCCTCCGGGAAACCCGTCCCGCCGTCGCGAACACCTATGCGCGCGCGCCCTCCCTGTCCCTGGACGAATACCGTGACCGGCGACTTGCCATGCTTCAAGGAATTGTTGATCAGGTTCTTGCAGGCTTCGGCCAGCGACAGCCTGTCACCGTCGCACATCACCGGGGCCTCGGGCAGCGCAAGACGGATGGCCCGGTCAGCGTCAGGCATGGACTGATCCGTCTGGTCGACCGCATCGGCAGCGACGGTTCGCAGGTCCACCGCCTCCAGGTCAACCGTGTCGGCGCGATGAATGATCAGGGCATGGCTGAGCAGCTGGTCGGTGAGGCGACTGAGATTCCTGGACCTTTCGTGAATCCTCCCGACGATCTTGAGGATTCTCTCCTGGTCCGCTTCTTCCGCGGCGAGTTCCGCCTGGGCCCGAAGCGCCGCGATTGGAGTCCGGAGCTGGTGAGAGGCGTCCGCGATCAGCGTCCGCATGACATGGAGATGCCGTTCGATGCGGGCGATGAACCGGTTCAGCGCATGAACCAGGCTGCTGATTTCCTGAGGAACGTTGACGTCCACGGGAGTCAGGTCCTTGCTGGACCGTGCAGCGATGTCGCGCTCGATCCGGTGCAAGGGACTCAATGCGGACTGAACCGCAAGCGCTGCCAGCGCTGCCATGCCGACACCGATCGCCGCGACGGCGATCAGCGCATTTTGCGTGACCTGTTGCGCAAGTTCGCGCCGGGCTTCGGTGGTCTGGCCGATGATCACGTCGACCGACCCAAGAAACGACCGCTCGGAAAACTGGCGGGTGACACGCACGAAGCGCGCGGTCTCGCCGGCGAAACTGTCGGTGAAGAAGATGCCGTCCCCGTCCGGGGGCGACAGAATGTCGTAACCGGTGATCAGCGTGCCGTCATCGCCGAACACGCCATAGACGACCCGGTCGCGCGGGGCGAGCGACAGGAGCTCGAAGGCCGAGATGGGGATGTCGACGACGACCTCGCCGTCGCGAAACCTGAGGGCACCGGCAATCTGGCTCGCCGCACCGACGAGGAGGCGGTCAAATGACTGCTGCGCGGCGTCGCGGCCGTAGGCAAACGCGGCGTAGGCGACGGCCACGCCTCCAATTGCGAGAATCAGGATGATTCCGGCCGCCAGCCGAAACCGCAGGGACGTGGAAATCCGCGAACGGACCGCCGGATCAGTCATCGCTGACCAGCTGGTATCCGAGCCCCCGCAATGTCCTGATGGCAACCCGGCTGTCGCAGAGCTTCTTTCGCAGGCGGCCAACGTACAGTTCGACAGCGTTCAAGTTCACGTCCTCGTCGTTGAACGAAAACATGCATCCGAAAATCCTGTCTTTCGGCACCACTCTCTCGCGATTGATCAAGAGGATTTCCAGCAGCTTGAACTCGCGTCGAGCAAGCGAGATGGGGCTGCCCGCAACCTCGACCGTAAGGCCCGCCGGGTCGAACCTGATGTCGCCGAACTCGATGATGCCCGAGCGGTCGGCATCTTGGCGGCGCAGCATGGCGCGAACCCGCGCGTGAAGTTCGCGCAGGTCAAAGGGCTTCACAAGGTAGTCGTCTGCGCCCTTGTCCAGGGCGGCAACCCGGTCTTCGATTTCGGATCGGGCGGTCAGCATCAGGATCGGTGTTCGGCAGCCTCGGTTGCGCGCGGACCGGAGGACTTCGGTCCCCAGTCCGTCCGGCAGGCCGATGTCCAGAAGCATGACGTCGTATTCCTGTACCGCGATGGCGCTCTTCGCCTCGTCGACGGATGTCACGAGGTCAATTGCATCGCCCCGCCGCCCGAAACTGGCAACAATTGCATCGGCGACGTCTTCGGTGTCCTCGACCAATAGCAGCCGCATGTTTGCGAGAATCCTCCCGACCGCTGGCGAGACCCTGTTGAGAACGCCTGCAGCGCGGACGTTTCCGTTGCAATTCCGGATCGATCCCGGCTTCCGGCCCGGCCTGAACCGCTCGGATTGACGGGAGAGTTCCGGCGTCCGTCACCGCGGACGCGATCGGACCCGTCAGTCAGAAGAGACACCTGCCTCCGTCGAAACTGCCTGAGCGATCCGTTCACCCTGGAGCAATGCCAGGCAAAGGGGCCTTCGCGCCGTCACGGCGGACATGCGTTCCGAACGGTCCGGAGCCATGTTCACACGTTGTTGGGTCCGAAGTCCATGTACGGCAGGACGTAGGGCTGCCAGTCGAGATCCTTCTTCTTTCCGTAGAGCCAGACTTCCTGGAACAGCACGATGCCCATGGGATCGGCCGTTTCCCACTCCGTCATCATCGCCGTGGATGCGGCCCGGCGCGCCGCCTTGTCAGGTTCGTTTTCCAGGATGGTCCCGTTGGCGTTGAACGTGTCGTTCACCCAGCCCCAGCCGCGGCCTTTCATGACCGACGGCTTGAACAGGCGCCAGAGGATCGTTGCCGGATCCTGCCAGACCATCGTGGCGGACATGTTCCTGATCGAATGGTGGCCGCGCGTGATCTGCTTCCAGTTTTCCCGGATCTGAAGCTCGACATCGATCCCGACCGCCCTCCACATTTCGCGCAGAACCTCGGCGACGGCTACCTCGGTGTCGATGACGTTCGGCAAGAGCGGATAGTCGATGACCTCGCCTTGGTAGCCGGATTTGGCAAGCTCCGCTCTTGCCTGCTCGGGATCATATGTCGGCACGGGGTAATCTGCATCGAAGGTCTCGCCGAAACTCGGAAGCTGCAGCCCGTTCGGCACGTTCGCCCGCCCGCCGAACAATGCATCCACCAGCAACTGCCGGTCGACCGCAAGGCTCAAGGCACGCCGAAAGTGCACGTTCTTCATCATCGGGTGGGAAGACTCGCCCTGGTTGAAAATGAGGATCCGAATCTTCGCCCCGGGACCGCCGACGACCTCGATGTCGTCATAGCCGTTGATCGTCGTGATCTGGTCGACCGGGACGACAGTGATGACATCGAAATCCCCGGAGGCGAGGGCAGCGATCCTGCCGGCGACTTCAGGCACTTCCACGAAGGTGAGCGACTGCACGTTGGGCGGTCCGCCCCAGTAGTCGTCAAAGGCCTCCAGGACAAACCGGTCGGTGTTGAGATCGGCCACGCGGAACGGCCCGGTTCCGATCGGCATCAGCGCCCATTCGCCGTAGCTCCGGGCGTCAAGGTAGGCGCGCTTGTTGACGATTTCACTGCTCCACATGGCGAACCGCTGCTCGATGATCGGGTCGACGCCATCCAGCACGATCTGCACCGTGTGGTCGTCAAGGGCGTTCGTTTCCGTGACGTTCGAGAAGAACTGCGCCAAACGTACCGGCCCGTCCCCCTCGCGGCGCTCCTTTGAGAACGAGAACGCAACGTCTTCCGCCGTCATCTCGTCGCCGTTGTGGAACCTGACGCCCTGCCTGAGCGTGAAGACGATTTCCCGGTGGCCCTCGATGTCCCAAGAGGTCGCAAGGCCCGGACCAAGCTGCATCTGGTTGTGGAAATCGGGCTCGATCAGCTTGTCGAAAACATTGTACGAGATCGGGACCGTATAGTCAGCCGTGTCCCGTCCGGGGCTTATGTTCTCCGGCAATCTTTGCACTCCGACAACGATGTCGCGCCTCTCCTGGGCGCTGATCGTGCGCGGCAGCATGGTCACGCCGGCGGCGGCGGCGGCGCCCTTGAGGAGTCCCCTCCTGGCAACTGTCAGCATGTTCGTGTCCTCCCATCGGTCAATCAGCATTGCGAACGCGATTCGTACGCATTCTATCAGACAATACAATCATTACAATATGATTGTTCGTACAGTGCGATCGGACGACCTTGTAGTCAAAAAATAAAATAAATACAGGTAGTTGAATGAATTATTATGCAAATTCAATGTCGCATACAATAATCATAAAATGTTTGACTAAGTGAATCGGCTCAGGCATGATGCCGAACAGGGAGCGTGCCGATGAAAGACATTTCCAGCAGCGCGACATTGGTGGACCGGTTGCGTTCCGAGTTCAAAACGCTTGAGGCCGGCAGCCAGGTGCCGACCATGCGCGATGTCGCAGGCCGACATGACGTCAGCGTCTTCACTGTCCAGCGGGCCTTCGATGTCCTGAAGGAGGAAGGGCTGATACAGAGCTTCGTCGGACGCGGATCCTTCGTGACAGGTGGAGACATCGCCCGGTCGCGCGTCCCTGGTCGGACGCGCGCGGCGCGAATCCTGATCGTGAGCCATTCGACGCCAAGCCTGCGGGGCTACAAGGTTGCCCATTCCCTTCAGACCGAACTCCTGCAGGCTGGCTGCAGGGCCATAACCGTCAGCTACAGCGATGCAATTGAACTCGGGGATGTGCTGGGCGACGGGCGCTATGACGTGTGCGTGCTCCAGCCAAGACGTTCGATTCTCCCTGTCGAAGTCGTTGCGATGCTCAAGTCGAAGGCCAAGCACATGATCGTTGAAGGCCGCGAGCTCGAACGCCTCGATGTCGACGTGTTCGTACGAAACAGGGCCAAGAGCATGGCCTTGGCGCTGAATGCCTTGAGGGAACTCGGGCATGCGAGAATCGGCTTGCTTACCGAGAGACTCGATGCTGCCGCAGGTTACGCGGCAATCGAGAACCATTTCCTGCAGAAACACGCTTCGCTGCCGGGAGACGCCGAATCACTGATCGTGCGGGTAGCCGCCGACCATCATGACGGGATCCTTGCGTCAGAGATCCGCGACGCGCTGCAGAGGGATTTGGAAAACGTCTCCGTGATGCCCACCGGGTTCATCGTGTCCGGTCGATTTGAGCCCGCGTCGATCAAGAAAGGCTTCCGATCCGCCGGGTTCGAAATCCCGGCGCACGTCAGTGTCGTGAGCCTGCGCGTCGACACCGAGTCCTACCCTGAGGACGCACGCTTCACCGCAGTCGGGCGCACAACCGAGCATGTCGTCCGGGGCCTCGTGTCGATGATCAACTGGCGATTGTCCAACCCGAACGAACCACCCGTTCAGGTGCTGGACAATCCAAGCCTGTTTGCCGGGTGCTCGGTAGTCCGCATTGGCGGGACCGGCGGAATTCGGCGAGACGCGACCGACGCCCAATGAGTGGAAGCGCTCGTCGATCACGACGGAGAACATCATGGAAGGTCCCGCGGAAAAGTTGAAGGCCGACTACTCAACGCCCCTCGAGATTTCCGGCCTCACCGTCAGCCTGAAGACCAAGGCTTGGAAATGCGCAATTGTCGAGGACGTGTCGCTGCGCGTGAGGTCCGGCGAGATCCTCGGCCTGGTCGGCGAGAGCGGCAGCGGGAAAACGGTGACGTGCCTCGCGGCGCTCGGGCTCCTGGGTCCTGCCTGGCAAACGGAGGGCGAAATCCGTCTCGCCCGAACACGGATCACGGACGCGGCAAGTGCAAGCCAGCTTGTTTCAGTGCGTGGTCGGGAAGCGGCGATGATCTTCCAGGATGCCAGCGCCTCGCTCAATCCCATCGAAAAAGTCGGCAAGCAGCTCACGAAGACGGTCGCGCGGCTGCGAGGCGTGTCCACGGGTGAGGCTCGGGAGATCGCGCTGGATCTTCTGAGGCGCGTCGAAATGCCGGATCCGGAAGAACGCTTTCACTCCTACCCGTTCCAGTTGTCGGGCGGCCAGAACCAGAGGGTGATGATTGCCGTGGCACTGGCGGGGCGTCCCGAACTCCTCTTTGCCGACGAACCGACGACGGCGCTCGACGTCACGGTGCAGTCCCAGATTCTCGACCTGATCAAGTCGCTGAGGGACGAAACGAAAATGGGAGTCGTGTTCGTAACCCATGACCTCGGCGTCGTGAAAGAAGTATGTGACAGCGTTGCGGTGCTGTATGCCGGAAGAATCGTGGAATCCGGTTCCGTCGAGCGGATCATGAATGCGCCACGCCATCCCTACACCCTTGGATTGATCGAATCGATGCCGACCCTTTCCGGCCATGTCCCTGAAGGCATCGAGGGCCAGGTTCCGGCACCTGACAAGAGGCCCCAGGGTTGTGCATTCGCACCGCGATGCGACAAGGCGCAGGAAAGGTGCAGGACGCAGTTGCCCTTGGGTGCACGGAGCGACGGCGGCGACTCCGTCGCCTGCTTCTTTCCGTTGGAGGGCAATCTTGGCCGGACCGAACGCCCGGAACTCTCCTCGCACTCCCGCCCCGCGGACGGGCCGAGCACGGACGCACTCCTGTCACTGAAAGACGCGGCCTGCGACTATGACACGCGCCGCGGCAAGTTCCGGGCCGTGTCCGGCATCACGCTGTCGCTCAATGAAGGCGACCGCCTGGCCGTGATCGGCGAAAGCGGCAGCGGCAAGTCCACAATCGGCAAGCTCATGCTTGGCATTGAGCCCACAAGCGAGGGAACGGCCACGTTCATGGGCAATCCGGTTCCCATTCTCGGCACCTCTGATCACATCGCGTTTGCACGTTCCGTGCAGCTCGTTCCACAGAATCCCTTCCTGTCCCTTGATCCCAGGGCCACGATCGGCAGCCAGATCGAGGAACCGCTTGAGATCCACGGAATCGGCACCAGGCAGGAGAGGCGCGCCAGACGATGCGAACTCCTTGAATCCGCCGGACTGAGCCTCGATCTCGCGACCCGCTACCCCCACGAGATCAGCGGAGGCCAGTGCCAGCGCGCGGTTATCGCACGCGCATTGGCTCTCCGACCAAAGGTGTTGATCTGCGACGAGGCCACGGCATCGCTCGACGTATCGGTTCAGGCGCGAATCATCGAACTCCTGCGCGAACTGCACAGGATGCACGATCTGTCCATCGTGTTCATCACGCATGACTTGAGACTCGCTCGCTCGCTCTGCAGTCATGTCGCCGTCATGCGCTCCGGCCAGCTTGTCGAACTCGGCGAGACCTCTCCCATGTTCGAGGCGCCGGAGCACCCCTACACCTCGCAGTTGCTTGCTTCGATGCCGGATGTCGAAGTGGCGGATTCGCGCACCATGGAGACCATGCAATGACCGGGTTCGTGTTCCGAAAGCTCCTTCGCACTCTCTTCACGCTGTTTCTCGTCGTAACGTTCGTGTTCTTCGTGCTCCGGCTTACGGGCGATCCCGTCTCGGCCATGATGCCGGACGACACCGACCCGGCCATATTGGACGAGCTTCGCAAGCAGTGGGGGCTGGATCGGCCCCTCGGGGTCCAGTATCTCGAGTACTGGTTCAACTTGTTGCAGGGTGACTTCGGAAACGCCTACCGCGATGGCAGGCCGGCAATCGAGATCGTCGCCGAACGTGTACCTGCGACCCTGAAACTCACGCTGACGGCGTTCGCGTTCATCGTCATCGCCGGATTTCCACTTGGCATATTTGCGGCCGTCAACCGCGGCACCGCGATCGACCGCGGCATCATGACCATTTCCGTCACCGGTTTCAGCCTGCCGAACTTCTTTCTCGGGATCCTGCTGATCTTCCTTCTGTCGGTGACGCTCCGGTGGCTTCCGGCATACGGAAGCGACCATTGGTACAACCTCATCATGCCGGTGATCACGCTCGGCACGGCCGGCGCCGCCGTCATCGCGCGCTTCGTTCGCTCGTCCATGCTCGAAGTGCTGAACGCCCCCTATATCAGGGCATGCCGTGCGCGCGGCATGACAGAACGGGCAATCATCTGGACCGTGGCGCTTCCCAACGCAGCGATTCCGACAATCACCATCATGGGATTCATGGTGGGGACCCTGATCGGCGGCTCGATCGTCACCGAAACCGTCTTTGCCTGGCCCGGCATCGGGCGCTTGCTCATCGACGCGGTGACGGCGCGTGAACTGGCAGTGGTCCAAACTGTCGTCATGATCACGGCCGCTTCCATGGTGTTTGCCAATCTCGCGGTGGATCTCCTGTACCTGGTGATCGACCCGCGCAGGCGATACGCGTCCGGCACGGGAGAGTGACCATGGCCTACTCTGACGCAAGCAGTGCATTCGAACGCCGCACTTCAACCCAGGTGGCCATCGCGCACTTCGCTGAGTCACCTGTCATTGTCAAGCTGGCCGTGCTGTGGCTGGTCATGATCCTGTTCATTGCCGTAACGGCGCGCTGGATCATGCCCTATGACTACCAGGAGACGGCCCTACTGTCCCGGCTGCTTCCTCCTGGCGCGACCGGGACATCCGGCGACTTTCATCTCTTGGGAACCGACCACCTCGGGCGAGATCTCCTCAGCAGGCTGTTCTCTTCCATCCAGCTAACGATGCTGGTGGCGGTGTTTGGAACCCTCTTCGGCGCGGTTGTGGGAAGTTGCATCGGGTTCGTTGCGGCGAGGTTTCGCGGTTGGGTTGACGACGTCATCATGGTCCTCGTCGATTTCCAGGCATCAATGCCGTTCGTCATCATCGCGCTTTCGGTGATTGCCGTCATGGGCACCGGCAACATGCTTCTCTTCATCCTGCTCGTCGGATTTCAGGGATGGGAGCGCTATGCGAGAATCAGCCGCGGAATGACATTGTCGGCGGTCAATCATGGCTACGCGGCAGCGATCCGGCTGCTCGGCGCGGGCACCATGCGCGTCTATCTTAGACACATCCTGCCCAACATCCTGGCCGCGCTGGTCGTTCAGGTTTCCATCAATTTTCCGGAAACCGTGATCCTGGAGACATCCATGAGTTTCCTGGGTGTCGGCATCCAGCCCCCCAACACCTCTCTTGGCAACCTTCTGAGCTATGGGCGGGACTATCTCCTGAACGCATGGTGGATTGCCGGCGTGCCGGGATGCACGATCTTCTTCACGACATTGTCCATGAGCATCGTAGGTGACTGGCTGCGCGACGTGCTGGATCCAACCACAAACAGCGGAACCTGACATCACCGATTCACGATTTCGCGGCGTCCGAAACAGGATCGTATCCACTGGTAATCTCGCACATGCACGCCGATCACGTGAACGGCGTTGATAAACTCGTCATGAATGGAGAACTCCAGGTCGATACGGTCATGATGCGCTTTTCCTTGCATCCATAGAACTCGCGCAGGGGACTGTCGCCTTCAGGCGACAGGTGAATGCGCGCCCCTTGCAATGGCGACCGGCCTGGCATAGATTGGAACACATGGCGAACATGGGCAGACGGCTGATCAGGAGCTACAAGTACCGGCTCTACCCGAACAGGGCGCAGGAAGCGGCCCTGACGGACATGCTCGGACACTTCTGCGACCTCTACAACGCGGGCCTCCAGCAGCGCATCGAGGCATGGAGCCGACAGGGCGTCAGCCTCGGCTACGTCCAGCAGGCCGGCGAGCTGAAGGCCGTCCGGGACGCGGTTCCGGAACTGGCCGGATACAGCTA
>JAJEAC010000197.1 GCA_022824315.1 Silicimonas sp.
TTCGGAAGGATCGTGGGCAGGGTTTGGTCATCAGAAAATGGGGCGAAACATGGCCGAGGTTGGGAAACGCAAAGTCGAGATCGTCAGGCCGGAATATCAGCCGAACAAGGCTGAACTGGAGGCGGACATGCGGGTTTCCGCAAGTTTCGATGATGCGATTGAGGCGTTGTGCCGGCCCGTCAGCATCCGGTACATTGATCGTCCGCGCCCGGAGTGAGCGGGGGATTTCGGCACTTTCCTACATAATCCCCTTTCAATGATGCCTGCGTCCGGTGGAACGAATTTCTGATGAGGGCACTCTCGATATTTGACCTTCGGTTTGCCGCAAATGCCCTTGACCCACTCATTGAAACAGGCGGGAGAATATCCGGATCGGCCGCTCCGGCTGCTTTCCCACCGCACAGGAAACACGTCGGGCCGACCGGCGAATAGGCGGCGGAACAATCCGACTTTCTCGTGCGATAACGAGGTGTTCGTGACAGGAGCATTCTCGAAGTCGGTTCGATGCACAACTGAAGCGTGTTCAGAAGTCAGCCGAGCCTCAAGGACTTCCAGCTCACGCTGTAGCTGGCTTCTTTCGGCATCCAGACTGGCCAAACGTGTTCGGACTCGTGCCAAGTCCGCAGTTGTATTGCCTCGGTCCTCCAACATTGCTGACCACTCACGCCGAACGGAAGGCCCCCTGTCATCAGTCGCTTGGCAACCGTTCGTCCAAGATCGCCTCGATCCGCGCGAGCGAGGCGGTGTTCACCTGGATCTGATCCCGGACGGAACCGATCTCCGCGTAGAGAACGCCGGCCACGGCGACCCCCAGCGCGGTCAGTCCGCCGATGATCCACATGACCGTGGCCCGGTCGAAGCCATGGTCGGCGACAGGCCGAACCGCGTTGAAGCGCTCTTCCAGCCATGCCAGCTGCTCCGGCGTGAAGCCGTGTTTCGCCGTTTCAGCCATCGATCCGACCACCGTCGATCATGTCAGGCTTGTAGCGTCACTGGCCCGTTCATGCAAGCAGGGCATAGATCACGGGCGCGTTGTTGCGGCAATGCAGGCCGAAGAATCCCGCCGCGCCGCGTGAGCGCCTTGATGCAAATCGATGATGCAGCATTCACCGTTCTTGACAGGTATCGGCACTGGTTCGCGACAGGACCCTCCTGATCGGGAAGGTCGCCCTGCGGGGCTTGAGGACGCGCTCCGACCTGGACATATCCGGTTTGGCGTCAATAATCACGGAATCGAGTCAGACGTCATGCATTCGCGGTCCTCGCTTTGCGGCGTACACATTGCTCCGGTTCCAGAGAGCCGCATCCCGGAATGATGACTGACATCGCAGCCAATGTCCGGTTTCATCCGAAGGTGGAACTGCCTGTCGGCACCAGGCTTCAGGAACCGCTTCAAGTCCGGAAAATTCCGAGTTGCGTTTCGGGCAATGGACATTTTGCATGAAACGGATACCGAGACGCCAATTGCGTCATCGCTAACAGAGAGATCCGGATGGCAGCGAAAGTCAACCTCGGAAAGCTGTCCGAACAGGCATTCAAGGAATTGAAGCAAGACCTCGCGGTCCGTCCCGTCTTCCACCAGATCGAGGAACGGATCGAGGCGCACATCTTCGTCTCGTTCATCGCCTACTGCCTGCTGGTGACCTTGAAGAACATTGCCCGCCGGCGCGCCGGCGGTCTGACCCCGCGCGCCATCATAGAGGCGTTCGGCAAGATCCAGATGGTGGACGTGCACCTGCCCACCACCGATGGCCGCACCTTGTCCTGTCGCGATACACCAAACCCAGGAAAGAGCACGAGCTTCTGCTGCACCAGCTCGGCATGACCCTGCCCGCCCAGAGTGCGCCGCGACTCTCTTCGTGACGGCATTGCGCCCGCAATCCGTCGGGCGTCGTGTAGTGCCGACCTTTGGGGGTCGGATTCAGGAATATCAATGGGTTAGGGACCTCAAGACCCGCGAGTTGCGGAAGTCGGGTTAGGAAACGGGCAGATTAGGCGTTGCGGACCTGCTGGTGATCACGTGAAGTAACCCGAGGGAAGGAGAGGCAGACTTTGCTGCGCATTATGGGTCGAAGTTAGGAGCCGTGCCGTCTTGGGCCTGAGCCTCTTCGAATCGCTGCGCCGGGCACGGGCATTGGTTGGACTGGCAAGGCATCGCCAGGCTTGCAACCTTGATCGCCCCGCACCGCCGATGTCGCGGTCTCCGTGCAAGATTCGTGTGCCTTGTCATCACGGCATCGCGAAGTCTTGCGCCATCACGGCGAGAGGGGTAAAGCCTCGCTGACATTGACCCATTGTCAATCGGCTTGCCACAAATCGGGAGTGAGAAATGAGCAACAAGCAGGCACTTACGCACGCCTATGAAGGTATCTCGAAATCAGCAGAGGACTTTGCGCGGCTGGGCATGAAACCCGGCAACGTTCCCGAGGCCTGGGAAGACGGGATGCGCACCGATCCCGTTCAAACGAATTACGAATGGTGGTATTTCGACGCCCATCTGGACGACGGCTCGACCCTCGTGGTCGTTTTCTTTCCCAAGCCCATGGCTCCGATGCGAAAGGGGCTGGCACCGATGATCAACATCGAGTTCGACCGCCCCGACGGTTCTTCCTACAAGCGCGACATCAAGTTCAAGGCGGACGAATTCTCCGCCGCGAAGGACAGATGCGACGTGAAGATAGCCCGGAACCATTTCCGCGGCGACCTCGAGCGCTACGAAATTCACGTGAAGGACGAGCGCATCGACGTAACGCTGGACGTGACACGCACCACGGAGAGCTGGCGAGCCGATACCGGGCACCAATTTTTCGGCGAGGAAAGGGACGTCTTCGGCGCTTGGCTCGTGCCGGTGCCGCAGGGCCGGGTCAAGGCAAGGATCGCGCTCGACGGCAAGGAGGAGGTGCTTGAAGGATCGTGCTATCACGATCACAACTGGGGCAATGTCAACATGATGGAGGTACGCAACCACTGGTACTGGGCGCGCACGGAGCTCGGCCCTTACACCGTCGTGGTCGCCGACATGGTTGCCGACGAGAAGTACGACTACGCCACGACCTTCAACTTCTACCTTGCCCGTGACGGCAAGACGGTCGCCGACGACCGCGACCGGCTGAATGGCTACCGCAGTTCGCCTAGACTGCAAGCCGACTTCGGCAAGCCGATGAGCGACAACCTGATGTATGTCTACGGCGGCCCCGAGGACGAGGTGAGCTATGTCTTGACGCTGAGGAAGGACCGGAACGTCACCGCGTTGGACCTGCTCGGCAAGGCCATCCACAACCGTTACCTGTTGAGCCTGGTCAAGCTGTTCACTGGCAAGAGCAGCGCCTACTACCGGATGATCGGTGCGGCGAGACTCGACGTCTACCACAAGGGCAACCTTGCCGAGTCTCACGTCAGCGACAAGGCGATCTGGGAACTCATGTATTTTGGTGACCCGATCGGCGCAAAGTGAGCCGACGGAGCATTGATCGGAACGGCGGTGCCATCTTTCCGGCCCGCGGCTTGATGATGAAAGGAGTGTCCGATGACCTTGAAGCGCTTTCTGGCTGGCCTGCTGGCGATCATCGTGCTTGCGACTGGAACGGCATGGCTCTTTCGGGACCATATCGTCGAAGCCGTCTTCGCGAACTTCGTGCGGAACAATCTAGGTGTTGACTTGCGGGACACCCTGCCGGACGGGCTGCACGTGCTTTTCTGCGGCACCGGCTCTCCCATGCCCGACCCGACCCGGACGAGCACCTGCAACGGCGTGATCGCCGGCACCCGCGTCTTCGCCGTCGACATCGGTGCCGGCGGCGTGCGCAATCTGATCCTCGGCCAGTTCCCAGTCGGCGAGATCGAAAGGGTCTACGTGACCCACCTGCACTCCGACCACATAGAGGGACTTGGCGAAGCGATGATCCAGGCATGGACCATCGGTCGGCGCACGAGTCCGCTTCCCGTTTCCGGTCCCGAAGGCGTGCAAGCGACGACCGAAGGCTTCAACATGGCCTTCGGCCCCGACCGCGACTACCGCCTGGCCAACCCGTCGGCATCGATCGACGCGAACGGCTACGGCCTCAACGCCACGACCATTGCCCTGAATGGCGAAAGTTCCGTGGTCCTGGACGAGGGCGACCTGAAGATCACGGCGTTCAGAGTGAGCCACCAGCCTGCCGAGCCCGCCTTCGGCTACCGGTTCGACTACAAGGACCGCTCCGTCGTCTTCAGCGGCGACACGGCTTATGATCCCAACCTGGTCCGCGTCTCGGCCGGTGCCGACTTGCTTGTTCACGAGGCTCTTTCGGCAAGGATGATGGCCGTCCTCAATCGCGTGGCCATGGAAAGCGGCGAGCCCGACATGGGGGACGTCGCGGGGGACGTTCTGAGCTACCACACCACGCCCGAGGATGCCGCACGAGCGGCGCGAGAGGCCGGCGTTCGGGAACTGATGTTGAACCACCTAATCCCGCCGGTGCCCAGCAGGCTTCTCCACGGTCTGTTTCTCGGAGATGCATCGCGGAGATTCGATGGAAGGATCACGCTCGCGGAAGACGGAATGGTCGTCAGCCTGCCGGCCGGAAGCGATGACGTCGTGCATCTGGAATGAGGGTTCCCTGAATCCGAAAGAACCGAAGGAAGGTTTGGCAAGGTCAGTGGACCGTTGGCCCCGTTGCAGCCTGGACTTTCTGGCTGGCTGACAGCGATGCAGCGGTGACTGCCGTGCGGCAGGATTCGGCGTGGAAGCAGCATATGCGTACGCTGCCCCAGTGCCCGGCGGCCACTTTTCGTACGCGTGCCAAGAACTTGCTTTGTTAAACTTTGCAATTTCCAGATCGGCGTTCTAGAAGGCTGGCATGAAAGCGCAAAGCCATGCCAGGAGCATCTCACGGTCCCTTCCGATCGCCCTGCTGCGCGCGAGAGAAACCGTCATGGCGCCGGTTCGGGACATGTTGCAAGGCATTCAAATGACCGAGCAAAAGTGGAGAGTCCTGCGCGTTCTTGATGAGTTTGGGGAAGTGGAACAGAGTACCATCGCCAAGGAGGCGTGCCTTCTGCTTCCCAGCCTCACCCGCATTCTGCGCACGATGGAATCCGAAGGTCAGGTCACCCGCCGTCAAGACAGCCACGACAAGCGTCGCACAATGGTCCGGATCACCGGTGAAGGGCACCGGATATT
>JAJEAC010000102.1 GCA_022824315.1 Silicimonas sp.
TCATCCTCATAGGATCCTCCCAGTTTCTGCGTTTGAAGTTGTCACGCCTTGACCTTCGCAAGATGGCCCATCAGCCCCGTGGGACGGACCATCAGAACGAAGATCAACAGCAGGAATGCGTAAATGTCCTTGTGGCTGCCCGAGATGTAGGCGGCACAGAGCGTCTCGAAAACGCCGACGAGAAGGCCGCCCAGAATGGCGCCGGGCAGCGATCCGAAACCGCCGACAACGGCGGCGGCGAACGCCTTGATCAGCATGAGATAGCCCATCTCGACCTGGACGTAGTTGATCGGCCCGATCAGAACGCCGCCCACCGCGGCCAATCCGCAGGCCAGCCCGAAGATCAGCGAAATCATCAGGGGCACGTTGATCCCCATCAGATACGCGATGTCCTTGTCGGCGGCGACAGCACGGATGGCCAGCCCGGTTTTCGTGTGCTTCAACAAAAGGTGCAGCGCGGCCATCAACCCCACCGAGACGATGAGTATCCAAAGATACGAACGCGGCAAGGTGATGTCTCCAACGGCTATCGGCATCCCGAACTGCACGCCCATCGCGTGGCCTTCGGCACCCCAGATCAGGAAGGCGACATTCTGCAGGATGATCGCCATCCCGAACCCGCAGATGATCATGCCCATGCCCGCAACCGTATACCCGCCGCCCTGGCTGGTCAGTCGCCGATAGAAGACACGTTCAATGACGACGCCCATGATCCCCGTGATGATCATCGCCAGGAACAGGGTGATCGGATAGGAAATGCCGAAATCACCATACAGCACGAGCCCGAAGAAGGCGCCGAACATGAAAAATTCGCCATGAGCGAAATGCACGATGTCGAGACCCGAGAAGATCAGCGAAATGCCAAGCGCGACCAATCCATAGACAAGCCCGATCGACAGGCCGACGACGATAAAGTCCATCAGCATCTTAAGTTCACCTCACATTCTCGGCCTCGGCAACCGTGCCGCCCAGATACGCATGGCGCACCTTGTCGTCGTGGATCATGTCCTCGGCCTGGCCCTCGATATGGATGCGACCGTCGTGAATTACGTATCCGTAGCTCGCCAGCAGCAGCGCCATCCGGACGTTCTGCTCGACGATCAGGATCGTCATGCCCAGCTCTTTGCGGATGCGGTTGATCTGCTTGAAGATGTCCAGCACGACCAGCGGCGCGAGCGCAGCGGAAGGTTCGTCCAGCATGATCATTTTCGGTGCCGCCATCAAGCCGCGCCCGATGACAAGCATCTGCACCTGCCCACCGGACAACAGCCCCGACAACTGCTTTCGCCGCTCCTTCAAGATCGGAAAGAACGCGTAGACCTTCTCCAGATCTCCCCGCACTGCCGCCTTGTCGCCGCGGGCATAGGCGCCCAGCATCAGGTTTTCCTCGACGGTCATGCCCGGATAGCTGTCCTTGCCCTGAGTGACCTGCACCAGCCCGGCGCGTACGATCTGGTGCGGGTGCCTGGCGTGTATTGGCTCGCCATCGAACAGGATCTCGCCGCTCCAAACCGGCAAAATGCCCGAGATGGCTTTCAGGAGTGTCGACTTGCCGGTGCCGTTGCCCCCCAAGAGCGCGACAATGCCTTGCGCGCCGACGTTCATGTCGATGCCGCGCAGGATCTTCAGCTTGCCGTAGCCGGTTTCGACGCCTCGGATTTCGAGCAATGTCCCCCCCTTCTCGGAGCACGCTGTCGCCGCCGCCGACCTTGGGTTCCGAATTCGCCCCGGTCAATGTGTTGAATCGCGGCTGGCATGGCAATCCCCGGCTTGCGGAGATCATTCCTGTCGATTCTCGAGTTTGATGCATCAATTGCAGTGACGTCCATCAAGTCAGACGAAGTCCGATGTCCGTTGCACGATCTCGGAGACCACCTCGTCGGGAGATTCTCGCCACCAGTGCCGCTTCGAGAATATCTCGATCTCGACCGGACCCCGAAACCCGGCGTCCTCGACCGACCGCCGGATGGCCCGATTGTTGATGAGGCCGTCTCCCGGCATGCCCCGGTCAAGGCGGAGGTCGGTGGTTTCGGCAAGCCAGTCCGAGACATGGAAGTGCCGCAGGCGTGGTGCGGCTCGGCGAATGTCGCGCGGCAGGTTCAGGTCCCACCAAAGCGCATAAGTGTCGAGAGCCACGCCGGTTGCGTCGTCCGCGTCCAGTTCATCGAGAAAGTCGCAAGCCGCCGACAGGGTCGAGATCACCGAGCGGAACCCGCAGACCATCGGATGCAGCGGCTCAAGAACAAGGCGAACGCCTGCCGCCCGGGCTTCGGGCACAACGCTGTCAAATCCTTCCAGCGCGTTCAGGCGGGCGGCCAGAAGATCGGTCTCTCCCGATCCAAGGCCACCGGTCAGCATCAGCAGGCTCTCGATGCCCAGGTCCGCGCAGAACTCGATCCGCCGGCGAGTCAGCTCGATCTGGGACGCACGCTCCGCCGCGTCGCCAATCGCCATGGTTCCGCCAACGCAAAGCGCAACCGGCTCGACCTGCGTGTCCGTCAGGACCCGTCGCGCCGCGGCCACGCCAACCTCGTCCAGTTTTTCGTGCCAGATTGCAGTCATGGGCACACCATGGCGAGCCAGGCACTCCAGACTTTCCGCGAATCCACATTGCATCAAGGTGACCTGATGAATGCACAATCTCTCGAGCGGAACCCCTGCCATCAGTAGGTGGCCCGCCCGCCGGTGACGTCAAACACCTGTCCGGTGGTGAACGAACAAAGCGGGCTGGCGATCCAGGCGGTCATGTCGGCCACTTCTCTGGGTGTGCAAAACCTGTCCATTGGAATGCGGCCACGCTTGTCGGCGATGTAGTCCGGGCTCATTCCTTGCAATAGATCGGTTTCCGTCATCACCGGCGTGACGCAATTGACCGTAATGTCCGAGGGCAGCAGCTCCCGGGCGAGCCCCTTAACGTATCCGATCACGCCGGACTTGGCCGCACCGTACGCGCAGGCTCCCGGGTTGCCCTCCTTCCCGGCTACAGACGAAATTGCGATGATCCGCCCGGCTCCGCGATCGCGCATGTGGGGCAGGACGACTCTGGATGAAAGGAAGACGCCGGTCAGGTCGACGTCAAGAACCGCCTGCCATTCGTCCAGCGCGTAATCCCAAGCCGGTTTCGTCGGGCCGTTGATCCCCGCATTGGCGACCAGAATGTCGACATGTCCCAGCACTTCAAGCGAAGCGTTGAATCCCTCCGCGACCGAGGGTTCATTCGCCACATCCACGTCCGCCAAATGGGCGAATGCAGGATCCCCCCGGCCGGCTGCGCTCTCGATGTCCCATCCGGACACAACCACACCAAGCTCGCTGAACCTCCGACTGATCGCCCGCCCGATTCCGCGCGCTGCACCGGTGACGATCGCCGTCTTTCCTGCCAGTCCAAGGCTCATGCCAACACCTTAGCCATTCGGCACCCATTTCAGAATGTGTTGGCCGACGGTGGTCAGGTCACCGTCCTGATTTGTGATCCGGACATCCGCCGTCGACCGTCTGCGCTCGATGTCGATGGCGGTGAATTCGTACTCGACCGTTATGGTGTCGCCCAGAAACACGGGCTTGAGGAAACGGATGCGGTCGTATCCAAGCGAAACAGGCGTTTCCTCCGCCATGCGGGTGTGCGCGATGGCCATGGTGGACACGGTTGACATGAACCCCACCATCAGCGCCCCGTGCGCCATCAATCGACCATAGCGGGACTTTTCCATATAGGCCTTGTTGACATGGTTGGGCGAGAAATCACCGGTAATCCCGGCAAACATGTAGACATCGCTTTCCGACACGGTCTTGGAGAAGCTCACCCTGGCGCCGACTTCAACGTGAAAATCTGACATTCTGTCCCTCAATTGATCCGCTCGGGGCCGCAGATATCGATCCGATTTCCGCATCTTGCGGATTCCAGCACTGCAAGCGTGACCCCTAGAGTTCCTGTGGCATCGGCAGCCGAAATGACTGGGTTCGCACGGCCCGCTACGACCTCGGCGAAATGCTTGATCTGGCGGACAAAGGCATCGCCAAGTTCAAGCGAGATGTCGCGGGCCGCCTTCGGAGTGATCCAGCTCGCCGGTTCACCGTCCGATGTCCAGTGCCGAAGGTTCGGAAACTCCAAGGCGCCCCGTGTGCCCGAGAACGTGATGCAGTTTTGCCCGTTGCGCGGAAACGCCGGATTCTCGCCGGTGGCCATTTCCCAAGCCCAGGGCGAATCCGCCTGATCGGACATGACAAAGGCACCAAGCGACCCGTTCTCGAACTGAAATGCGAAAGCTGCCGCATCCTCTTTCTCAAATCCCTGCACGGAATTTCCAGTCAATCCAGTCACCGACCGAATCTCTCCCACGACATGGCGCAGATAGTCGATTTCATGGATCAGGTTCGTCAGCACAGGCCCAGCGGGTGAGCGCCTCCGCCAATCCGGCGTGTAATAGGATTCTGGCTTCCTTACGCTCCACTGGCCGGAAACGGTGACAAGTTGGCCCAGCGAACCGCCGCGCACGATCTCCCGGGCCTTGGCCACTTGCGGATAATAGCGTCTGTGGTGGCCCACCAATACGCACAGGCCCCGCGCCTCTGATACCCGAGCAATCTCTTCCGCCTCGGCAACGGTCGCTGCAATCGGCTTTTCGATCAGCAGATGGCAGCCTGCATCGAGCGATGCCAGCGCCGGTTGGAAGTGATGCTCGGTAGGTGTCGCGATGATGACGCCAGACGGCGCGACTTCACCCAACATTTCGTTGGCACCTGGATAATGCGGCACGCCGTGCTCGGTCGCAATTTCCGCCGCACCGGAAAGCGGGTCGGCGATTGCCACCAGTTCGACGGACTCGACTTTCGCCATCGCCTTCAGGTGCCGCTTGCCAATCACGCCCGCTCCAATCAATGCAATGCGCTCAGGCATGGACGTCCATCCGCACATGATCGAGGAAAAAGTCACTTTTCATCAGGCGTGGGGCTTCGTTCACAATTGGAGAAAATCCCATATTTTCAGCGATATCACGATCTATATCGATCCCGGGCGCAATTTCGGTCAAGTGCAATCCATCAGGTCGAAGTTCGAAGACGCAGCGCTCGGTAACGTATAGTACGGCCTGCCCACGCGACAATGCCTGCGCGCCCGAGAAGGTGATCTGCTCGACCATATTCACCACTTTGCGAACCTCTCCCTGGCGTTCGATCCGTAGTCTACCGTCGCCAGAGGAGATTTTTGCGCCCTTTGCATCGAAGGTGCCGCAGAAGACCACCTTGCGTGCGTTCTGTGCGATGTCGACGAAACCGCCAGGACCGACAGTCAGTCCGCCGAGTTTCGAAACGTTGACGTTGCCTGCGGCGTCGACCTCGCCAAATCCCAAAAACGCGATGTCCAGCCCGCCACCAGAATAGAAATCGAACTGCGCGGGGCCGTCGATCATGCAGCTTGGGTTGCGAGCATAGCCGAACAATGTGCCGGTCAGAAGCGTTCCACCGTACGTGCCGTGTTCGATCGTCTGATAGTATCTGTCCTGCTCGCCACGGCTGGCGACGATGCTTGCGACTTCATCCGGAATGCCAAATCCGTAGTTGATCACGGCACCTTCGCGCAGTTCTTCATGGGCGCGCCGCGCAATGATCTGACGGACGGAAAATGCGGGTGCGGGCGGCGGCGGCTCGTCGGCACGCCGCTCGCCCGAGATGGCAGGGTCGTAGACGAGATCATAGCCCTGACGCTGGTCGGGATCGACGACAATCACGTCGACCAGCGCGGAGGGTACTCGCACCGACCGCGCGCCCAGCGTGTTGCGGGGCACCCTTTCGCGCACCTGGAAAATCACCTTGCCGCCGGAACTCCGGGCCGCTGCTGCCATGGCGTAGATATCGACATTTGCCGGTTCCTGATCGAGACTGATGTTGCCGTCCTCGTCGGCGATTGAGCCCTTCAACAGTGCGACATCTATCGGATAGGGCAGGTAGCGCAGGAATGTCTTGCCGTCGATCTCGATCCGTTCCACCAGGTCTTCCGTGGTGGCCGCATTCATCTTGCCGCCATCCATCAAGGGGTCAACGAAGGTGCCGAGGCCCACGTGGGTTATGAGCCCCGGTCGCTTGGCAGCGATCTCGCGCATCAGCTGCATGGTCACGCCTGACGGCATCACATAGGCCTCGATCTGTTCGTTGCGGGCCATCTCTTGCATGCGCGGAGACCAGACCCAATGTCCGCCGATCACACGTTTCACCATTCCGGGATGGGCGAACCTGTTCAGTCCTCGCTCGCCCCGGTCGCCGATGCCCAATGCGTGAACGACTGTCAGGTCGCGGGGGTGACCTTCATCCAAAAAACGCTTTTCGACCGAGGCGTGCAACAGGCTTGCCTCGACCAGCCCGCCACCGCCGCCGATCAGTCCCACGGTGGCGCCATCCGGGATCAGGGCAGCGACCTGGGAAATGTCAGCGAACTTGGTCTTCATGGTTCACGCCGGGATCTTGTAACCGTCGTCGCCGGCAAGGAGATTGCGCGCGATGACATTGCGATGAATTTCCGAGGTGCCGTCGAAGATGCGATAGACCCGGGCGTCGCGGTAATGGCGCTCGACTGCCAGTTCCTTGCTGTAGCCGGAACCGCCGAAAATCTGCACCACCCGATCGGCCACGCGACCGAGCGTTTCGGACGCCTGGAGCTTCACGGCCGAAATCTGCGTCCTGGCCGGCTTGCCCTGATCCATCATCCAGGCCGCTTGCCAAAGCGCCAGCCGGGCCGCATTGATCTCGACCGCGCTGTCGGCAAGCATCTGACCGACCGATTGAAAGCGGCCGATCGGCTGCCCGAACTGGTGACGTGACCGGGAGTGTTCGACAGCCATTTCCAGCAGCATCGCCGACTTGCCGACGGCCCGTGCCCCGACCTGCGCCAATCGAACGCGCCCGAGAGTGCCGAGCGCCAGTTTCAAGCCGCCACCTTCTTCGCCCAGCAAGCTTTCCGGTCCGAGATTGACGTTCTCGAACGTCAGTTCCGCGTGGGTCGTGCCGCGCAGTCCCATCATCGGCACATCCGGTCCAAGCGTCACTCCCGGCAGGTCGCGGTCGACAATGAAAGTCGATATGCCCCTTGCCCCGGCACGGGGATCGGTAACTGCGGTCAACACGTAAAAGTCGGAGAAATGCGCATCCGAGATGAACTGCTTTTGACCCGTCAGCGACCAGCCATCGTCGGTAGGCGTTGCCCGGGTCCGGATGGCCGCCGCGTCGGACCCGGCTTCTGCCTCCGTCAGGGCAATGGAAAACGTCCGGTCACCGCGGATCGCGGGAATCAGCCAGCGCTCTCTCTGGGCATCCGATCCAGCCAGCAGGATGTCATATATGTTGCCGAAGGCACGCCGGACCAGGATGTCGGTGGTGCGCCCGAACTCCTCTTCGACAAGCATCCAGTCCATCGTCGACAGGCCGCCTCCCCCCAGCTCTTCCGGCATGTTCATGGCGTAAAGCCCAATCGTCCGGGACTTTGCCTGGATCGCCTCGGCAACCTTGGGTTCCAAATGTCCGGAGTCCTCGACCAGCCGCTCAAGCGGGCGCAGCTCGACGTCAACAAATCGTCGGACGGTGCCGATCAAGAGCCGCTGCTCGTCGCTGAGGCCGAAATCCATCAATAGTAGCCTTTCGCCCCGCCGCCATCGCAGGCAATCCCAGTTCCATGGATATGGCGGGCTGCAGGCGAGCAGAGGAATGCCGCCAATGCCGCCACATCCGTCGGCTGGCCAAGTCTTCGAATGCCTTCTGCCGCAATCGAGTCCGCCTCGACCTGATCACGGGTCTTGCCCTGCTGTGCCGCGCGGTCGGCGAAGATCCCCTCCAGCCTTTCGGTGACCGTCAGGCCCGGATGTATCCAGTTCACGTTTACGTCGTCTTGCAGCCCCTTGTCCGCCAGCGCCTTGGAAAAGTTGGCAAGAGCGGCGTTGACCGCACCGCCCACCATGAAGTCGGAAGCGGGCGTTCGGGCAAAGCCGCCAACGATATTGACCACTGTCCCCTTCGCCTCCTTTAGCGCGGGCCACAGAGTTCGGCAAAGCCGCACCGCGCCGTGAAACTTGAGCGCGAAGCCGTCCAGCATTTCCTCGTCCGGCTGGTCTGGAAAGATGCCGCCCTTGGTCGCGCCGGCGGCGTTGACCAGAATGTCACACCGCCGGAACTTGTCGAGCGCGGCACGGGCCGCTTCGTTGCACCCCTCCAGCGTGCGAAGATCCGCGGCACAATATCCAACCTCTCCCCGCCCGGCCTGGGAAAGCCCGTCCGCAGCGACACTCAGCCGGTCGCCATTTGATGCTGCCAGGAAGACGTTGCAACCGCCCTCGGCGAGATTGCGGGCAATGGCAAGCCCGATCCCTCTTGATCCACCGCTGACAAAGGCGGCCTTTCCGTCAAACATCGTCCCACCCTTTCCGATTGCGGGCTTCGAGCCCTTTAACGATCGCCGCCAGCGTTTCGAGCGTGGGTGTTGGAACATCATTCCTGTGCCCCAAATCAATCACTGCGCCATAGATGAAATCCACCTCGGTTGGCCGGCAGTTCAGAAGATCGACGCACAGCGATGACTTGTTGTCGCCGGTCCCGCCCGGTTCGGTGATCATCTTCAACCCCCGGACCGTCGCGTCACGGTCAAGCTCGATGCCCACTGCCTCCGCCACGGCCAAGGCTTCATCCAGCGCCCGAAAGGCCGTCGCGTTGAGTTCCGGGACCGACAGCACCTCGACCGACGTCATGTCGGTCGCACCCGAGGCCGCGCTCATGGCGACATTGCCCAGGAGCTTCTTCCAAATGTCGCGGATTACGTCTTCCGACACATGGGTCTCAAGGCCGGCTTCGGTCAATGCACGCGCGACTCTTGCCGCCCTTTCGCTCTTGCCGCCGCGGATTTCACCCACATGCGAAGGCACCCGGCTGAAATCGCGGATATGGCCAGGTCCCTCCATGACTGCGGCCATGGCCGTCAGCCCGCCAAGGACGTTCTCTGCACCCACGACCCCGCCGATGACCTCCTCGTTTCCAAGACCGTTCTGGAAGCTCACGCAAACCGCGCCGTTCCTGACCAGATGCCTGACGCCTTCGGCTCCGGCGCGAGTTCCGTGGGACTTGCATTGAAAGAGAATGATGTCCGCGTGGTCGATTCCTGATGCATCTTCAAATACCTCGACCGGCACGGTCCGATCTCCGCCGAAGCCGCTGATCCTCAGGCCGCCTTCCCGCATCGCCGCCACATGTTCCGCATTGGTGTCAATCATGGTCACGGGCAGGCCGCCTTCCTGCAGGATAGAGCCGAATAGCGCCCCCATGCCGCCGGCACCCACAACCACGACGCTTGGTTTATTGCCAGTCATCCTCAGTCGAACCTCACATTGATTCTTCCAAGCGTTCCGAAATCCGCTTCAACGCGACTGCCCTTGAAAACCGGCTGAGGCACGCAGGCAGCGCCGGTCGAGACAAAATCGCCCGCCAACAGCTGAAATCCCCGCCCGGTCAAGTGGTTTGCCAGATCGCAGAGCGCCTGCAGGGGCGGCCCGCGCATGCTGCCCAGAAAATTGTCCGACGGTGCGCCGCCATCCACGCTTACGCGAACTTCATGGTTCAACAGATCCAGCCCTCGCCAGTTCTCGACCGGTGTGCCGAAAACAAATCCAATGCCACCGCCATTGTCCGCCACGGTCATCAGTGAATTCTGTTCGGCGGTCAGATTCTCGGCAAAAAAGCGATTTCCGATAATCTCGACAGCAGGATGCAGTACCGCAATCCCGGCCATTCGATCGGGATCTTCGATCTCTGCGGGAGTGACGTCTGAGATCACGCGAAACGCAAACTCCGCTTCCACTCGCGCGCCAGGGAATCGCTCGATCGGCAGGGTGACCTCGTCACCTTCCCACGTGACCGATCTGAAGATCCGGCCGGGGATGACGTCGCCGTGTCCGTCCAACTCGCGCATCCGCGCACTCGTCGCACCGACCTTCCAGCCAGACATTTCGTCACCGATCTTCCCGGCCATTCGGTTGGCCACGAAATAGGCTTCCGCCCGGTCCTTCGGAATTTCGGTGTTCTGCAGATCCGCAATCCGCGAACAGCCGAGCCAGGCTTCGCCCAGCCGACAGGCAAGATCGGCAAGCGCAGTTTCGCGACTACCGGTTTCGGGCAATCGAATCCCCCTCCTGACATTGGCTCACCGATCTAAGGCAACTCCGTACGGGATTGCACTCGGTGACATCACAGGTTCGCGGCGATTGGCGGCAGCAACACGCAAAACTTGATTGGTTCGCGTCAATGAGGCATCAAAACTCGGATGAGTACATCAGAATCCCGACGGAAACCGCGTGTCATCGACATCGCGCTGCAGGCCGGAGTGAGCACTGCCACGGTGGACCGCGTGCTCAACGAACGGCCCGGAGTTCGTGCGAAGACGATCAAGAAGGTGCTCGATGCAATGGATCGTCTGGGCGCATCGACTGCCCGCCCAAAGGTCATTCCATCGGTGCCCGCGGGTCTGACAATCGATGTCGTCCTCGCCGAGGGCGCGGGCTTTGCAAACGATGTCCTGTCGTCTGAACTGAAGACCTATTGCGAGCGGGTCGGCTTCAGTTACCGTCGAACGTTTTCGAAACGAATGGTTCCCGAAGCTCTGCGCCGTGCCCTTGACGACTGCCTGGAGCGCGGGACGAACGGCGTGATCGTGCAACCGCTTGACCATCCGTTGGTACGCGACGCCGTCGCCCGGCTTGCCAAAGCGGGAGTGCCCGTTGTCTGCATACTCACCGATCTCCCGGCGTCGGACCGGCTGGCCTACGTGGGTCTCGACAATCGCGCGGCAGGACGGGCCGCCGGTCTACTGACGGGGCGCCTTTGTGGTGACCCCGGCGACCTGGCATTGTTCGCTGGCGGTCAGCTCTATCGCAGCCACGAGGAACGAGAGGCAGGATTCCGCAGTGTCATTCGCGACAGTTTTCAGCACCTCCGGGTCCTTGCGACATTCTCAAGCGGCGACGACCCGCACCGCATCTACGTCATGGCGCGTGATCTCCTGAAAGACTGCGACAACCTGCGCGGCATTTGCTGCGTTGGCGGCGGCAACCGAGGAATTGAGAAGGCCCTCCTGGAATCAGGACGGCGAAACCAGATCGTCTACTGTGCCTTCAACCTGACGCCATTGACCCGAAATGGACTCCTGACCGGAACATTCGACGTTGTCGTGCACCAAGACATGGAGCGCGCCGCGCACACCGCTGTCGATTCACTTGTTCATCACTTCGAAGGCAAAGTGCCGTCTCCCGGCACGATACCGACCGAACTGATCATGGTCGAGAATCTCCGCTGACAGGCGCGGCAGCGGGCCGCGGAATATTTGCGGACGGACGCTGTCCGCTCGCTTGACGAAGTGCTAGTGGCGACGGGGGCAATGCGCCCGTACCTGTGCGTCTGCCACCAGAATGGGCCAGATTCGCGTTTCAGATTGGAAAGGAGAGAGATCGATGGCTGGCATCGCGCTACTTGCTGCAGTTACAATTCTCTACGCGGGCTACAACCTGTTCGTGAAGATGGCGGGGGGGCACGTTCCTGCCGGGGCCACGACAACCGTTCTCGCCACGATGTGCATTCAAGTCGCTGCGCTTGCTACATCCATCGTGTTTCTCGCCGTACTGGCAATTCGAGGCGGACAGGTGTTTTCCCTTTCTCCGGGGTCTTATGCCTGGGCAGCAGTTGCCGGGCTGTGCATCGGGGGGGCGGAGATCGGCTATCTCTACCTCTTTGGAGGTGTTGGAGGGGTGAAGTCGATGGATGCGAGCATTGCCATTCCAACAATCGTGAGCGGCACGATCGTCATCGCGCTGCTGTTTTCGTTCCTTGTCCTGAAGGAGCACATTTCCTGGAGCCAGGTGCTCGGAAGTTGCCTGATCCTCATTGGAGTTTTCTTCCTGTTCGTGCAGAGACCGGGATCGGCATAGGCAGTGCACCCATTGTGCCTGCAAATGGACATCCGAAATTGGGCCAATCACATTGAGATTTGCCGCTTGCAGCGAGCACGGCTTCGCCATTTGTCTCCTTCGACACGCTTGCAAGCACCATTCAAGACACGCGTACGATATCCATGCGCCGCTGCAAGCGCGGGATCACGGCACATTTCGCTGCCTTGCTTGCAAATCGCTTCCAAATTTTCGCCGTGGATATCCGACAGGCGGTCACGCGTCTCTATGTTGCCGATAACATTGAGAAAAGTGGCGCACCCGAGAGGATTCGAACCTCTGGCCTCTGCCTTCGGAGGGCAGCGCTCTATCCAGCTGAGCTACGGGTGCCAATGCGACCTGATAGTAAGGTTGTCGCCTCTTCGCAAGTGCATCGGTGCACCAACAGCCCGTCCGCGCGACAGCGCCGTCATGCAAACAGTTCCTGGCAGAGTTCCAGTGCTTCAACCAACGTGTCGATCTCGGCCTCGGTGTTGTACAAACCGAAACTCGCCCGCGCCGACGCCGTGATCCCGTAATGCTCCATTAGCGGCGCTGCGCAGTGATGACCTGCGCGGACGGCGACACCCTTCTTGTCAAGAACAGTGGAGATGTCGTGCGCGTGGGCCGCGCCGTCGAGCGTGAACGAGAAAATTGCCGCCTTGTCCGGCGTCGTCCCCTGAACATTCAGCCAGTTGAGCCCGTCGATTCTCGACCGCACGTAGTCGCAAAGCCGGGCCTCGTGCCGGGCGACGTTCTCCATGCCGAGGTCCATGAGATACTCGAGGGCGACTCCGAGGCCGATTTGCTGAACGATTCCCGGCGTGCCGGCCTCGAACTTCATCGGCGGGGCCGCCCAAGTTATTTCGTCCTTTCTCACGTCCCGGATCATGTCGCCGCCGCCCATGAAGGGTCGCATTTCCGCCTGGCGCTCCTTCCGGATGTAGACCGCCCCAGAGCCGGAGGGGCCGTAGAGCTTGTGCCCCGTGATCGCGTAGAAGTCGCACCCGATGTCCTGAACGTCGACGGGCATGTGAACCGCGCCCTGGCTGCCATCGACAAGCACCGGCACGCCTGATTCTTGCGCGCCGCGACAAATGGACTTCACATCGACCCTGGTTCCCAGAACGTTTGACAGGTGCGTGACGGCGACCAGCCTCGTCCTTGGCCCGATCGCATCCAGGACCTTTTCGGGTGGCAACGCGCCCTTGTCGTCTACATCGACCCACTTCAGGACAACACCCTGCCTTTCGCGCAGGAAGTGCCAGGGCACGATGTTGGCGTGATGCTCCATGACCGAAAGGACGATTTCATCTCCCTCTTCCATGCGGGGCATCGCCCAGGCATGCGCCACCGTGTTTATTCCTTCAGTCGTGCCCGAGTTCATGACGATCTCGTCGGCCGTGCCGGCATTCAGGAACCGGGCGATGGTGCCGCGTACAGCCTCGTACTTTTCGGTCGCAAGGTTGGAGAGATAGTGCAGGCCCCTGTGGACGTTGGAGTATTCCTGCGAGTAGGCACGCGTAACCGCATCAATGACGACCTGCGGCTTCTGCGCCGATGCACCGTTGTCGAGATATACAAGCGGTTCGCCGTTCACTTCCCGACCGAGGATCGGAAAGTCGCGGCGAATTTTCTCGACATCATACACTGCCGCCCACTCCGATGACGCCGATCACGATTGGCGAGAAGAGGAGCGAGAAAAGGAACAGTGCAATCCAGGACAACACGAACAGCACAAACGATGTCCAAAGCGACTTGAACCCATGGGCCTCGGCCATCACCGAAATGAACAGCCAGATCCAGTGGATCAAGAACGCCATTCCGACCAGCCCGGTCAACGTGAACGAAAACGCAGCAAAGATCGGCAGAAGCACGACCGCCACAGTGAAGTACAACCAGACGAAGACGAATACCAAGAGTACTTGTTCAAACCTGCCCTGCCCGCCAAATGCCCCACCGAGCTTCCACAGCACCCAGACCAGGAACAGCTCGCTGCACAGCTCCAGGCCGGCACGCAAGAGAGGCGGCAGTCTCGGCACGGGCATCACCAACGCTTCCGCCATCGGCAGAAACCGCTCGACGGCAATGACGTAGAGCAAGATGACCAGGACGAAGGACAACCACGCGGCTTCGCGCGGCACGCCAAGCCTGAAGAGCTCGGCCGCAGTCGAACGCGGTTCGCGAAGCATGCTCAGCGCAATGCCAGGAATTCGGTCCCAAAGTGTCACGCGGCCTCCAGTTGCACTTGCTTCATTGCCAGCATTCCGGCCCAAAGAAACGCGCAGAAGAGCAACAGGGCAACCAGGCTCATGGCGTCAAACGGCAGCCCCGGAGCGAGACCGGCGGCAAGTCCGGACAGGAGCCAGGCCGGTGTGGAAGCCAGCAGCGCCCAGAACAGTGCCGCCCGGCAGGCATAGCCGGTCGCGGGCCACCTGACCAGGCGCAGCACGATGTGCGCCAGCAGGGCAATTGCGTAGAGAACAAGCGGCATGGCAACCATCCAGGCAAAGAAAGCGCCGGCAAGTCGCGCATCAAGCCCGATCGTCGGATCCATCCAGCTCTCGTACGCGAGCCTGGGCAACTGTGCCACGAAGATGAGGCCACAGGCCGTGAGGACCATCGCAAGCAAGCCGCCTTCGCGACGAAGTCCTGTCATTCGCCTGACCTGAACGGACCTGGGAGTCCGGTAGGTTCTCAGGATATCCAGGACAATGCTCATTGCCGCCGACGCTGCAGCCAGCCTTCAAGCCGCCCGTAAATGTCCTCCGCTATGTCTTCGCTTTCAATTTCCTCGATCGCCTCGGCTAGAAAGGCGAGAACCAGAAGATCCTGCGCCTCGGGTCTCGGAAGGCCGCGCGACTGCAAGTAGAACAGTGCATCCTCGTCAATCGCCCCCGACGTCGAGCCGTGTGAGCACGCCACGTCGTCGGCGTAAATTTCAAGCTCGGGTTTCGCCAGAAACTGTGCGTCCTCGTCAAGAAGCAGCGACTGGCTGATCTGGTACCCGTCAGTCTTCTGCGCCCCCTCCTTGACCAGGATCTTCCCCTGGAACGCGCCAACGGCACCGTTGCGCAGCACCTTCTTGAAGACCTGGCGGCTCTCGCACCCGACCGCGTCATGGACGACAAACACGGTGTCGTCGTGATGGAAATCGCCGTCCCCGACGGCCGCGCCGGCGATGTGGGAGACGGCATTGTCGCCAACAAGTTCGATGAACGCCTCGTTGCGGGTCAGGACGCCATTTACCGTCAACGTGAAAGACTTGAAGGCGCTCTCCTGACCAAGACGCGCGAACATGTGCGTGACCGCGCGGCGTTCATGATCACGACCCTGCGCGCGAACATGATGGAACGCGCCGCCATCGGCAACATCGACTTCCATGCACTTGTTGAAGCGCGCCGCCGCCGGGCCGTTTTCGAGAACAGTCAGGTCGGCGCCGCTTTCGACCTTGATTGCAAAATGCAGGATCGCGTCGCTGTCGGGATTCTCATGCAGGTAGATCAGGTTGACTGGCTTGGAGACCCTTTCCGTGGCCCTGATCACGATGCCGTCCGTGGCGAATGCCGTATTGAGCGCCGCAAATGGGCGTGCCACGGGCACCTGACCTCGCGCTTCCAGCACTCCGTAGACATCCTTCGACCAGTGAATGTCGTGCGCAGTCGCAGACTGAAGCCGTTCGACTTCCAGCCCCTCGCACGATAGGTCGTCCGACGCTTCTGCATCAAAGACACCGTCCCGGAACACGACTTTCAGTCGATCAACCTCTCCAAATGCCGGCGCTTCCTTGAAGTCGACCACTGCCGCAGGAGGGGCTTGCGGTGCGTTCAGGTCATCCGGTCGCGTGAACCGCCAGTATTCGTCGCGACGCTCCGGCAGTCCCATTGCGAGGTACCGGGAGACGGCTTGCTTGCGGACCTCGGTCGCCCATGCCGCGCCGTCGGGCACGACAAGATGGGCAACCCTGGCTTCCGTATCCTCCTGTCTGCGAGCGGGCAGGCCCATCAGGCAACCTCCTGAAGGATGTCGGCATACCCGTTGGTCTCGACTTCGAGCGCGAGGTCGGGGCCTCCGGTCTTCACGATCCTGCCGTCGGCCATGATGTGGACCACGTCAGGTTGAATGTGGTTCAGCAAACGCTGGTAGTGCGTGATGACGAGGAATGCACGGCCGTCGTCGCGAAGGGCGTTCACACCATCAGCCACGAGGCGCATCGCGTCCACGTCAAGACCCGAATCCGTTTCGTCCAGCACGCACATCTTCGGTTCGAGAACAGCCATCTGGAGAATCTCGTTGCGTTTCTTCTCTCCTCCGGAAAACCCGACATTGACGGGACGCTTGAGCATGTCCGGGTCGATGTGAAGGGAATTCGCCCTGTCGCGGATGAGCTTGAGGAAATCGGCCGCGCTCGCCTCGTCTTCGCCGCACGCCTTGCGCTGTGCATTGAGCGCGGTCCGGAGAAACGTCATGTTGCCGACCCCGGGGATCTCGACCGGATACTGGAATGCCAGGAACAGGCCTGCGGCGGCACGTTCCTCAGGTTCGAGATCAAGCAGGTCCTGACCCTCGAGCGCAACTTCCCCTTGCGTGACCTCGTAGCCGTCCCGTCCGGACAGGACATAGGCGAGCGTCGACTTTCCCGAGCCGTTCGGCCCCATGATCGCGTGCACGGACCCGGCGGGCACGTGCAGATCAACGCCCCTGAGGATCGCCTTGTCCTCTTCCTCCAGCCTGACGTGAAGATTGTCTATTTTAAGCATGTCTTCCTCATGAAACTTGCGTGCGGGAACAGGCTTGCGACCTGCACCCGAATGATTCTGCGACCTGCGAGCGATTCGGGCGCAGGGGCACTTTCATCGACCCGCCATGCCCGCCGAAGCCCTCGGCGCTGCTACGCGGACCATCACTGATCCCTTACCCAGACGCGACCAAGCACGGATTGTGCAAAGAGGCTGCCAAGAAAGCCGCTCGTGAAGCTGACGAGAACCAAGGCGAAGAGCCCCAGTGCACTCGTCATGAAGTGGATGAACACCGCAAACGCCGAACAGAAAAGGCCTGTAAGGGCTGCAGTCATGAGCATTGTGCGGATCATGTTTTCTTCCTCCATGACTCCTTCTGCGCAAAACGCATGCGGGATCTGAAAGGCGTTGCCGCTGCATTGCCGAATGTCAGAACGAGTGACCCTGAACCGCCCCTGCCCGGCACCCGGCCACCGCAGGAAACCACGGTGTCGAGAACGACGCTCGACGCGCCGGTGCACACAGAAGACCGCCAGTTCATGCCCGAAATTCCATCCCGTACGCATGTCCATGGCTGCCGGTCCTGCCGACAACGCGCCATAGAGCGGATTTGGCGTGGAAAGCGCCGGGCCTGAACGACAGTGAGTTGCTCATCCGACGCTGCCCTCAAGCGAAATCGCCACCAGCTGCTGCGCCTCCATCGCAAATTCCATGGGAAGCGCCTGAAGCACGTCCTTGCAGAAGCCGTTGACGACGAGCGCCACGGCCTCTTCCTCGTCCATGCCGCGCTGCCTGCAATAGAAGAGCTGGTCCTCGTCGACCTTCGACGTCGTGGCCTCGTGCTCGACCCGGGACGAATTGTTCTTCACCTCGATATAGGGCACGGTATGCGCTCCGCACTTGCCGCCGATGAGAAGCGAATCGCACTGCGTGTAGTTCCGGGAGCCGCTGGCCCTTGGATGCATCGAAACAAGCCCGCGATAGGTATTCTGGGCCCGTCCGGCGCTGATTCCCTTGGATACGATCCTCGACTTCGTGTTCTTGCCGAGATGAACCATCTTGGTGCCGGTGTCGGCTTGCTGCCGGTTGTTCGTGATGGCGATCGAATAGAACTCGCCTTGGCTTTCGGCTCCCCTGAGAATGCAGGACGGATACTTCCAGGTGACGGCGCTGCCGGTCTCGACCTGCGTCCACATCACTTTCGAGCGCGCTCCCCGGCAATCGGCCCGCTTGGTCACGAAATTGTAGATCCCGCCCCTGCCGTTTTCGTCGCCAGGATACCAGTTCTGCACCGTGGAATACTTGATCTCCGCATCCTCCAACGCCACCAGTTCGACAACTGCGGCATGCAGCTGGTTGGTGTCCCGCTGCGGCGCAGTGCACCCTTCGAGATAGGACACGTAGGACCCCTTGTCGGCGATGATCAGCGTGCGCTCGAACTGGCCGGTATTCTCGGCGTTGATCCGGAAATAGGTGCTGAGCTCCATCGGGCAGCGAACGCCTTCGGGAACGTAGACGAAGGATCCGTCCGAGTACACGGCCGAATTGAGCGTTGCGTAGAAATTGTCCGACTGCGGCACGACGCTGCCAAGATATTTCCTGACAAGATCAGGATGCTTCCGGACGGCCTCCGAAATCGAGCAGAAGATGACGCCAGCCTTCTCGAGTTCGGCCTGGAAAGTCGTGCCGACCGAGACGCTGTCAAAGACGGCGTCCACGGCGACCTTGCGGCCTTCGTAAGGCGAATTCCCCGCACCATCCACGCCGGCAAGGACCATCTGCTCTTTCAGCGGAATGCCGAGCTTTTCGTAGGTTTCCAAGAGTTTCGGATCGACTTCGTCGAGCGACTTTGGCTTCTCCGCCATGGATTTCGGCTTGGCGTAGTAGTACTGGTCCTGGAAGTCGATTGCCGGGTAGTCGACCATGGCCCATTCCGGCTCATCCATTTTCAGCCACCTGCGATAGGCCTCAAGCCGCCATTCGGTCATCCATTCCGGCTCGCCGTTCTTTTCCGAGATCAGGCGCACGATGTTCTCGTCGAGACCCTTCGGCGCGTAGTCCGTCTCGATCTCGGTCTCCCAGCCATGCTTGTATGTCGCCGAAAGGGATTGCACGGCATCGACCGTCTCCTGATCGACACCGTCCTTTGCCTCAGCCATGTTTTCCAGAACTGCCATTTGCCGGTTCCCCTTCACGCCGCACGCTGGCGGAGTTTCCGTTCCTGCTTCGTCCAGACGTCTGCGAAGCGCATCACTTCTTCCTCGGTCGTCGTCGGTCCGATCGACACTCGAAGCGCGCACTCTGCAGCTTGCGCATCCAGGCCCATGGCACGGAGCACACGAGATCCCTTTACCTTGCCCGACGAGCAGGCTGACCCGCTGGAAACGGCGAAACCGGCCAGGTCCATCTGCATGACCTGCGTTTCGCCCTTCCATCCCGGCGTGACGAAACAGGACGTGTTCGGCAGCCGTTGCGAGTCTCTGCCGACAAAAATAGTCTCTTTTGCGCCGGCTTCCAGAGCGTTTTCCAGGTCGTCACGCAGGGACTCCACATCCGCCCAGCACCTGGTCTCAAGATCAAGCGACGCATCCATCACGGCGGCACCGAATCCAGCAATTCCAGCGACGTCTTCCGTGCCGGAGCGACGACCCAATTCCTGCCCGCCGCCGCAAAGCAGCGCCTCGATTTCTGTGCCGTCGCGCACGATCAGGGCGCCAACCCCCTTCGGGCCGCCCAGCTTGTGGGCAGAGAGAATCGCCAGATCCGCACCTGACGTTCGAAAGTCGAAGTGCACCTTGCCCGCCGTCTGGGCGATGTCCAGAAGCAGCCGGTCGCAGCGGACGCCGTCCACGAACCAGCAGCCGTCAATCGGATCAGGTGGCTCCGTGATCACGCCGGTCTCCGAATTTGCATGACTCATGGCCAGCACGTGCCCTGGTCCATCCGGTGCGACGCTCGCCGAAGCCGCGTCGCGATATGCCCAGAGGCAGTCATGTGCGAACGCGTGGACGCAGACGGAATGTTCCGACGGCAGATGCCGAAGCACAGAAGCCGCCTCCGTTGCCCCTGACGTGAACACGACTTCCGAAGGGCTGCATCCGACCAGTTCCGCGACCTCCGCACGGGCATGCTCGACAATGCCACGCATCCTGCGGCCTTCGGCATGCACAGAGGACGGATTTCCGGCCTCTCCCAGCACGGCCATCATGGCGTCCCTGGCCTTCGGTCGCAGCGGTGCCGACGCGTTCCAGTCGAGATATGCGCGATCCTTCACGGACATCCCGGCATACTTCCTGCAAGAGACCCTGAGCCTCCCTCAAGTTCTCCTGCATTGGTCATCCGTCGTCCACCACTTGCAGAAGCGCCGGGACGGCAGGACACGGGGCCAAGTCGTTGCCGGTCACGTCCGAAAGCCGCGTCTGGTGGAGAAACACGTAGACATTTGCGGACAGCCCTTCCCACAGCCTGTTGCTGAGGCTCTGTGCCTTTGAACCGGAAACGCCGCCGCTTGCGCCCGCGCCCGTGTGCATGGCGCTTACCGTCTCGTCGACTGCGCCGAGGATCTCGCTTATCCTGACCTGCGAAGCCGGACGGGCGAGACGATACCCGCCACCGGGTCCACGAACGGATTCCACCAGCCCCGCGCGCCGCAACTTCACGAAGAGCTGCTCGAGATAAGGCAACGAAATGTCCTGGCGCCTTGAGATCTCGCTCAACGACAGCAACTCGCTCTCTGGGGTCAGCGCCAAGTCCGCCAGCGCGACCACGGCGTAACGCCCTTTCGTGCTGAGTTTCATGGCCGAGTGCCTCGCCTACTTCTCATTGACCTTTCGCGCCGCGCAGCTTACGTCCCGAAAGTCCTTCCGGAGGGCGGAGCCTGTTTAGAACGGTTCTAAGGTAACTCACGAAATTCGTCAACTATCGACGAAGCTCGGAAAGCGGAAAGGTGAAACTGAACAGATGCCCGAGGTCATTTTTCCTGGCCCTGAAGGCCGGCTCGAAGGCCGCTACCATCCACAGAAGAACAGGGATGCACCAATCGCGATCGTGCTTCATCCGCATCCGCAGTTCGGCGGCACGATGAACAACCGCATCGTCTACAACCTGCACTACGCGTTCCACAACATGGGCTTCAGCGTGCTTCGCTTCAATTTCCGGGGCGTCGGGCGCAGCCAGGGCGAATACGACGAGGGCATTGGCGAGCTGTCCGATGCGGCTTCGGCCCTCGACTACCTGCAATCCATGAATCAGAACGCAAAGCACTGTTGGGTTGCCGGGTTCTCGTTTGGTGCCTGGATCGGCATGCAACTTCTGATGCGGCGACCGGAAATCACCGGCTTCATCAGCGTGTCGCCGCCAGCCAACAGGTACGACTTTTCTTTCCTGGCGCCCTGCCCCTCGTCCGGCTTGATCATCAGCGGCACCGCAGACCGCGTGGCGCCTCCCGAGGACACGCACGAACTGGTGGAGCGACTTCACGAACAGAAGGGAATCACGATCACGCATTCGGAGATCAAGGGTGCGGGACATTTCTTCGAAGAGCCGCACATGGACGACATGATTGGTCAGGTCACCGAGTACGTTAAACGCCGCCTGACCGAAACCACTCGGTAGCTGTCAACACCTTGCCGGAAGGGCAGGCTGGTCGGCGGCAGTGCGGAAGCGACGGGTTCCGGAAGTCCACCACCGGAAGCTTCCAGGACAATCATGAGTTCCGGCCAGGTCGCACCTGACCGCATTGCCGACCAGGGAGAGCGACATCCTGATACCAAACCAAATAAGAAATCACGGATAGAAGCGCGCCCGCACTTCACAGCACGGCCCACTCTCTTGCGGTGATCTGCATGATCTCTCCTGTCTTGCGGGCGAACCCGTTCCATACCTCTTCGACGGTCTCCCTGACATG
>JAJEAC010000095.1 GCA_022824315.1 Silicimonas sp.
TCATCCTCATAGGATCCTCCCAGTTTCTGCGTTTGAAGTTGTCACGCCTTGACCTTCGCAAGATGGCCCATCAGCCCCGTGGGACGGACCATCAGAACGAAGATCAACAGCAGGAATGCGTAAATGTCCTTGTGGCTGCCCCCCAAGAGCGCGCTGTCTGCGCATCCGACCTTGGGTTTGTTGATCGCCCCGGTCAACGAATTGAATCACGGCTGGCATGGCACAGCCCGGCTTGCGGAGATCATTCTTGCCGATTCTCAGATTTGATGCATCAATTGCGGTGACTTCCATCAAGTCAGGCGAATTCCGATGTCCGTTGCACGATCTCGGAAACGGCCTCGTCGGGGGCATTCCACCAGTGCCGGTCCGAGAACATCTCGATCTCGACCGGACCCCGGAACCCGGCGTCCTCCACCGCCCGCCGAATCGCCCGAATGTTGATGAGGCCACCGTCCGGCATGCGCCGGTCAAGACGGAAGTCGGTGGATTCCGCAAGCCAGTCCGAGACACAAAAGTGCCGCAGGCACGGTGCGGCTCGGCGGATGTCGCGCGGCAGGTTGAGATCCCACCGAAGCGCATATGTGTTGAGAACCAGGCCGGTTGCATCGTCCGCGTCCCGTTCGTCGACGAAGTCGAATGCCGCCGAAAGGGTCGAGTTCACCGAGCGGAACCCGCAGACCGTCGGATCCAGCGGCTCAAGACCGAGACGAACGCCTGCCGCCCGGGCTTCGGGCACGACGCTGTCAAATCCCTCCAGCGCGTTCAGGCGGGCGGCCGAAGATCGGTCTCTCCCCTTCCCAAGCCACCGGGCGGCATCAGCAGGCTCTCGATGCCCAGTTCCGCGCAGAACTCGATCCGTCGGCGGGTCGACTCGATGCGGCGCGCACGCTCCGCCGCATCGCCGATCGCCATGGCTCCGCCAACACAAAGCGCAACCGGCTCGACCTGCGTGTCCGTCAGGACCCGCGACGCGCTGCCGCCACGCCAACCTCTTTCAGCCTTTCGTGCCGAGAGCCTTGGGAGCGGATCGCATTCGAAAGGCTGGCAGAAGGGGTGTCGGAAATACATGGGCGCGAACATGCCGGTACAAATTGTCGTCATCTAGCCGGGTCGTTCGAAGTCCACGGCTATTAGCACATCTTCGCCGTCGATGCGAACGGGATAGGTGTTCAGTCGTACGCAGGCGGGGCTGCGAACCGCTTCACCAGTCCGATAATCGAATTGACCATTGTGACCCGGACACTCGACGATGTGATCCATGACCAGTCCGCCCGCGAGGTGAACCTGTTCATGGGAGCAATACCCGTCAGTGCAGAAGAACGCACCCTCCGGGCTTTGGTAGATGGCGAATGTTCGATCTTCATGGTCGAAGCGAATCAGGTCCTCGGCCTCGACATCATCCCGTGCACAGGCGCGTACCCATTTGGTCATTGATCCTCCCGAACGACTCTAGACGTTTCGATTTTCGCCTTTGGCGGCGACACGATGCAGGATTGCCTTAGTGCGACCTTTCCAATTTCTCCAGAAACCCTTCCATTTCCCGAGGATCCATGGCCACCGTCTCAGCGTCGCCGGGGAAGCTTCCGCGTTCCACAGCTTCACGGAACGCGGTCACAGCGGCAATCCGTTCTGCCTTGATTTGATCATGAAGCCGACGAAGGCTGCCGAATGCACGTGCATGTCTGGGCAAAAACTCCTGTTCGCCGCAGATGTCGTTCATGAACAGATAGTCTACGTCCCCACCCGGACCCGACCCGAGAGACACCGTAATGATTCCGGTCCTCTTGCTGATCTCGGCCAGAACCGGTCCGGGAATAACCTCGGCTTCGACCAAGACGCCACCGGCGTCTTCGAGGCGCTTGAACTTGCGGTACAGCTCAAATGCCTCGTCCGCCGACTTGCCGACGGCTCGCAGCCCGTCGGTCCAGGTGGACTTGCGCGGAACAAGTCCTAAATGACCCATCACGGGAATGTCCTCATCGGCAAGTGTTCGCACCACTTTCATGCTGCGCGCCGTCATGACGGCGTCGGCGCCGTCTGCCAGGGCGCCGAGTGCGGCGCGCAGAAAGTCATCGGGAGTGGCGAAGTCCGGAATTCCGATCGCGGCGGTGAAAAAGATGGAGGGCGAACCTTCGCGGACGGCCTTGGCATTCTGGTAGTTGCCGATTGCCATGTCGATGCCGGCCGCTTCGGCGGCAGCGGCTTCATCCGCGGTGTTGGCAGTGACTTGGGTCCACTTCCGTGTTCCCTTCGCGGTCTGCATGCCGGCGATGGTTACGGTGCGCTCGGCAGGCTGGGCTGTCCAGGTGTAGACGCGCTTCATTGGTGTTCCTCCGGGGCTTTACTCGGCCGCTTCGGCAGCAACTTCGCGTCCGGACCAGAGATAGGGCCGCGCCGTCGAGGGCAGGCCGCGCACCAGGAAATGCTCGGGGTCCTTCAATTGCCGAAGCAGCACCGGAACGGCCTCGCGAATGGCCTGCCAAGTCGAGGCATTGGGCGCGGGCAGGTCGTGCTTGATGCACTCATGCAGCGCGGGCAGCTTGTGGTAGGGCACCATCGTGAACATGTGATGCTCGATATGGTAGTTCATGTTCCAGTAAATGAACCGGCTGATCGGGTTCATCAGTATCGTTCGGCTGTTCAGCCGGTGGTCGATGACGTTGTCGGCCAGCGCGGCATGCTGAAGGATGCCCGTGATCGTCATGTGCCAAGCGCCGTACATTCGCGGCAGGCCGATCACCATCAAGGGCAGGATCGACCCCATCAAGACGGCCAGGGCAACCGTTGCGACGTAGATCGCCAGCCAGATGCGCGCCACGCGGATGGCGGCGGGCCATTCGGCCTCTGGGACATAGTCCCTTTCCTCGTCCGTCAAGTGGCCTGATGCCAACTGGATCATCGACTTGAACGCGAGTGGCACATCGACGAGGCCGACGAGATTGGCCAGCATCTTCTGCAGGTTCGGGGGCCTCCGGGACAGGATCTGCGGATCGCGGCCGACGATTGTAGTGTCGGTGTGGTGGCGTGCATGACCGTTTTTCCAGGTGACGGGGTTTCGCATGATCATGAAGCACGCGAACTGGTACACCGCATCGTTCATCCAACGGGTCTTGAACGCCGTGCCGTGGCCGCATTCATGCCAGCGGCTGTCGGTGGACGAACCATAGAGCAGGCCGTATGCGAGCCAGAAGGGCGCTGACCACCAGGACGGCCAGAGCGCGATCGCGATCGCGGCAAAGCCGAAGAGCGCCGCCAGCCAGATCAGCGTGTCCCGGATCGCGGGACCGTCAGAGCGCTTCATGAGCTCCTTCATCACTTTGCGGGGAATTTCCGTGGCGTACCAGTTCGCGCCCGCCAATCCGGTCTCGATGGCACGCTGCCCGTCCTTGCCCAGCAGACTGTAGTCTCGTCGGTCCATTGCGCATCGTCCATTGCCGCCTGTCGGAAAGAGTAGCGACATGATGCGGCGTGACAAGATGAACGCGTGTTATTTCATCAAAAGCTTTCCAAATTTGAGCGTTTTCGGATAGCTTTTCATCCATGATGGACCGTGTGAAACGCCCCACAATGGCCGACATCGCGGCGCGGGCCGGTGTCGGCATTGCAACGGTGGACCGAGTCCTTACGGGACGGAGAAGGGTCCGGGAGGAAAACGCGCGGCGAGTATTCGAGGCGGCCGCCGCGCTCGGCTACCATGCCACGCCGGTGATCCGGTACAGGCTGGACCGCGACGCCCCACGTGCCACGTTCGGGTTCGTGCTGCCCAAGAAGAACCAGGAGTTCTATCGCGACCTGTCGAACGCTCTCAGGGCCGAGATCGAGGACATCCGCGACCTCCGCGGAACGGCGATCATCCGCTATGCGGAAACCCAGGACCCGGCGGAATACGCGGACCTGCTGGGCGAGATGACAGGCACGGCGGATGTCGTCGGAGCCTCTGCGGTCAACCACCCGCTGGTCGGGCGCGCAGTGGAATCGCTGGCAGGTGCGGGGATTCCGGTGTTTGCAATGCTGAACGATTTTGCACCGGACGTGCGACGCAACTTCATCGGTCTCGACAACCACCGTGCCGGACGGCAAGCGGCCTGGATGCTGGCCAATGTCATCCACGAGCCAGGAACCATCGCGGTTCTGGTCGGCGGCAATCTCTGGCAGGCGCATCAGCTGAGGGAAAACGGGCTGCGGAGCTACTTCCGCGAGCATGCGCCCGAGTTTCGGCTGCGGGACGCGGTGCTGAATCTCGAGACCCGGCACATCACGTACGCAATGGTGCAGGACTTCGTGGCCAGCCAGCCGGATCTGCGAGGAATCTACATCGCCGGTGGCGGAGTCGAGGGCGCGATCGACGCACTTCGCGAGAGCGGTCGGGCGCGCCGGATCCGCCTCGTCGTGCATCCCCTGACGGGCGAAACCCGCGCAGCAATCACCGACGGGATCGTCACCATGGTCATCGGCACCCCGGTAGTTGCGCTGGCTCGCAGCGTGGTTTCGGAAATGGCGGCATCGGTTTCCGGGCGCAGTCCGGACGCAAGCGAACAAGTGCTGCTGAGTCCGGAAGTTCTCCTGCCCGAATGTCCGTGAGACTTACCAGGCGCTCCCGGTCAAGCGCCGGAACATGGCATCAAGCGCAGCACGATAGCCATCGCACCCCATGCCTTGGATGACCCCATCAGACAGTTCCGCGGTCGACGAGACGTGGGGGATCTTGTACTGATTTCGGATGTGGACCTCGATGTAGGGCTTGGCGATCGACCGCAGGCAATCGCGGATCGCGGCTCCGCTGCCCATTGACCATGCGGCAGGATTCATGACAAGCCCATCGAACTCATCCGTCTCAACCGCATGATAGAGCCGGTCGAGCGCCGCACCCTCAGAATTGCTGTAGAAGATCGTCAGTTCATAGCCGGTCGCCCTGGCATGTGCTTGGCACATGTCATCCAGCTGGTCCGCCGTCGTCGTGCCATAAATCTCGGGTTGGCGTTTGCCGAGCCAGTTCATGTTGGGGCCTTGCAGAAGGAAAATCCTCGGCCTTGTCATTTGCCGGCGTCCCGCATCAGGGGGCGATGGTGCAGCTCGGACAAGCATTCGAATTCGCGAAGCGGCTGAAACAGCGAGTTCTCAAGCCCCCGTTCCCGAACCAGTTGCCCGACCTCGGTCGACGACGCGTCATGAACGAGAAAGTCATGCTCGAAATTCTCGACGCCGACGAACCCTGCCTCCGCGATGGCCTCGAGCTTTTCGGGCAGTTCGCCGCTGATCGAAACCGGCGCAATCGTTGTTTGCATCCGCCAATCCCTTCCGGTTACACGGCCAGAAGATCCTTCACCTGCTCGTCGCTCATCTCGCGTCCGAGATATGCTTCAATCACCGCGTGATCGTTGCTGACTTCCTCCGGCGTGCCCTCGGCGATCTTTTCGCCGTGATCGAGCACCGATATCCGGTCGCAGGTGTCCATGACGACCTTCAGGATATGCTCGACGATGACCACGGTCAGGCTAAAGCGTTCTTTCAGCGTCATCATGATCCTCATGATGTTGTCGACATTGACAGGCGCCAAGCCAGCCGCGGGTTCATCCAGAAGGAGGAGTTTGGGTCGCATGGCGATCGACCGACCCAGCGCCAGCAGGCGCCGCTGACCGATCGACATCTCGGACGCCGGAATATGTGCAAAGTCCGCCAGCCCGATCAGTTCGAGGATGTCCATCATTTCGTCCATGATGCGCTTCTCTTCCGCCGCAACATGTCCTGTACCGAAGAGACCCGCAAAAGTGCTGTATCGAACATGGCAATGGTGGCCGATCCGCAGATTGTCGAGCACACTCATCTCGGTGAACATCCTGAGCAGTTGGAAGGTGCGCGCCACGCCGGATTCGGCGATCCGGTGCGGCTCCCAATCAGTGATGTCATAGCCGTCGAAGACGACCGTGCCCGTATCTACCGGGTAGATTCCGCTCAGCAGGTTGAAGAACGTGCTCTTGCCGGATCCGTTCGGACCGATAACGGCACGCATTTCCCCCTCTTCAAGTTCGAAATCCACGTTCTTGATCGCGTGGAGACCGCCAAAATGCTTGTTCAGCCCCGTGACCTTCAGCAGAGTGTCCATCAGCGATCCTCTTCGGGCAGAGCGTCGACCTGTTCACGCTTTTGGGCTGCAGTGGCCTCGCGCGCGGCGACGAACCGGCGCGAGACGAAGTACCGGTCAATGATGCCGCCGATGCCCTTTGGCATGAAGATGACAGTTCCCACGATCACGAGGCCGAAGAGCAGCAGCTGGTAGAAATAATAGTCCCGCGTCACGTCGGCCACGATCGAGACGATGATCGCTCCGATGACGCCGCCCCAGATGCTGCCGATGCCTCCGAGCACGACCATGAGCAGGACGGTGACCATCTCGATCACGGTGAAATTGTTGGGGTGGACGTAGCCGGGCAGCATATGAGCCATCAGCGACCCGGCGAGGCCGGCATAGACCGCGCTCAGCATGAAGGCGATCAGCTTGTAGCGCTTCACGTGGACGCCCGTTGCGGCCGCCGTGAGCGGATCCTCGCGGATTGCCATGAAGGCGCGGCCCGTCGCGGACTTGAGGATCGCGAAACTGGCGTAGACCGCCAGCACCGTCATTGGCATGACCAGAAAGTAGTAGCTCTCGTAGTCTCTCAGGACGATCCCGAAGAACACCGGCGGCTTGATGCCACCGATCCCCGAAGCACTCCCCAGATAGTTCGTTACACGGATGAAGATCTCGACCGCCTGCGCGAAGGCAAGCGTGGCAAGTGCCAGGTATGCGCCTTCGAGCCGAAAGGAGGGGATGGCAACAAGTGCCCCCGTAAGCACGGTGACGACCACCGCAACAGGCATGCAGATCCAAAAGGGCATGCCGAACTTGGTCGACAGGACCGCAGACGTAAACGCTCCCACGGCAGCCAAGGCGACATGACCGACGGTGACTTGTCCGGCGAACCCCTTCACGATGTTCAGACCCGTCGCCATTATGATCATGATGCAGATGTGGTTCAGCAGGTACACCTGATAGGTGTTCGCCACCAGCCACGGCAGCGGGAGCAGCAGGATCAGGCCCACGCACCAAGGCATCACCGGGTGGATGCGGGACAGGCGCTGGATGCCTGCCATGAATGTGCTGATGGCTCCGTGCATCTGGACCGGCTTCCTTGGAGGAACGGGGACGATCCGGGCCGGCGCATTGCGGCCCGGATCGGGC
>JAJEAC010000135.1 GCA_022824315.1 Silicimonas sp.
TCCTCAAACAGGGAGGGAAGTCGACCCGAAAAGACGGATGCATTGACCGAAGGCGTCACGATCCCTGGCGCGCGGAAGACAGGATGCAGCCACCGGGAAAGAATGAAATCATCCAGCCGCCAAGCCCGGTGAAATCAAAACTGCACGCAACATAAACACAGCACAGAGCCGATTTAATCCCGAAATCAACCGCCGAGACATCACGGAAAACAACACGCGCCCAAGCCGGCGAGCCCGGACGGCGCGGCAGCCGGCTCGCGGTACCCCGATGAACCAGCCGCTGCAGCGCGCCCGGCGGCGCCTCGTATGCTACCGTGCACGGGGCAAGGGTCTCGATTGTGAAATGGCGTGAAACTACTACTATGACCTACAAGCAATATGGTTGTCATGTCCGCGGGCCGCGCCGTCTTCCCCCCGCCCGTTCCGCGGGCCATACTGTCCAGCACGACGAACAGCGTGATGAAAGGAGGCCCCGATGAAATGCACCGAAGAGCGTGACGGCGGCGTGGTGACGGCCGCCCTTGAAGGACGCATCGACGCCGGCTCTGCGCCGGCTGCGCATGCCGCCGTCCTGTCCCTCGTGAAGGCCACCGACAGGGCGTTGGTGATCGACCTCGAGGGGGTTCCCTACCTGAGCAGCGCGGGTTTGCGCTCGGCCTTGATCATCGCCCGGAGGATGGGCGAGCGGTCCGTTCCCGTGGTGTTCTGCCATCTGTCCGAGAAGGTCGCTTCGGTGTTTGCGGAGTCCGGTTTCGACCGGATCCTGACCGTCGTCGCGGATCGGGAGGCCGCGTCTGCGGCGGTGTCCCACCTTCGGGAGGATGCGGCCCCCGGCGGGACGGCCGAAGTGCATTCGTCCATGAGTGCGCCTTCCCCACTCGCCAGGTTCACCCGGTCGTTCGCCTTCCGCAAGCCGCGTCCGGAGATCGAGACGAACTGACCGGCGTCGGGGCGCGACCGTCGCGGGTTCAAGGTCCGTGCATCCCTGATCCGGGTCGGCGCCCCTGGCATCCGGGTACCTGCAAGACGTGATGCTGCCACCCGACATGGCCGGTACCCTCCCTTGACTGCCATTCATTGCCCCGCAGCACCGGTAGGAATGGGCTCAAACTGCGCCTTCGCCGCGCCATTTTCAAACGGCTGGTTCCGAGAAGGAAGTCGGATGGCCTCTCCTCGTGGATCATGGCGAATTGACGCAAGGACAGATCGATGTCACCTCAAGACAGAACGCATGCGCGAAGAGGGACATTCCTCCAAGATAACAACTCGCTGGAATTTAGAGAGAAAAGTCGTGGCGGGCCGCGTCGCGGGCAAACTCGCTTGCCTCGGGGGTCGAATTGACCTACCTGCCCCGCAGTCTGAAATGACAGCAACAGGGAGGAATTGATGAAATCGTTCAAGAGTCTGCTTTGTGGAACCGCGATGTGCGCCGCAGGTGCCGCCCATGCCGTGGACCTCGAAGTCACGCATTGGTGGACCAGCGGCGGCGAAGCCGCGGCGGTTGCCGAGTTTGCCAAGGCGTTCGACGAAAGGACCGAGCACACGTGGGTTGACGGCGCGATCGCCGGCTCCGGTGGCGTGGCGCGTCCGATCATGATCAGCCGAATCACCGGGGGTGACCCGATGGGCGCCACCCAGTTCAACCATGGTCGGCAGGCGGAAGAGCTGGTCGAGGCCGGCCTGATGCTCGACCTTACCGACGTGGCCGAGGCAGAGGGCTGGCGCGACATCGTGCATCCGGTCTCGCTTCTCGACAGTTGCACCATCGACGGGCGCGTCTATTGCGTGCCGGTCAACATCCACTCTTGGCAGTGGATCTGGTTGAGCCACGCGGCGTTTGATCAGGTGGGCGTCCCGGTTCCGACCAACTGGGATGAATTCGTGGCCGCAGCGCCCAAGCTTCGCGAAAACGGCATCGTTCCGCTCGCGATGGGCAATCAGCCTTGGCAGGCGTCTGGCGCCTTCGGCGTGATCACGATCGCGTTGGCCGGACCCGAGGCCTGGGCAGCGGTCAGCGTCGACAAGGATGCCGAGGTTGCGGCTGGCCCGGTATACGCCAAGGTCTTCGAAGCGGCGGCGGCCGCACGCGAGATGCGTCAGGGCTCGAACGTTCAGGACTGGAACCAGGCGACCAACCTGGTGATCACCGGCAAAGCTGGCGGCCAGATCATGGGAGACTGGGCGCAGGGCGAATTCCAGGTCGCGAACCAGATGGCCGGAACGGACTATTCCTGCCTGCCCGGACTTGGCGTGAACGAGATCATCTCGACCGGCGGAGACGCCTTCTACTTCCCCAAGCAGTCTGATGCCGACGTTGAGGCTGCACAGAAGGAGCTTGCTTCGCTGATGCTCTCCAAGGAAGTGCAGGTGGCGTTCAACCTCAAGAAGGGATCGCTTCCCGTGCGCGGCGATGTCGATCTTGCGGCAGCCAATGATTGCATGAAGAAGGGACTGGCGATCCTGGCGCAGGGCAACATCCTGCCGGATGCCAACCAGACCTTGTCGCCCGACACGCTTGGTCAGATCGAAGACCTGATGACCGAGTTCTGGTCCGACAGCTCGATCTCGGCGGCAGACGCCCAGGAGCGTTACGCGGACATCATCGCGAACGCAGACTGATGCAAGTTCCGGCGAGGCCAGGCATGGCCTCGCCGTCACTCTCTGAATAGGGGCGACCGTGGCGGCAGAAGCGGCCAGACCGAACGCGTTGTTCAGGAATCTGATGGCCAAGATAGCCGCCATCCCGATGATCCTGACGGCGCTCTGCGTCTTTGTCGGGGGCACGCTCTGGACGGTTGTCTACTCCTTCACCAGTTCGAAGCTTCTGCCCAAGACCAATTGGGTCGGGCTGGACCAGTACGAACGGCTCTGGAACACCAATCGCTGGATCGTCTCGATCGAGAACCTGATGATCTACGGGATCTGCTCGTTGATCTTCAGCCTCGTCATCGGCTTCGTTCTTGCTGCGCTTCTCGACCAGAAAATCCGGTTCGAGAACACGTTCCGCACCATCATCCTGTATCCGTTCGCCCTGTCGTTCATCGTCACGGGCCTGGTGTGGCAATGGATCCTGAATCCGGATTTCGGGGTCCAGAACATCGTGCGGAGCCTGGGCTGGGCGAGTTTCGAGTTCGACCCGCTCTACAACCAGGACATCGTGATCTACGGCATCCTGATCGCCGGGCTCTGGCAGGGCACGGGATTGATCATGGTCCTGATGCTGGCCGGGCTGCGCGGCATCGACCAGGAAATCTGGAAGGCCGCCCGGGTGGACGGCATCCCGACCTGGAAGACCTACATCTTCATTGTCATCCCCATGATGCGCCCAGTCTTCATCACCACTCTCGTGCTGATCGCGAGCGGCATTGTTCGGGTGTTTGACCTTGTCGTCGCCCAGACCAGCGGCGGGCCGGGGATCGCTTCGGAAGTGCCGGCGAAATACGTCTACGACACGATGTTCCTTCGCCAGAACCTGGGACAGGGCTTTGCTGCATCCACCATGATGCTCCTTGCCGTGGCCATCGTCATCATCCCCTGGGCCTATCTCGAATTCGGGAGCCGGAAACGTGACTGAAGTAACCGCAGATTTCGAAGGCGCCCACGGGCCGAAGCCGCGCCGCACGTTTTCACGGCGGAACATCTTCCTCTACGGCACTCTCATCATGGTGGCGCTCTACTACATGCTGCCGCTCTACGTGATGATCGTGACGTCGCTGAAGGGAATGCCCGAAATCCGGCTCGGCAACATATTCGCCCCGCCGGTCGAGATCACGTTCCAGCCTTGGGTAAAGGCCTGGGCCGAGGCCTGCACCGGCCTGAATTGCGACGGCCTTTCGCGCGGGTTCTGGAACTCGGTCCGGATCACGATTCCGTCCGTGATCGTCTCGATCGCGATCGCGAGCGTGAATGGCTATGCGCTTGCCAACTGGCGGTTCAAGGGGGCGAACGTCTTCTTCACCATCCTGATTTTCGGGGCGTTCATTCCCTATCAGGTCATGCTTTATCCGATCGTGATCCTGCTGCGCGAGATCGGACTTTACGGCACGCTCTGGGGCCTGGTGGTCGTGCATTCGATTTTCGGAATGCCGATCCTGACGCTCCTGTTCAGGAACTATTTCACGTCGCTGCCCGAAGAGCTCTTCAAGGCCGCGCGGGTGGACGGGGCGGGGTTCTGGGGAATCTACTTCCAGATCATGCTGCCGATGTCGCTGCCGATCTTCGTAGTCGCGATGATTCTCCAAGTGACCGGGATCTGGAACGACTTCCTGTTCGGCGTGGTGTACACCAAGCCGGACATCTACCCGATGACGGTCCAGCTCAACAACATCGTCAATTCGGTGCAGGGCGTGAAGGAATACAACGTCAACATGGCGGCGACCATCCTGACCGGGCTGGTGCCGCTGGTCATCTATTTCGTGTCGGGCCGCCTGTTCGTCAGGGGTATCGCAGCCGGCGCGGTGAAAGGGTGAAGTCATGAGCGGGAACGGGGCAACGTCCGTCGAAATCAGGAATCTCGACCTGAGCTTCGGGGCGGTCGACGTATTGAAGGGCCTGAACCTGTCGGTCAACGAAGGCGAATTCCTGGTCCTCCTGGGTTCGTCGGGCTGCGGGAAGTCCACGCTTCTCAATTGCATCGCGGGGCTGCTCGACGTCACCGGCGGCCAGGTCTTCATCAAGGGACGCAACGTCACCTGGGCCGAACCGTCGGAACGCGGCATTGGCATGGTCTTCCAGAGCTACGCGCTGTACCCGCAGATGTCGGTCGAAGGAAACATGTCCTTCGGCCTCAAGAACGCCCGCGTGCCGAAGAGCGAGATCAAGGAACGCGTAGCGCGCGCTGCCGACATCCTTCAGATAGAGCCGCTGCTCAGGCGCAAGCCGTCGGCACTTTCGGGCGGCCAGCGTCAAAGGGTCGCCATCGGGCGCGCCCTGGTGCGGGACGTCGACGTTTTCCTCTTCGACGAGCCGCTCTCGAATCTGGACGCCAAGCTGCGTGCCGACCTGCGTGTCGAGCTGAAGCAGCTGCATGACCGGCTCGAGAACACCATGATCTACGTTACGCATGACCAGGTCGAGGCGATGACCCTCGCCGATCGGATCGCCATAATGAAGGACGGGATCATTCAGCAACTCGCGTCACCGGGCGAGATCTACAGTCGGCCGGCCAATCTTTATGTTGCGGACTTCATCGGCTCGCCCGCCATGAACCTTCAGCAGGGAAAGGTGGAGAATGGCCGTTTCCTTGCGGGAGAGCTTTCCATTCCGCTGGAGTCCTATTCGTTCGAGCGGAAGGCCACGGGAGATGCGTGGTTCGGCATTCGGCCCGAGCACGTTCTCGTCGGCGACGAGGCGGCGGGAGCTGACGTGGAGTTCACCATCAAGGCAGAGGTAGTCGAGCCGCTCGGCTCGGACACGCTTGTCCTGACGTCCGTCAACGGCAAGCGATTCTGGTTGCGGACCAGCGGACAGTCCAAGGTTGCCTCCGGCGACTCGCTCCATGCTGGCGTCAATGCCGCCGACGCGTCGCTCTTCGATGCGGGCGACGAGAAACGTCTCTGAAAGGGAACGGCAGACATTGCTTGACCGCGGTTCGTTTGCATCGACGACTTCGATGATCCGTGAAACTGGTCGGATGCCTGTGCATCGCGCTGACGGGCATTCGACGTAAATCCCCCTGAAAGAAAGATTCGCACGTGTCACATTCCTACCAGCTCTATTCGTCACGCAAGTTCGGCCCCTTGCCGAAGACCCTGAAGATGATCGCGGACCTTGGCCTGTCAGAGGTCGAAGGATTTGGCGGCCTCTACTCCACTGCGAGCGATATTGGCCAGCTCAAGGGCGAATTGGAGAAGGCCGGTCTGGTGATGACGAGCGGGCACTTCGGGCTGGACATGGTCGAGAAGGAGCCGGACGGCGTCACGGAGATTGCGACTGCACTCGGAGTGCGAGACGTGTACGTGCCGTATCTGGACGCTGCCGATCGACCAGGCGACCGGGACGGCTGGCGCGCGGTGGGTGCGCGTCTTGCGGAAGCCGGCAAGCCGCTCGAAGACGCGGGGATAGGTTTCGGGTGGCACAACCACGATTTCGAGTTCCGGGCGCTGGACGACGGAAGCTATCCGATCGAGTCCCTGCTTGAGGGTGGCTCGGCGCTTGCGCTCGAGTTCGATGTTGCCTGGGCGGTGCGCGCCGGTGAGGATCCCTTTTCGTGGATCGAGCGTCTTGGCGGTCGAATCAGCGCGGCCCATGTAAAGGACATTGCGCCTGACGGCACATGTGCTGACGAAGACGGCTGGTCCGACGTGGGCCATGGCACGCTCGACTGGACGGCCCTCGTGGCCGCCTTGGCACGGGTTGGCTGCAAGCACCTTGTTCTCGAACATGACAATCCCAATGATGACCGGCGGTTCGCGGAGCGTTCCATCGGCTTTCTGAAATCGCTTTGACGGAGAGGCAGATGAGCAATCTTGGCGTCGGCATCATTGGATGCGGCAACATTTCTTCGGCCTACTTGCGTCTTGCGCCGATGTTCAGGGGATTCGATATCCGTGCGGTTGCAGACATTGATGACGCAGCCGCCCGTGCCCGGGCGGAGGAGTTCGGGGTGCGTCATGACAGCGTCGATGCACTCCTTGAGGCGGGCGACATTGACATCGTTGTGAACCTGACGGTTCCGGCCGCGCATTTCGGGGTTTCGTCGAGGGTGCTGCAGTCGGGCAAGCATGTATATTCGGAAAAGCCCTTCGTCCTTTCGCTTGAGGAAGGCGCGGAGATAGCGCGGCTTGCCGGCGAGAAGGGCTGTCGCGTCGGCTCGGCGCCGGACACGTTTCTTGGGGGATCGCACCAGCTTGCGCGCCACATGATCGATGACGGCGCAATCGGAACCGTGACGAGCGGCACGGCGTTCGTGATGAGCCACGGGATGGAGCACTGGCATCCGAATCCGGACTTCTTCTTTCTTCCGGGGGCGGGGCCGGTCCTGGACATCGGTCCCTACTACGTGACCAATCTGGTGCAGCTGATCGGGCCTGTCAGGCGCGTGGCGGCGGTCAGCGCGACTCCGTCCACGACGCGAACCATCCTCTCGGAGCCGCGGCGCGGCGAGGAAATTCCGGTCAAGACTCCGACCACGATCCACGGCATCCTCGAGTTTCACGGCGGCGCGGTCGTGACGCTGGTCGCGAGCTGGGATGTCTGGGCGCATGGGCACAAGCCGATGGAGCTTTATGGCACTGAAGCCAGTCTTGACTTGCCAGATCCGAACTTCTTCGGAGGCGAACTTGTCATGACCCGTGCGAACCAGAACCCAAGTGCCGTTGACGCATGGGACCATCCATTTTCGGTCGTGAACCAGGGCGGGGTGCATGCCAACTATCGCGCGGCGGGGCTTTCGGACATGGCGCTTGCAATTCAGGAAGGCCGTCCGCACCGCTGCTCGATGGAGCTTGCGCTTCATGCGGTCGAAGTGATTACCGGCCTTCTGAAGTCCGGTGAGAGCGGGGGATTCGTGGAAGTGACCACGACCTGTGAGCGACCGGCACCGCTCGGGCCGGACAGTGCGCAGGCGTTGCTGAACTGACTCTTCCACTTTGCCATACCGTGGCAGCAGGCCCTGGCCAGTCAGCGCCTTCAGAAATCCCGCCGGATGTCACCCCGACATCGTTCCAGAACAAGGGGGTGAGCAGTTACTGGATCCAAGGCAGAATCCCTATGCGCCCGGTGCCGGTACGCCTCCACCTGAGCTTGCAGGCCGTGACGATCTGATCGAACGTGCCGCCGTGGCCTTGGACCGCATTCGCGCGGGAAGGTCGGCTCGGAGTTTTGTTCTCTACGGGTTGCGCGGTGTCGGCAAGACGGTCCTGCTCAATCGCATTCGCCGTGATGCCGAGAAGCGTGGAATAGTCAGCGCCAGAATTGAAGCGCCTGAGGATCGGTCATTGCCTGCATTGCTTCTTCCAGTATTGCGCGCAGCTCTCTTGCGATTGAGCCGCGGAGAGGCATTGAAGGACGTTCTGCTCATGAGGATGCGTGCGCTGGCGAGCTTCAAGACCGCATTGACGGTCAGATTTGGAGACATCGAAGTAGGGATAGACGCCGATCCCGAAATCGGGTTGGCCGACAGCGGAGATCTTGACACAGATCTCGCGGACCTCCTTCGAACCATTGGCGAGGGGCTGCGAGCGAGCACAATGCCGCGCTCGTGCTCTTCATCGATGAATTGAATTATGTTCCCGAAGAGCAACTCGCTTCGCTGATTGCTGCACTGCACAGCGCGAGCTAGGAGCAGTTGCCAATCACCATGGGTGGTGGCCGGATCGCCGCAGTTGGTTGGAAAGACCGGGCGCGCCAAGTCATACGCTGAGCGACTCTTCGAGTTCGTGCCGGTTGACGGCCTGGAGGATGACGACGCTCGATCCGCCCTGATCGTGCCTGCGTCACACGAGGGAGTGGAATTCAATCCTGATGCCATTGCCGAAGTCTTGCGCAAGACGGGTGGATATCCGTACTTTCTACAGGAATGGGGAAAGTACAGTTGGGACGTCGCCGATGCCTCCCCGATCGAATTCGATGACGTGCAGCGTGCGACGACTCTGGCGCTCGCGGAACTCGACGCGAGCTTCTTCCGTGTACGGTTTGATCGGCTGACGCCCGCCCAAAAGGGCTATATGCGCGCAATGGCCGAGCTTGGGGCTGGCCCCCACAGATCCAGTGAAATCGCCAGCGTTCTCGACAAAAAGGTCAATTCCGTCGCTCCTATGCGAGGCGAACTGATGAAAAAGGGCATGATCTACAGCCCGGCACACGGCGACACCGCATTCACGGTGCCGCTCTTCGATGGCTTCATGAAGCGGACCATGCCGTTGCCGTAAGCATATGGAGTGGGCAAGGCACGCGGCTGCGACCGATGCTTGCCCAGCCCAGTTCTCGAGTAGAGCCGCTGACGCTGGGCCGACGAACGCACGACCCCTCCTGACGATGTCTTTCTTCGTGATATATGCTCTGATGAGTTCGCAGGGACAGGTGGGACAACGACCTAGATGGATGTCTTTGACAGCAAGACGCGATCCCGGATCATGGCCGGCATCAGGGGCAAGAACACAAGGCCGGAACTCGTGTTGCGGACGGCGCTGCACAGGCGGGGCTTTCGCTATCGGTTGCATGCGAAGTACATTCCCGGCCGTCCGGATCTGGCGCTCCGGAAGTACAACGCCGTCGTGTTTGTGCATGGTTGCTTCTGGCATCGCCATGACGGGTGCCGGTTCGCCACTATTCCTGCAACGCGCACCGAATACTGGATCCCAAAGTTGGAAAGAAACGTCGTGCGTGACGAAGAGGTGTACTCAAGACTGCTCGAGATCGGCTGGCGAGTGGCAACGGTCTGGGAATGCGCCTTGAGAAAGGCCGAACACGTTGATGTTGCCGCCCGAATGCTGGCACGCTGGCTTGCTGCAGGCGAAATGGAGATCGCAATTGAGGAAAAGTGTGTGGCCGACCGGCTCGCGAGATCCAGACTGGAACTTTCCAACTCGGAAGCATAGCCTCACGTCATGAGCGATCCTTTCTTCCATCCCGTCTCCGGCTTTGACCTTCCGCGCTTTGCGGGCGTCCCAACCTTCATGCGCCTGCCACATGTGCCTCCCGGGCACACGCGATTCGGCGAGGTCCAGATAGGCCTTGTCGGCGCGCCATGGGACAGCGGCACGACGAATCGCCCCGGCGCCCGGCACGGACCGCGCCAGCTTCGAGATGCGTCAACGATGATTCGGGCCGAGCACCCCGTTTCGCGGATTCGCCCCTACGAGTCCGCAAACTGCGCTGACCTAGGCGATGTCGGGCCGAATCCGGCCAGCATTCCCGATACGCTGGAGCGATACGACGCTTATTTCGCCAGTTTGCAAGAGGTCGGGATTCGCCCCTTGATGGCAGGCGGCGATCACCTTTGCTCTTTGCCGGTGCTGCGGAGCCTGGCGGCAGGCGAGCCGCTTGGCATGATTCACTTCGACAGTCACACTGATCTCTTCCACAGTTACTTCGGCGGCGAGATGTTCACCCATGGCACGCCGTTTCGTCGCGCTGTCGAAGAAGGTCTTCTGGATCCAAAGCGGGTGATACAGATCGGCATTCGCGGCACGATGTATGACCATGAGGACATGGACTTTGCAAAGAGCGTCGGCATTCGGACGGTTCGGATCGAGGAACTGTTTGCGCGCGGCAGCGAGGATGTCATGGCCGAGGCCCGCGAGGTCGTCGGCACGCGGCCGCTCTACGTGAGTTATGACATCGATTTCGTCGACCCAGCGTTCGCGCCTGGTACTGGCACGCCTGAGGTCGGCGGCCCGAATTCGTTTCAGGCGCTTGAGGTCTGTCGCCATCTTGCCGGGCTCGACATACGGGGTGCCGACCTTGTCGAGGTATCACCGCCCTTCGATCAGGGCGGTGCCACAGCGTTTCTCGGTGCTTCGATCATGTTCGAACTGCTCTGCGCAATGGCTGGCTGACGGCGCTCTGACCCACCAGGGTCACGAGGGGGTTCACCGCGAGGCCTTGCGGTCTCGGGAAGGCGGGCATGCGTTCAGGCCGAGCAGCTTGCGCCGCCGAGAACGCAGAACTTCGCGCAATGCGGATGATTGAGCCGAACGGGCCTAGAGGCCTCCTTCAGGAAATTGCCGAGTTCAAACTGCGTGTCGTAGGGAAGAAGCGTGCAAGCGACAACAGTAGGGCGCTCGGCCCCCTTGCGCTTGATCACCATCCGCGAAGACGAGCACATCACGTGTTCGGGCGACTTTCCCAGGATGTCCCAGCAAGCCGTCGTAATTTCCGGCACATCGACGGTTTCATCCATTTCGGGGAAAAGGACGGTGTCCGCAGGGTCGTAGGCGTCAATCTCGAAACCTTCACTCGCATAGAGCGCGGCGTATTCGTCGCGCGCATGGGACTCGGTTTCGCCCCACATTGTCCGTCCGGCCACGGTCATGCGAACGCCCTGGTCCCGAAGCCAGCGCATGCCGTCCAGCGAGATGTTGAAGCTGCCGACGCCGCGTTCCTCATCGTGCAGCGCCGCCGACCAATGGTCGAGTGAAATCCTGAGCGTCATTCGGTCGCCAAATCTGCGCTGAAGGTCCACGATCCCGTCGCGCATCGACTTGCGCATCATCGGTCTCATGGCGTTCGTGAGGATCAGGACGACATGCCCCGCTTCCAGGGAGGCGCGTGCCATCGCGATCATGTCCGGATTCATGAACGGTTCGCCGCCCGTAAACCCGATTTCGCGAACGGGTTTCTCGAGTTCCGCAATCTGGGAAAGATAGTTCTCGACGTCAGCCAGAGTCAGATAGACCAGACTGTCGTTTTTTGGCGACGACAGAATGTAGCAGTTGGGGCATTCAATGTTACACAGCGTGCCCGTGTTGAACCAAAGCGTCTCAAGACGTGCCAATGGAACCTCGGCTCGCTCCTCGCCTGTTGCCGTAACCAGGGGGTCGCGGAATTTCTCGCTCGAAAGAAACTCGGTACCGTCTTTCATCCGCCCTCGCCCTCCTGGATGATCTGCCTCGTCGAGTGCCTGATCTTTCTGGCGTCAGGCAACCGCAGCCGCAACGTGCGCTCTGGATCCGTGTGCCAGGCGCATCGCCTGGGTTAGTGGAAGGCTTCGGTGCAAAGTCGTGTTGAACTCGCGGTTAGCATCCGCCAAGACTTGCATAATTCGCTCCTCACCGGAATTCCAAATCGAACATGTGTCCCGAGTGAAACTCTAAATGCCGGAATCCAGGAGGGTAAAGTGCAGCCATGCGGTAGTGACAGTGATGTGATGTTGCCCGCATCGCGCTTCTTGAAGCGAAATCGTCCTGCAGACGCGACAGGTTCGTGGCATAGGCGTCAGTGACGGAAAGAGGAAGGCAACATGGTTTCGCGTGTCATTCCGGTCGAGGCGTTCGACCTCGTAATTTTCGGCGGTACGGGTGACTTGGCCCGGAGACGGATATTTCCGGGCCTGTTCCGCCGTTTCCGGGCGGGGCAGATGCCCCCGAAGAGCCGGATTATCGGCGCCGCGCGGCGACAGTTGGACAGGGACGGGTACCGGGCATTTGTCGCCGAAGCCCTGTGCGAATTCGTTCCCGAATCCGCGCGGCCCGAAGCTGACGTCAGGACCTTTCTGGAGTGCATTGATCACCTCGTCCTTGATGCCGCGAGCGACAACGGCTGGGACTCGCTTTCCGGCATGTTGCGTGACGGTGCCGTTCGGGCCTTCTACTTTTCCGTAGCGCCGACCCTCTTTGGCACGCTGGCGGAGCGTCTGAGGAAGCACGGCTGCGCGAGTCCCGCCTGCAGGATAGTCGTCGAGAAACCGTTTGGCCGCGATCTCAAGAGTGCCCGGGAATTGAACAGGATCTTGCGCAACCATTTTGACGAGAGCCAGATTTACAGGATTGACCATTACTTGGGAAAGGAAACCGTCCAGAACCTGATGGCAGTCCGGTTCGGCAATGTACTGTTTGAGCCCCTGTGGCACGCGCAGTTCGTGGACCATGTGCAGATCACGGTGGCGGAGAGCGTCGGCGTGGACGGGAGAGGGAGCTACTACGACACGGCGGGCGCAATGCGGGACATGATCCAGAATCACCTGATGCAGCTTCTCTGCCTCATTGCGATGGAACCGCCATCGCGCTTCGAACCGGATGCGGTGCGGGACGAGAAACTCAAGGTGATCCGGGCGATTGAACGACCGGGCCCGCGCGACATAGTGCGGGGCCGGTACGTATCCGCGGCACCTGGAGAAAGCTACCTGGACCAAGTCGAAAATGCAGATAGCCGGACAGAGAGCTTCATCGCCCTCAGGCTTCACATTTCCAATTGGAGATGGGCGGGAGTGCCGTTCTATCTCCGGACCGGCAAGCGCATGGCGGCCAGGCATTCGGAGATTTCCATCGTGTTCAAGACCGCGCCGCATTCGATCTTTGGCCAGGCGCTTGGCCAGCACCGCAACGTTCTGGCCATACGCTTGCAGCCGAACGAAGGAATAAATCTCTTCGTTACGATCAAGGAGCCCGGGCCCGGCGGCATGCGCCTCGTGGATGTTCCGCTGGACATGACCTTTGCAGAAGCGCTGGGGCGGGGAGCCGAGGATGCGCCAGCCGCCTATGAACGCCTCATCATGGATGTCATTCGCGGAGATCAGACGTTGTTCATGCGCGGCGACGAGGTTGAACAGGCATGGGCATGGACCGACCCGATCATCAAGGAGTGGCGGGAGCGGGACGAGCATCCGGAGTCCTACCAGGTCGGCACGAACGGTCCCGAAGAAGCCGCGGCCCTGCTTGAATGCGACGGTCGGAAATGGCGGGACATCGACGCCAGACAGGGCAGCGCATGATGACTTGGGGCCAGCTTGGCAAGACGGCGCACAAGGCGGTCGAGACGCCGATCATCGAGCGGTTCGCCGATCCGAACCGGGCGCGCGAGTTTGCCGTTGAAGCAGGCGATCTGCTGTTTGACTATTCGAAGACCTCCATGGACGAGGCAGGCCGGAACCTGCTGCTTGAAATGTTCGACAATTCCGCGATCCCGTCGCGTCGGCGGGCCATGTTCGGGGGCGAATCCATCAACGAGACGGAGGGGAGGGCCGTGCTCCATTCGGCGCTCCGCAATCTCGTGGGCACACCTGTCATGGTGGACGGTCAGGACGTCATGCCGGGCGTGCTTGCCACGCTCAGTCGCATGGAGAGGTTCGCAGTGGACGTGCGCGACGGCAGCATTCGCGTCACGGGCGGCAAGGTCACGGACGTGATCAACATCGGAATTGGGGGCTCTGACCTCGGTCCGGCCATGGCGACGTTGGCGCTGGCACCCTACCATGACGGGCCTCGGTGCCACTTTGTCTCGAACGTGGATGCCGCGCATGTCAACGACATTCTCCTGCCGCTCAGGCCGGAAACCACCTTGGTTATCGTCGCTTCCAAGACTTTCACCACCATTGAGACGATGACCAATGCCGACACTGTTCGAAAGTGGATTGGTGAGTCCTTGGGTGACCAAGACGTGAGCACACATTTCGTGGCGCTTTCCTCCGCAGAAGACCGGACGTCCGGCTATGGCATTGATCCGGAACGCGTATTCGGATTCGAGGATTGGGTGGGAGGTCGCTATTCGGTATGGGGGCCGATCGGGCTGTCCCTGATGATCGCCATTGGGCCGGAGGCGTTTCGCTCCTTCCTGTCAGGTGCCCATGCCATGGACCTGCATTTCCAGGCTGCGTCACCCATGCAGAACATGCCGGTCATGCTTGCGCTGACCGGGCTTTGGCACAACCAGGGTCTCGGATACGCGACGCGGGCGGTGCTGCCGTACGAGCAGCGGCTGTCGCGTCTTCCCGCCTATCTTCAGCAGCTGGAAATGGAGAGCAACGGCAAGGGCGTCTCCTTGGATGGCTCCGACCTTCCGGTTCATTCCGGTCCCGTGGTTTGGGGCGAGCCCGGAACAAATGGCCAGCACGCCTTTTACCAGTTGATTCACCAGGGAACGCGCGTGATCCCGTGCGAGTTCATGATCGGCGCTGCGGGCCATGAGGACGAGCTTGCGCACCAGCATCGCCTGCTCGTCGCGAACTGCCTGGCCCAGTCCGAGGCCCTGATGAAGGGTCGCACCCTGACGGAGGCACGGGCGTTGCTCGCGGACCACCATTCAGGCGAGGAACTGGAACGGCAGGCACGGCATCGGGTCTTTTCGGGCAGCCGGCCGTCGACCACGCTTGTCTACCCAAGTCTGACGCCCTTCGTGCTCGGGCAGATCCTCGCCCTGTATGAGCATCGGGTCTTTGTCGAAGGCGCAATGCTTGGCATCAACAGTTTCGATCAATGGGGCGTTGAGCTTGGAAAGGCGCTGGCCAAGGAACTCGAGCCAGTGGTTTCCGGCGACGCAGACGCTGGCGACAAGGACGCGTCGACAGCCCAGCTTGTCAACTTTGTTCAACGGCACGCTGGCTGAGCGGCGTTACGCCCTTTCTGCCCCGTCCCTGGCGAGAATGCGCTTGATCGCTGCATCCTTGTGCGGCCGTCGTGCCTTGCCGTCCTGCTCCAGGCTCACAAGCACGGCGCTGCACGTGGCACGAACCGCGCCGCCGGAGTGCACGGCGTAGTCCATGATCAGGCTGGAAGGCTTCAGGAGTCGGGTGCGCGCTGTCACGACATAGCGTTCGTCCTTGAACATGGGAGCGAGGTAGTCGGCGGTTTGCTGGCGCACCACGACTTGCGGATCGTCGTCGCGGCTTCCGTAAGATGAAAGCCCGTAGTCCTGGAGATAACGGACCCGGATGTTCTCGAACCAGCTCAGGTACGACGCGTTGTTCACGTGGTTCAGGGGGTCGAGTTCGTGAAACCTGACCTGATCCGAATACCCGTAGGGCCAGCCATGAATTCCCATGGCTTCGAGTTCAGGGGCGTCCAGCTGGTTCAGGAATTCAGACAAGGGGGAGGCGTTCCGGACGGATTGAATGGAGCGGGTGAAGGGAATCGAACCCTCGTCTTAAGCTTGGGAAGCTCCTGCTCTGCCATTGAGCTACACCCGCGAAGGACCAATGAACTAGTGGTCCGTGCCGTGTGGGTCAAGCCTCAGATTCCGCTTGTCCGAATTCGCTCCATCCAGGATGCGGCCATCCGTAGTGACGACAATGGTCGAATACCAAGGCACGGAAAATTGGGCTGCCATCGAATGTGCGCCGTGCCAAGGACCTGCCTTCCTTGGTCTGTTGCCGCGGCGCAATCGACCGCATTCTCCGAACGCCGAGAATTCCTGAACGTCGCTGTCCGCTGCACTGCCGATGCTGGTGTTCAGCGTCGCGATTCGTGACGGCGCCCTTGGACATTCGCAGTGATTTCGAAGTGGATCTTTTCTGCTGCCAGGCTGAGGTGCTAGTGCGACGGCATGCAGGAAATGCGTTCCGCAGCCATATATAATGTAGAAATTTCGACCTGATTCGGCCATGATGGACCTGTAGAGCCAGACATGGGCATGCGGGGCCAAGAAGGGTAAGGAGTAACATAAATTGTTTGTTAACAGTAAGTTAATAACTTACTTCGGTTTTTCCTTGCTGCGAGCCGCTCTGCCACCGGACGACAGCCGGGGGCGACGGTGGTCGGGCGATGCGGATCAGACGGTTGCGTTTCGATTACGGTTTCGGTAACCTGTTTCCGACACGGAAATCGAGTGAAGGAAAGCGTTCGCCCGGAGGGTGACAACGACAAGGACGACGATGTCAAGTCCACGTTCCTCCGGCATTTTGCCGCGTTCGCTCCCTGCCATCGTCCCCTCCGTCGCCCCGTGATCGAACGCCATGCAGAAAGGATCCGACCCGCAATGCCCGCCCGTCCCCCCGTCAAGCTCACTAGGCGCGCCGTAGACGCGCTCTCCGTGGACTCCGGCGACACCGTCGTCTGGGACCGCGACCTGCCCGGATTCGGCATCAGGGTCTACGCCTCCGGGCGCAAGGTCTGGTGCGTCCAGACGCGCGGGCCTGGCGGCGGGCCCAGCCGCGTCGCGCTCGGACGACTCGCCGAGATGCCGCCCGACGAGGCGCGCCGCAGGGCCGCGGAGGTCATCGACCGCATCAAGCAGGGCCTCGAT
>JAJEAC010000120.1 GCA_022824315.1 Silicimonas sp.
CCGGCCGACCCGGCCGCAATCGCGTTCGTCGAGAAGGCGGTCGAACTCCTCCACGCATGTCTCGTATTCCGGGGGATGGCGGAAGCAGGCGGTGTTTTCGAAGAATTCGAGATGCAGGCTCATGATCCCTCCAGGCGGCGCTGTCGCAATTGCCGTGACTTTTCCCGGAATTCGCTGTCATCCGCAAGGATCGACGGGGTGGGAATCCAGCTTCGCATGGTGGATGCACCAGTCGAAAGACGGATGCCGCAAACGTCATGCCGATGGTGCGAAGGGATGACGATAGGATGTCACAATGATCGCGATTGCCTTGGATGAAAGGAACACACACATTCTTGCGCCCATCCAGGCGTAGTTTTCTGCGAGGTTCTCGTTACTTTGAGAACTGCTAGGTGCCGACCATGCATGGCAATTCAGTAAAGGACACAAACTAAGCAACCAAATGGTGGGTGCACGCTGAATTGAGCAGTGAGGCACCGCAGGCTGATCTCGTTGAGTCAGGTGATGAGCGAGGAGCGCGAGGTGCTGGACATTTGGTCGGTGGGCAACGCACAACGGATCGAGTTTGCGGAGAGCAAACGGCAGCCGGAAGTTGCGTTCGCGCTTGGGGAGGCGTCGACGGGCTGCGTGGCAGGAAAAGGCGGGAAAGTGGTGGACATGCTATGGGACTGGAAAGGCTGGGTTGTGACAGCAATTGCAGCAATTGCAGCAATGATTGCGATCAGAGGATCCATCCGCTTTGACATCAATGAATGGTTGAAGGATCGGCGGAAACGGCAAGAGGAGACACTGAGAAGTCTCTGCCCTCACATTTCCGTGGAGGAGCAAGACGGAGATCTTTTGATTAGATCGGCGCAAATTTCGCCGTCTGGAACCACGGTTTGGCAGTGTCAGAGTTGTGGGGACTTAACGCATGACAAGCATGCAATTGATCAAGGAACAAGGTATTGGGCCGAGAATCCGGACGCGTTGGTGAAGCGACAACGGAGGATCGAGAAACTGGCAAGGAAGCTCGGTCGAATGTAAGGAAGTCCATGTGTTGCCGTACGCCCTCGTAGTGCCTGCCAATTTTGCGATGATGCCTGAGTTTCCGGCTCAACCAGGTTGGTGTTTGACCCTTGCAGCAAAATCCGCCGTTCAAATCCAGTATCATGGCGGCAAGGACAGGGCCGATGGCGCGGGATTGATGCCGGACCTGGCCTGCCCGCTCGACGGCGCACTGCGTTCACCTGTCCAGCGCGACCGGGATTCGAGCGATCGACGCTTCGGGCGGGTCGGTCTCACGTCCGATGCCGTTGCAGGTTTCGCGTGTAGTCGCATTCCGGGTAGTTCGAACACCCCAGGAAACGGCCGAACCTCCCCATCCTGGTCTCCAGCCAGCCTCCGCAGTCCGGGCATCCCTCGATCGACGCGCCGCAGTCCCGGCAGCGAAACGCGCCGTCCGACCTGACCGGCAGGCCGGTTCCGCACTTCGGGCACGGGCGGCCTGTGTGCTTGCAAAGGGGCCAATTGGAGCATCCGTAGAAAAAGCTGTCGCCGCGCGCGCTTTCCCGTCGTACCAGGCGCCCTTCCTTGCAGTGCGGGCAAGGCACCTCGCGCTCGGGCACGCGACCGAACACGGTCACGTCCCTTTTGCTGGCGATAAGTTCCGTGGCAAACGCGGACGGGGGACCGCCTTCGGCAAGCAGGAACACCTTCCGGCGCGCACGCGTCAGCGCGACGTAGAGCAGCCGCCTCTCCTCGGCGTTGGGATGCGCCTCTGGCGCCGCCATCACAAGGTTCAGCAGCGGGTCGTCCGCGATCTCTACCGGAAACCCGAACTTTCCGGCGCACAGCCCGAGCACCACCCCGTAGTCGGCTTCCAGACCCTTGGCGCGATGCACCGTCATGTAGGTGAAGCGCAGGCGCGGATACTGCTTGCCCAGGGTGGCGAGGTTCCGGGGCTTCAGGTGACGGTAGCGGCCCAGCAGCAGCACTTCGGAGATCCCTTCGTGCCCCTTGGCGTCCTCGTCGATCCGGTCAAGCGCCTCCTTCAGCAACGAGACCCCGTCCTTGACGGGAAGGCCCACATGCACCGCAGGTCCGCCGGCCTTGCGCGTCGCGTTCACCGTCTTTTGGATTTGCGCCGGATTGCGCAGCACGAATTCCGTCGCGACTTCGGAGATGCGGTCCGCGCACCGGAACGTGGTTCCCAGGTCGATCCGTTCGAATTCGCCGAAACGCTCGTCGAATTCCCGCATGACGGCGATGTCCGATCCGCCGAACCGGTAGATCGCCTGCCAGTCGTCCCCGACCGCGAACAGCTGCGCCCCCGGCGAATTTTCGAGCAGCGCCTTCAGCAGTCGTGCCCGGGCCGGGGAGATGTCCTGGAACTCGTCGACCAGGATGTATCCGAAGGGGCTCCGGTAGCGGCCGGCCTCCACGTGTTCCGTCGCCCTGCTGATCATGTCGTGGAAATCGATCTCTCCCGTCCGTGCCAGCGTTTTCTGGTAGCGTTCGAAGACCGGCCCGAACACCGCCAGGAACGTCTCCGCCCGGCCGCCGTCATCGAGGGAACGGGCCCGTCGGACAACCTCGTCCAGGGAGTGCCGGCCGCCCTTGAAGTGCTGCAGGAAGGTCGCCAGCAGACGGATGAACGGGTCGACCCGCCCTTGGTCCTCGAGCAGCGCAAACACGCGGTCCCGGGGAATCGGCGCCAGCTTCACGCCGCGCGCAACGAGCTTTTCCTCGAGGTTCCGGATCAGTCGCCCGTCGGCGCGCTCATGCGTGAAGGTCTCGATCAGGACCGTGCCCCGTTCGGTGTGCACCTTGCGCTTCCATTCCATCTCTTCGTGGTACTTCTCCCGGTCGACGAACGGCGCCGTGTTTCCCTTTGCGTCGATCCCGAAATGCTCGATGTAGATGCCGTGGTCCGGGAGAAAAAAGTCGGGCTTGTACTGGCGCTTCTCCGAAGTTGCAGTCTTGTGCTCATATGGGGCTTCATACTGGTAGGCGATGCCGTTCAGGTGGAGGAAATTGGCGATCTCGCATTCCTCGTAGCTCTTCACCTCGTCGCCATTCAGCGAGCGGATCTCGTACTTGCGGATGTAGTCCCAGTACGCGCCCCAGGTCTTGAACTCGTGCGCGCTCCTGTAGGGCGCGAACTGGTCCTGGAACCATTCCACCACGCTTTCCGAAAGAGTGCCGTCGGCCTGGAGATCCGAGACGATGCCCTTGAGCTGGTCGAACAGCGCCCGATCGCTCTCCGCAGACCGGGCCAGAGCAGGACGCCTGCCTTCGACTTCACCGACTATCGCCATGCCAAGGCTGTGGAATGTCCGGACCGTAGCAGCCTGCGCGGCCGCCCCGAGGCGCTTGCCGATGCGCTCTTCCATCTCGTCCCGGGCATCCCGCGCGAAGGCGAGCAGCAGAAGTTCGGAAGGCTTCCGGAATCCCCGGCGGGCAAGCCATCCCGCCTTCGCCACGATGACCGAGGTCTTGCCGCTGCCCGCAGCGGCGACCACGAGGTTGCGTCGTTCGTCGACGACAACCGCCTTGCGCTGCTCGTCCGTGAGCGGCCTGGCCTCGATCCGGTCGAACAGGTCGCGGGACCGGACGAGCTCGTTCGCGACGAATGTCTCGTTGGCTCT
>JAJEAC010000130.1 GCA_022824315.1 Silicimonas sp.
CCGACTCGCAGCAGGTGTCGGACCTGTGGCGCAGGGGCGAACTTCAGGTGCCCGACGATGACATCGGCTTCGCCGTCGCACCCTTGCCTCCGGCGTTGGCCTTGTCGCTGCCGCATCTCCCGCCCTCGCCGCAGGCCGAACACGACGCACCGGCGCACGCGGACACGGCGCATGGTCTCTTGCTCCAGAAACCGCCGGTCGCCCAAACCGACTCGCAGCAGGTGTCGGACCTGTGGCGCAGGGGCGAACTGCAGGTGCCCGACGATGACATCGGCTTCGCCGTCGCACCCTTGCCTCCGGCATTGGCCTTGTCGCTGCCGCACCTCCCGCCTTCGCCGCAAACCGGGCACGGCGCACCGGCGCACGTGGATACGGCGCATGGTCTCTTGCTCCAGAAACCGCCGGTCGCCCAAACCGACTCGCAGCAGGTGTCGGACTTGTGGCACAGGGGCGAACTTCAGGCATCCGACGATGATGCCAGCATCACCGCCGCGCCCCTGACAAGAGCGTTTGCCTCGACAGGGGCGCATCTCGCGCCCGCACCGCACGCCGTGCCGGCCGCGCCCCTTGTCCTGGACACCCCGCTGCCGGTGGACCACGACCCAATGGCACCTGCATTTGCAGACCGCCTCACGCCGCATGTCGATTCGCCATCCGGAACGAATCCCGCACTTGAACGGCCGGCATACGCCTTGCGCGAAACAGGCGACGTCACGGATGGCTCCGTCGACGCCGCACCTGCCCCGGACATGATCGCCAGCCGCACGCCAGTCCCTCCGGAACTCCTGCCACGCATGCGGCCCGACGGGTTCACGGAATACGTCGAACGCCTGAAGTTCGGCGGACGCACTCTCGCGGAACTCGCGACCCTGCGCGCCGTGCCGCGACCGGCCTCGGCCCAGCAACTGGCCGCCCGCCCTGCGGAACCGTCCGTTGCGGCAGTTGGCTTCGGTTCTGCGGCACCGGGAATGCGGCCTGTCAATTTCGAGGCGATCGTCGCGGCAGCCGAAACCCGGAGACGTCTCGCGGCCGCGGCACGGGCACAGCGGGCACTGGATGCCGCGAGAGACGCACAATCCGCTCTTGTCGCAGATGCCGAGCCTGAATTGCCGCAGGAGAACCTGTCGAACCGGGGCACGCCGTCACGCTCGACCGTTGCCACGCGTGCAACGATTCCGAACGCGATCAGGCTCAACGAAGTGAACCTCGTGGGCGTCTACGGAACCACCAGCGATCGCCGCGCCCTCGTGCGCCTGCCGTCGGGACGATACGTGCGAGTGAGAGTCGGCGATCGCGTCGACGGAGGCAGGGTTGCACGGATTACCGAAAGCGAACTGTTCTACCAGAAAGGCAACCGGACGGTCTCGCTGAGGGTCCCGAGGGGCTGACAGGACGGACGGGCCGTCACATGCCGGTCGACCGCTGCACGGACGCCGCTTCGCCGTACTCCCCCCTCGCGAGTTCCTCCGCCTCGATCGATTCGAAGAGCGCCTTGAAATTGCCTTCCCCGAATCCCTCGTCGCCCTTCCTCTGGATGAACTCGAAGAAGATCGGACCGATCACGGTCTTCGAGAATATCTGGAGCAGGATCCTTGTCTCGCCGCCGTTCACGACCCCCTCCCCGTCGATCAGGATGCCGTGCGTCTTCATCCTTTCGATCGGCTCCTCATGGCCGGCGACGCGCTCCCTCGACAGTTCGTAATACGTGGCCGGCGGCGGCGGCATGAATCGAACACCGTTCTCGTGGATCGCATCGGTTGCGCCATAGATGTCGCGCGCCCCGACGGCGATGTGCTGGATGCCCTCGCCCTTGTACTTCTTCAGGTAGGTAACGATCTGGCCTGTCTCGCCGCGGTCCTCGTTGATCGGAATGCGTATCCTGCCGCATGGCGACGTGAGGGCGCGGCTGTACAGACCCGTGTACTTGCCCTGGATGTCGAAGAAGCGGATTTCCCTGAAGTTGAACAGATCGCCGTAGAACCGGAACCACGTGTCCATGTTGCCCTTGAAGACGTTGTGGGTCAGGTGATCAATGTACCAGAAGCCCACGCCCTCCGGCTTGCTGGTCGCTAGCCAGTTGAACTCCTCGTTGTAGGGCGAGGTGTCGTGGTAGCGGTCGATGAAATAGATGAGGCTGCCGCCAATGCCGACGATGGCGGGCACGTCCATGGTCTTGCCTGGCCCGGCATACTCCTCGGCCCCGAGCGCGACGGCGCGCGCAAGGGCGTGTTTCGCGTCCGCGACACGCCAGGCCATCGAGGGCGCCGCAGGCCCGTGCATCCCGATGAACCCGCTCGCGTGGCCGTACGGTTCGGCATTGATGACGTAGGTGATGTCGCCCTGCTGCCAAAGCTCGACGGCCTTGGTCTTGTGCGTCGCGACATGCGCGTATCCCATCCTGGCGAACAGGTCCCGGAGCTCCTGCGGCTCGGGATGAGCGAATTCAACGAACTCGAATCCGTCGGTTCCGGCCGGATTCTCCGGCGTGATCCTGGACTTCGGCGCGTCATGCGGAAAGGGTCCCAATTGCGCATCTCCCTCTGCTGCGTCGCACAACCCTACCGACTCAACTGTGCGTGTTTCGCGCGTTTTCCCGGAAATGACCTAAATTTTTCGCAAAAATATTGCGAAATTATCGTGAATCATGCACTATTCTCGCATGACAGGTATGGACGATACAGATCTTCGGCTTCTGACAACGCTTCAAGGCAATGCCCAATTGACCTCCGAGAGACTCGGCGAAATCCTGCACCTCTCGCCAAGCCAGGTCGGACGGCGTCGCCAGCGCCTTGAAGCCGCAGGCTATATCGAAGGCTATCGCGCCCGGATCTCGGCAACCCGGCTGGGTCTTTCCGTGCAGGCATTCGTGGCCGTACAGATGGCGAGCCACGCACCCGCCCTGATCAGGACATTCGTGCGAACAATCGAAACCCGGCGCGAAATCACCAGCGCCTGGACCATGACGGGCGAGGCGGACTATCTCCTAAGGGTCTACTGCGCCGACTTGCCGTCGTTCAACCGGTTGATCCACGACGTCCTGCTGCCCCACGCTGCGGTGGCCCGCGTGCAAAGCCAGATCGTCATGGAGCAGATCAAGATTGACGGACCGTTGCCGGTCTGACTCCTCCGGCAGAGCAGCCTGCTGCACTTGCTTGCCGTCCGCGGCCGGAGGCTCTGGTTAGGATTGACCTGGCCTGGAGGCTCGTCGACTGCCGTCGGTTTCCGGGCGCCCGCCGGTTCGATTGAAGTAGGCAGCGATTGCGTGGTCGAGCTCCTTGTAGAGCTCGTCCCCGCGTCGGCTTGCCCAGATCAGGGCCTGGAGACGCAGGTCGCGGTTGGAGAAATCAATCGTTCCGGTCCTGAGAAGATAGATCGCGATATCGGCATGCTTGTTCTTGATTGCCTCGATGAGGGCGTTGTTTCGTCCGGTCTTGTCCGAAATGTTAACGTTCGCGCCGTGGCTGACAAGGCACCGTGCAATGTGGGCATGACCCTTGACGGCGGTCTCGATCAGCGCTGTACGCCCATAGTACTCGGCCTGAAGATCCACCAATGTCCTGGGATGGCGCAGAAGGCACTCCACGATGTCGAGGTTTCCACCGCCGGCGGCAAGCATCAGCGGCGTGCTCCCCCACTTGTTCCTGGAATTGACGTCGATGTCCGGATGTTCGAGCAACAGCCTGGTCAGGTCACGGTGCTGGCCGTGAACGGCAATGTGAAGTGCCGTCCAGCCATCGCCGTCGGCGGCATTGACATCCGCGGTCGCAAGGGCTGACAGGGCCGCCGGGATGTCGCCCGCAATGGCTGCCTGGATCAGTTCTGCATCTTCGCCGGACTGTTCGTGTTCAACCATGGACTTCATGACCCTTTCTTCAAGAGTGTCCCGCATTCGCCGGCGGTCCCGGGTTCCCTGGCCGCCGGGTGTGGGACACCGTCCTCAGCCCACCGGTTCAACGTGACCGGCAACCCGCCGACATCGACCCCTCGCCGAAACGCAAGTCTCCCGGCCTGCACTTGCCGGTCGGGCCCGGCATCGTCTCCGCCTCGGATTATCATTTGCGGCCCAGATCGCCAATGTCGTCAATGTGGCGCAGGATCGTGTTCACGCCACTGCCGAACCTGAGCTGGCAGAACACGTAGGGCCTGCCGGCACGCACCCGGTCGGTGTCGCGCTTCATGAGATCAAGATCTGCATCCACGTGCGGAGCCAGATCCGTCTTGTTGATGACCAGGATGTCCGAGCGGGTGATCGCCGGCCCGCCCTTGCGCGGGATTTCCTCTCCGGCCGCAACGTCGATGACATAGATCGTCAGGTCGGCGAGCTCCGGCGAAAACGTGGCCGACAGGTTGTCCCCGCCCGACTCGATCAGGACCAGGTCAAGATCGGGATGCGCTTCGCAAAGCTCGGCGATCGCGGCAAGGTTGATCGAGGCGTCCTCGCGGATCGCCGTGTGCGGGCAGCCGCCGGTTTCGACGCCCTTGATCCGGTCGGACGGCAGGGCCTGGAGACGCAAGAGGGCGTCGGCATCCTCCCGGGTGTAGATGTCGTTCGTCACGACGGCCATCGACAGGTCGTCGCGAAACGCCTTGCAGAGCGCTGCGGTCAGAGTGGTCTTCCCGGCCCCGACCGGGCCGCCGATGCCGATGCGGAGAGGGCCGTTCGGACTGTTCATGTACGGAAAATCCTCGAATTCAGGGTTTCGTGCCGCATCGAGGCGACATCGGTCAGGAACGCCGCAGACGCAAGCTTCGACAGGTCGCCGTCGCGCGTGTCCTCCGCAACCTCGGGGCAAAGCAGGGTCAGCCGCCGAAGGATGGCCTGCCCTTGCTGCTGGCCGACGGCAAGCAGTCGCTGGCCGGCAGCGACGAGGTTGGACAGAAAGGCGTGGAGGTAGAGTTGCTGGGTCAACGCAAGGGGCAGGGCTTCCTGTGCGGCTGCGGCACCAAGCGCGACCGGGAAGGTCAGCTCTTCCGCCGCAACGTCCCAGGCGGCCAGGGCTTTGCCAAGCGCCTTGCCCTGCGCCGCCGTCTCCAGCCGCCGTTCGGCCGAGGCCGCAAAGGCGCGTGCCGCCCGGTCGACTTCCCCGAGCCGTCGCGGCGTTTCGGCCGTGAATGCGGCGGCCAGAAGCAGGGAATCCGCCCGGCCTGCACCACGCAGCAAGACGTCTTCGAGCCAGGCCTCCAGGCCGGCTCCATCCTTCACCCACCCCAGGCCCACCGCACCTTCCAGGCCGTGGCTATAGGCGAACGATCCGACCGGAAATGCCGGAGAGAGCCATTGTGCCAGGGTCAGGACCTGCGTGTCAGTGGGCATGAGCATGGGTGCGGCCATGGCCGTAGGCGCCGCCCTCCGGAGAAAATGGTTCGGTAACCGGCGTGACTTCTGCACCGAGTCTCTCCAGCATGTCGCGCATCACGTGATCGCGCTGGATCAGGAGACGGTCGGATTCAATCTGGCACGGCATGTGGCGGTTTCCGATGTGCCAGGCGAGCCGGATCAGGTCGCCTTTCACCTGGAAGAGCTCTTCCTTGGCGGGCACGACCCCGACGACGCGGCCATCCTCCAGAACAAATGCTTCATGCTGGTCCACCGAAGTCGTCCGCGACAGATCCACGAGAAATCGCAACCCGCTTGCGGCGGTCAGCACCTTGCGGCGCAGGAACCGCGCCTCGTGGTCCAGGACCACGCTGTCGTCAGCATGATGCGTGTGCTTCACCGTTCGGCTGACAGGAAGAGTCATCGCGGTCTCCTCAGAACATGAAGTATCGCTGCGCCATGGGCAGGATCTCGGCGGGCTGGCAGGCCAGCAGTTCGCCGTCGGCCCGCACCTCGTAGGTCTCCGGATCAACCTCCATCTCCGGTGTGGCGTCGTTCAGGACCAGGTCCTTCTTGCCGATCCCGCGCGTGTTGGCGACGGCCAGCGTGTCCTTGGCCAGACCGAGCGTGGCGCCGATGCCGACGTCCTGCGCCGCGGCGCTGACAAATGTCACGGAGGAGCGTTCGACGCTTCTGCCAAAGGCGCCGAACATGGGGCGCGAGTGGACCGGCTGCGGCGTCGGGATCGAGGCGTTGGGATCGCCCATCTGCGCCATGGCAATGGTCCCGCCGATGAGCACCATCTCCGGCTTCACGCCAAAGAAGGCAGGGTTCCACAGGACCAGATCGGCGCGCTTCCCTGCTTCGATCGACCCGATTTCATGCGCGATCCCGTGCGCGATGGCCGGATTGATCGTGTATTTCGCGATGTATCGGCGTACGCGGTAGTTGTCGTTGCTGCCGGTTTCTTCCGTCAGGCGCCCCCGCTGTTTCTTCATCTTGTCCGCGGTCTGCCAGGTGCGGATCAGGACTTCCCCCACGCGGCCCATGGCCTGGCTGTCGGACGCGATGATCGAAAACGCGCCCATGTCGTGAAGGATGTCCTCGGCCGCGATGGTCTCGCGACGGATTCGACTTTCCGCGAAGGCCACGTCTTCCGGAATGGACTGGTCGAGGTGGTGGCAGACCATGAGCATGTCGAGATGTTCCTCCACCGTGTTGACCGTGAAGGGCCGCGTCGGGTTCGTGGAAGACGGCAAGACGTGATCTTCGCCGCAGAGCCTGATGATGTCCGGCGCGTGCCCGCCCCCCGCACCTTCGGTGTGGAAGGCGTGGATCGTGCGACCCTTCATGGCCTTGACGGTGTTCTCGACGAACCCGCTTTCGTTGAGCGTGTCGGTATGGATCATCACCTGCACGTCCATCGCGTCGGCCACGGACAGGCAGCAATCTATGGCGCCGGGCGTTGTGCCCCAATCCTCGTGCAGTTTCAGGGCGCAGGCCCCTCCCTTGACCTGTTCCTCCAAGGCGGCCGGAAGCGATGCGTTGCCCTTGCCTGCAAAGGCGAGGTTCATCGGGAAGGCGTCCGCTGCCTGCAGCATCCTCCCGATGTGCCACGGCCCGGGCGTGCAGGTGGTGGCGAGGGTGCCGTGGGCCGGCCCGGTGCCGCCGCCGAGCATGGTCGTCAGGCCGGAATGCAGTGCATCCTCGATCTGCTGCGGACAGATGAAATGGATATGGCTGTCAAAGCCGCCGGCCGTCAGGATCTTGCCCTCGCCGGCAATCGCCTCGGTGCCAGGGCCGATGACGATGTCGACACCGGGCTGCGTATCGGGATTTCCCGCCTTGCCGATCCTGGCGATCCTGCCGTCCTGCAACCCGACATCCGCCTTGCAGATGCCTGCATGATCGACGATCAGCGCATTGGTGATGACGGTATCCACGGCCCCTTCGGCGCGCGTGACCTGTGACTGGCCCATCCCGTCGCGGATGACCTTGCCGCCGCCGAACTTGACCTCTTCGCCATAAACGGTGTGGTCGCGCTCGACCTCGATGACGAGGTCGGTGTCGGCAAGCCGAACCTTGTCCCCTGTCGTGGGGCCGAACATGGCGGCATAGTCAGCGCGCGAGATGGTCGCGGGCATGATGCTCTCCCCTCCTATCCACTCCGGGGCGCGCAGGCGAGACACGGAACAGCGGCAAGCCAGGCATCACAGCGCTCCCATGACCTGTTGATTGAACCCGAACACGTTGCGCGCGCCGCCTATGGGAATGAGCTGCACCTCCCGGCGTTGACCCGGCTCAAAGCGCACCGCTGTTCCGGCTGCGATGTCGAGCCGCATGCCTCGCGCCGCGTCGCGGTCGAATTCCAACGCGCCGTTCGCCTCTCCGAAATGGTAGTGCGAGCCGACCTGCACCGGCCGGTCGCCGGTATTGGCGACCATCAGCGTGACGGGATCCCGATCCGCGTTCAGCGTGACGTCATCCGGCCCGGCCATCACTTCGCCGGGAATCATGTGTGCACCTTCGCGCGGTTCAGCCCTGCCAAAACTGCCGTCGCGGCGAGGCAGACGCCGATGAACGCGCCCCGGCCGACATGGATGGGGGGCGATGCCGCCTCATGGGCCCGGGCAGGCAGTGGAAGACCATGCATGGGATACCCTCTCATCGGATCGGATTGTGAACGGTGACCAGCTTCGTGCCGTCGGGAAAGGTCGCCTCCACCTGCACGTCGTGGATCATCTCGGCCACGCCTTCCATGCACTGATCCCTGGTGACGACCTCCGCACCGGCCTCCATCATGTCGGCGACCGAGCGGCCGTCGCGTGCGCCTTCGACAACCGCATCGGTGATCAGGGCAATGGCCTCGGGGTGGTTCAGCTTCACGCCGCGCCCGAGCCGCCTGCGGGCGACGTCCGCCGCCATGGAGATGAGCAGCTTGTCCTTCTCGCGTGGCGTCAGGTTCATGTCAGATGCTCCAGCATCGGGGGAGCCCGTCCTGGCTCAGGTGATTCAGCAACGGGACTAGCCTTGAACGCATCTCGTTGCCGTCACGGGAAACCAGGCGCATGACCAGCACGTCTTCATGGATGAGGCTGGCACCTGCGTGGAGGGGCAAGAAATGACGCACCATTGCAAGCTGCGCCTCGGCGTCGGAAGCGACATAGACCAGCGAGGCCATGGCGCGCGCACCGCCGGCGACGCCCGGACGATCAAGCTGCGCCTGCACATCGCCTGCCAGGCGGATGCGGTCCAGGTAGAGCGGGACACCCGCGCGCCGGACTTCTACCCGGTCCAGGACGTGCGCCGAGGTCAGGGTCTCTCCCATTTCAAGACGACCGAAAACCAGGGGCTCCGTCAGCAGCAACGCGGCCCCATCCTGCAACTCAACTGTAAGCGATCGCTCCAGCACGCAGCCGTCGAAGAGAATCGTCTCCTGCGGCAGCCAGTTCACGCGTGCGCCTTCCGCCACGTCCAGGCGCGATTCGATTCGCCCTCGCTCTCCTGGCGAGGCGCGGTAGATCCGTTCCGCCGCCTGGGTGGTGAGTGTCAGGGTCGTCCCTGCCTCTGCGCGAGCGGACAGTGAAAAGCGATCGCCACCGGTGACTCCCCCGGCGCAGTTCAGGAGAACGGCTTGCAGCGCTTGCCCGGCGTTTCGGGGGAAAAGGCACTTCAGTGATCCCGACTGCCGCAATCTCCGCAATGCGGTGGCGCCATCCCTGGACTTGGCAACAAGCGAAACATCGCCCTGCGCACGCGCCATGACTGGTGCCGCAAACTGCGGAGATATCGGCAGCAACTCGGTGATGTGTCCCTCCGGAGCGCGAATTCAATGCCCCCATTTGAGCCGCTCCGCTCCGAATCGCCACGAAATTGCAAATTGGCCGCATCATGGGACCGTCCTCCGCCCTATTTTTGTGCAGAGAACACACTTCTAGATGAATTATTGGGCAACAAAGTCCGAAGCTGCGATTGCCCGCCGCTCTCAATTGCCAAGCATGCTGCAATGCAGAGACACTGTCCCTGTCCGCTTGGGGGTCAACCCCGAAGAGCGGGTGTGCGGCGACCGGAAAGCTAGGAACTCTCATCGGCCGCCACACGGGTGCAACTAGAAGTTGCGGAGCATGGGTACGGAATTCGGCGAGCTTAGGCAAGCGCCCTCGTCCCCCTCCGCAGGGAGAATACTATGAAAATTCTGAAAGTCCTGGCAGCCGCTTCGGCTGCCGCCGTCGCATCTGTCGGCCCTGCCGTCGCGGCCGGGTGTCCGGTCAAGGTGGGTGTCCTGCATTCGCTGTCAGGAACAATGGCGATTTCCGAGACAACGCTGAAAGACACCATGCTGATGCTCGTCGAGGAGCAGAACGGAGCTGGCGGCGTTCTTGGGTGCGAAATCGAGGCAGTCGTGGTCGATCCGGCCTCCGACTGGCCGCTCTTCGCCGAGAAGGCGCGCGAGCTGCTGACGGTTCACGAGGTCGACGTGATCTTCGGCAACTGGACCTCGGTCAGTCGAAAGTCGGTCCTGCCGGTGATCGAGGAACTGAACGGCCTCCTGTTCTATCCGGTCCAGTATGAAGGCGAGGAAAGCTCGAAGAACGTGTTCTATACCGGCGCCGCGCCGAACCAGCAGGCGATTCCGGCAACCGATTACTATCTTGACGAGCTTGGCGTTGAGAAATTCGCCCTTCTGGGTACCGACTACGTGTATCCGCGGACCACGAACAACATCCTTGAATCCTACCTGAAGTCAAAGGGCATCTCCGACGAGGACATCTTCGTCAACTACACGCCTTTCGGCCACTCGGACTGGTCAAAGATCGTTGCCGACGTGGTCGCACTGGGCGCCGACGGAAAGAAGGTGGGCGTCATCTCGACGATCAACGGCGACGCGAACATCGGTTTCTACAAGGAACTTGCCGCCGCCGGGGTTTCGGCCGACGACATTCCCGTCGTCGCCTTCTCGGTCGGCGAAGAGGAGCTTTCGGGCCTCGATACTAGCAACCTCGTCGGGCACCTGGCGGCATGGAACTATTTCATGTCCGCCGATACGCCCGGGAACGAGGCGTTCATCGCCGCCTGGCACGAATTCATCGGTGACGAAAGCCGCGTCACCAACGACCCTATGGAAGCTCACTACATCGGCTTCAACATGTGGGTGAATTCAGTCACCGCAGCCGGGACCACGGATGTCGACGCGGTGCGCGAAGCGATGTGGGGCCAGGAATTCCCCAACCTCACGGGCGGCATGGCCGTGATGGGCGTGAATCACCACCTCTCGAAACCGGTGCTGATCGGCGAAATCCAGGCGGACGGCCAGTTCGACATCATCAGCCAGACCGCGGAAGTCCCGGGCGATGCCTGGACCGATTTCCTGCCGGCATCGGCGATGCTGGCATCGAACTGGAGCGAACTGGGCTGCGGCATGTACGACACCGGGACCGGGACCTGCGTCCAGATCAAGTCCAACTACTGATCCGCGAATTCTCCGGCCGGATCGTCCCGGCCGGAGTCCTTCAGGTGGAGCACCATGAAACAGTTCCTGCTGGCCGTGCACTTGCTGCTTGTCTCGACCGCGACAACGCTGGCCGAATCCGGTCCGATTCAGGCCATCCTGCAGGAGCACGGGGACTTGATCGTCAAGAGTTCGCGCAAGACGATCGGGCCCGCAATCGAGGCCGTCGCCACCAGCGGCCTGCCCGAAGCGCAGTCGGTGCTCCAGGCTTGGCAGGTCAAGAACATCTGGATGAGAAAGTCGGACGGGCTGTTCTTTCTCGGCGAAAGGATCGAGTCCAAGACCTACCGCCTGATCGATTTCGACAGCGGCGACACGGTCGGCGAGTTTCCGAAGCGCGCACTGAAGAACATCAAGCCGAACAGCGGAATACGGGCACTGATCGGAACGGCCTTGGTGCGGTTCCAGCTCCTCGATCCTGAGCCGGACCGGCGAATGGAGGCGCTTGATGCCATCGAGCGCTCACCGGACGCAAGCCTTCTGGCCCCGCTCCGGAGTTCGATCGATGGCGAAAGCGATGCAGGGATCCGTGCGCGCAAGATGCGGATCGAACGGCTTCTGACCATCGCCCACGGAACGGGCGCCGCTGAGCGCGTGGCGGCCATCGAAGAGATGTCGACCGATCTTGGCGTCGATGTACGCGCTGCATTGAACCCGCTGACAAGGACCGCAGTCATGGCCTTCGCGGGAGACATCCCCGAAGGACTGAACGTGGCGTGGCGCCTGGGTCCGGGAAGCGACGACCTCCCCCGCGAGGAGGCATATGCGCTCCTGGTCGCCACCGGTCTGGCCCCGGCCACGGTTGGCCGCGACGCGATCCGCGATGCGCTGATCGCCAATCTGGAAGACAATGCGGCAGGAGGCGTCCAGGCGGGCGAGCTCGGCACCGACGAGGCGCGAATGCGCGCATATGGCGTGCTGGCCGGCGCGGGCACGGTTCCGCCGCTTGTCACCGATGCCGAGATCGACGCCGCGCTGGACGCTCACGTCTTCGCGGCCGTCTACGCCGAAGCCTCGCCCGCCGTTACCGCCGCCGCTGAAGCGGCCCTTGCCCGGATCGCGAACCGGGTCGGCCTTTCCCAGGGCGCCGATCTTGCTCTCGACGCCCTCTCGCTTGCCTCGATCTACTTTCTTGCCGCAATCGGCCTTGCCATCACCTTCGGCGTGATGGGCGTCATCAACATGGCCCACGGCGAGTTCATCATGATGGGCGCCTATACCGGCTACGTCGTGCAGCAGTTCATCCCGCACCATACCGTCTCGATCCTCGTCGCGGTGCCCCTGGCCTTCGCCGTCACTTTCGGTGCCGGGGTGGCGATGGAGCGGCTGGTGATCCGCTGGCTTTACAACCGCCCGCTGGAAACTCTCTTGGCCACTTTCGGCATCTCCATCGCTCTCCAGCAGCTCGCCAAGAACATCTTCGGAACCCAGGCGCGGCCCCTGACCTCGCCGAGCTGGCTCGACGGGGCATGGGTGATCAACGACGTGATCTCGATCTCCCATATCCGGATCGCGATCTTCGTGCTGGCACTGATCTTCCTGGGCATCTTCCTCTTCATCATGCACCGAACCCGGCTCGGGCTGGAGACCCGCGCGGTCACGCAGAACCGGCGCATGGCAGCGGCAATGGGGATCAATCCCGACCGGGTGAACATGCTGACATTCGGGCTGGGCTCCGGGATCGCCGGAATCGCGGGAGTGGCCATCGGGCTCTACGCGAAGGTCACCTCGGACCTTGGCGCGGATTACATCGTGCAGAGTTTCATGACCGTCGTCGTTGGCGGTGTCGGAAACATCTGGGGCACCCTCCTCGGGGCCACCGGCATCGGCTTTCTGCAGAAGGGGATCGAGTGGTTCAATCCTTCGAACACGCTCGCTGCCCAGACCTACATGATCATCTTCATCATCGTCGTCTTCATCCAGCTCCGCCCGCAGGGAATCATCGCCCTCAAGGGCCGGGCGGCGGGAGACTGAGCCATGTCGCAGGGCATATTTGCGAAGAACCCCTCCGTGCTGGTCTTCCTCGCCATTCTCGGCCTTTTCACCCTTGGCGTGACGCTGATGTCGGAATGGGCCGGGTCGGAGATCGTCTCCACCTCCTTTGTCAAGACGCTGGGCAAGACGCTCTGCCTCGCCCTGGTGGCCGTGGCGATGGACCTCGTCTGGGGCTATGCCGGCATTCTCAGTCTCGGCCACTTCGCGTTCTTCGGGCTGGGCGGCTACATGATCGGCATGTGGCTGATGTACGAGCGCACGCGCGGCATCGTCGCCGCCTCGCTCGCCGAAGCGCCGATTCCGCCGACCGAAGCCGAAGTCGTCAGCGCCATCGGCAACCAGATCTTCGGAGTGGTGGGATCGAGTGAATTCCCTGCGATATGGACGTTTGCGGACAGCCTTGCACTGCAGCTCCTCTTCGTCGTGCTGGTGCCGGGTCTCCTTGCGTTCGTCTTCGGATGGCTCGCCTTCCGTTCCCGCGTCACGGGCGTCTACCTCTCGATCCTGACACAGGCGATGACGCTGGCGCTGGCGCTCTACCTCTTCCAGAACGACAGCGGCCTTCGCGGCAACAACGGGCTTTCCGGGCTGCAGAACCTCCCGGGGCTCGACCACGTGCCGCAATCCAGCATCTCGATCTGGTTCTTCTGGGCCTCCGCCGGCGCGCTGGCCATAGGCTACGTGTTTTCCGCCTGGATCGTCTCGGGCAAGTTCGGTTCGGTGATCCGCGGCATCCGCGACAACGAGTCGAGGGTGCGTTTCCTGGGCTACCCGGTGGAGACCTACAAGCTCTTCGTCTTCACGGTCACGGCGATGATCGCCGGGATTGCCGGGGCGCTCTACTATCCACAGGCGGGCATCATCAATCCGGCCGAAATTGCGCCCATCGCCTCGATATATCTCGCGGTCTGGGTCGCCATCGGCGGACGCGGCCGACTCTACGGTGCGGTGATCGGCGCGGCTTTCGTCAGCCTCGTCTCGTCGTGGTTCACCGGCGGCCAGGCCCCCGATGTCAACCTGGGCTTCTACACGATCAAGTGGGTCGACTGGTGGCTGGTTCTCCTCGGCCTCAGCTTTGTCGCGGTCACGCTCCTTGCGCCAAAGGGCATCGGCGGCCTGGTGGATCTCTGGACCGGCCGGCTGCCACCCGATCGCCACGGTGCGGACCTGGGTCCCGATTCCGGTTCGTTGCGCGAAGCGGAGGCAGAACAGTGAAGTCGCTGCTCGAGGTCTCCGGCGTTTCCGTCTCCTTCGACGGCTTCAAGGCGATCAACAACCTGAGTTTCGCCATCGGCGACGCGGAACTGCGCGCCATCATCGGACCCAATGGTGCAGGAAAGACAACCTTCATGGACATAGTCACCGGCAAGACAAGGCCGGACGAAGGCCGCGTTCTATGGGGCGAGGCGAACACTTCGCTGCTGGGGCTCTCCGAGGCGCGGATCGCCCGCGAGGGCATCGGCCGCAAGTTCCAGAAACCCACGGTGTTCGAAGACCAGACCGTGCAGGAAAACCTGCTGATGGCGCTCAGCAATGCGCGCGGGCCGCTTCAGGTCCTCTTCTATCGGCCAACGCCCGAGGATCTTGACCGGGTGCACGAGCTTGCCGGCGAAATCGGGCTCGTGGACGCCCTTGGCCGCAAGTCGGGCGAGCTGAGCCATGGTCAGAAGCAATGGCTGGAAATCGGAATGCTGCTCGCGCAAGAGCCAAGATTGCTGCTTGTTGACGAGCCGGCTGCAGGCATGACGCCGGCGGAACGCGAACACACCACCGCGCTGCTGGTCGAGGCGGCGAAATCCCGCGCGGTGGTGGTCATCGAGCACGACATGGATTTCGTGCGCCGCCTGGGCTGCAAGGTGACGGTCCTGCACGAGGGAGCGGTCCTGGCCGAAGGCAGTCTCGATCACGTGACGGCGAACCGGAAGGTCATCGACGTGTACCTGGGACGCTGAGCGATGCTGACGACAACCGATCTCACACTGCATTACGGTCACTCGCAGATACTCAACGGCATCTCGTTCGAGGCGAAAGCGGGCGAGATCACCTGCATCATGGGCACCAACGGCGTGGGCAAGACCAGCCTGATCCGCGCAATTTCAGGGGCTCATCCGCGCTCCGGCGGCACGATGATCCTGGATGGCGAAGAACTGGGCGTGCTGCCCGCCCACGAACTTGCGCAAAAGGGCGTCGGCGTGGTGCCGCAGGGGCGGGAGATCTTCCCGCTTCTGACGGTGCGGGAGAACCTCGAGACCGGTTTTTCCTGCCTGCCGCGAACGGAGCATCGGATACCGGACGAGGTTTTCGAGATGTTCCCGGTCCTCTCCGGTTTCCTGGACCGCAGGGGCGGGGACCTCTCGGGCGGCCAGCAACAGCAGCTTGCCATCGCCCGCGCATTGATCACCCGGCCCAGGCTGCTGCTGCTGGACGAGCCGACAGAGGGCATTCAGCCCAATGTCATTCAGCAGATCGGCGAGGTGATCCGCGGGCTGCGCGAGCGTGGCGACATGGCGATCGTGCTGGTGGAGCAGTATTTCGACTTCGCGTTCGATCTGGCGGACCACATCGCCGTGTTGCGACGCGGCGAGGTCATCCATTCCGGCGCAAGGGACGGCATCCCGCGGAACGAATTGCTGTCCAAGGTGTCCGTTTAGGCCCAATGGCAGCGATTCATGCCCGCACGACCCCCCCCAAAAAAGGTTCCGGTCACCTTTGCGCCCTGGTGCGGCCCTGGTTGCGTGGGCGGCCTGAATGCGCCGGCGATCGAGCGAACGCTTCAGGAGATCGATCTCCCATGTACGCCAGGAGCCCTTGGAGGAGCTGTTGAACTTCGGAGTATCAGCCGCACTTCGACCGAATTGTGCATGGGCACTTCGTCTCCGCTCAACTTTCCCAGAATGAACTCCGCGGCCGCGATGCCCATTTCCCTTGCAGGGACGTCGATCGTCGTGAGCGGCGGGTTCAGGTGCGTTGCGAACTCGAGATTGTCAAAGCCGACAACGGAGATGTCGCCGGGAACGTCCAGCCCCCTTGCGGTGCATTCGATGAGCGCTCCCAGCGCCAGGACGTCGTTGCCGCAGACAATGGCGGTGGGCTGCGGATCGTCACGTGAAAGGAGAAGCGCGCAGGCTTTCTTGCCGCCGGAAATGGAATAAGGGGATTCGATGATCCGTGACGCAGGCAACGATATGTCGTGGCGCGCAAGTTCCGCTTGAATGCCATCGAGCCGCTTGGTCGTTCGATCGTTGTCCTCCGTTATCCCGGAAATGACGCAAATGTCCGAGTGTCCGAGATGCACCAGATGCCTGGCCATGATCGCGGCCGAAGCGGAATTGTCAAAGCCCGCAGTCGGGTAGGCGCTCTCGGGATCGAAGGTATACGTGTTGACAAACGGAACGCCAAATTGGCGCAGCAGGTCGTAGATCTCCTGGCGATGGCATTCCCCGACAAGCATGAGCGCCTCGGCACCACGTTCGAGGAGCAGTCTTGCCTCCCTTAGCTCCGCGTCCAGATCATAGTCGAAAGTGGCAATCAGCGTCGAGATTCCCGCTGCCGAGAGTTGAGTGCTCGCGGCGCTGACCAGCCGGGCATAGAGCGCGTAGTCCAATGTCGGGATCAGCACTCCGACCATGTGCGACCGCTGGGACCGCAGGGCCCGGGCCGCGTGGTTCCGGACGTACCCGAGCTCGTGCATCGCTCTTTCGATCCGCGATCGCATTTCGGGTGACACCTTGTCAGGGTTGTTGACCGTGCGCGAAACCGTCGCCGGCGCGCATCCGGCAAGCCTGGCAACGTCCGTGATTCGCACGCGTGATGCTGTATCCTGAAATCGATATCTTGACTCGGTCGGCAATATGGAGGTCCACATGTCGCAACTAATCGCTCTGTACCAGAGAGATACGGACTTGGACAGAAAAAGTGTTGACTCGGCGAATCAGATGGTATGAAATCGATTTCATCACGATGAAATGCGCCTTGGGGGAGTAATGCAGCACCCGGACAAAGGCCGGAACTCGAAGATTCTGCTGATGCTCCTCGGTGTCGCGAAGCTCTCCATCGTTGCGATTTCCATAGTGATGATCGTGGTCACCCTGGCCCAGGTGGTCTTCAGATACGTCATCGCGGCGCCGCTTCCCTGGTCGGAGGAACTGGCGCGGTACTGTTTCGTATGGATCGTGTTCCTGGGCGGCGCCGTCGGCCTTTCGCGGGGAATCCACCTTGGCGTCGACTTGTTCGTGAACCTGCTTCCCGAGCGCTTCAGGATTGGAATCGAGATCCTGTCACATGTTCTGATCGCGTGTTTCGCGGCCGCGGTTGTCCTCGCAAGCTACCCGGTGATCAACATGAACATGCTGCAACGCTCGCCCGCGCTGGGCGTGCAGATGTCATGGATCTACATCGCGATTCCGATCTCGATGGGCCTGATCTTCCTGATCTGCCTGGAACGCACCATTGCCATCCTGCGTGGCCGCGGCGGGCAGGAGGAATAGGCGTTCCGATGCTGGTAATCCTGTTCACCACGTTCTTCGTCCTGTTGCTCTTCAACATGCCGATCGCCTTCGCGCTTGGCATTGCGTCGGCCCTGACGCTCTGGCTCGACAGCACGCTGCCGCTCAACAGCATCGTCACGCGCGCCTTCGTGGGCGTCGATTCCTTCACGCTGCTGGCGATCCCGTTCTTCATCATCGCGGGCGAATTGATGAACGCCTGCGGAATCACCGAGCGCATCGTCAACTTCTCGAGGTCTCTCGTCGGGCATATTCGCGGCGGCCTGGCCCATGTGACCATCATGTCCAACATGTTCTTCTCAGGCATCTCCGGGTCGGCAACCGCGGATGCCTCGGCCCTGGGCTCGATGATGATCCCGGCCATGAAGAAGAACGGCTTCGATGCCGACTATGCCGTCGCCGTCAATGCCTCGGCCAGCGCGATGGGCCCCATCATCCCTCCCAGCATCATGATGGTGATCTACGGCTCCATCGCCAATGTCTCGATCGCCAAGCTGTTTCTCGGCGGTTTCGTGCCCGGGCTGATGGTTGCGGCGGGACTGATGGCAATGGCCTATGTCATCGCCAAGAGACGCGGCTATCCGGCGCCGCCGCGATCCGAGCTTCCGCCCGTCTTGCCCGCATTCCGCGATGCGCTTTGGGCGCTCGCAATGCCCGTGATCATCCTGGGCGGGATCTTCTCCGGCGTGTTCACGGCAACCGAGGCGGGCGTGGTCGCGGTGGCCTACGCAACCATCGTGGGAACGTTCGTCTACCGCACGCTCACGTTCAGGCTCTTCGGAAAACTGCTGGTGGATGCGGCCGTGACCACCGCGGCCGCGATGTTCCTGATCGCGATGGCGACCTCGTTCGCGTGGCTGCTGGCCTGGGCCGGGTTCGGAGCTGCGGTCCTCGACGTTCTCGGCGGAGTCACGTCGCACCCGACGCTCGCGGTTCTGCTGATCATTGGGTTCATCCTGGTCCTGGGGCTCTTCATCGAAGGCATCCCGATCCTGATCATCTTCACACCGGTCTTGCTGCCCGTGATCCACGGGCTTGGCGTTGACCCGATCTATTTCGGCGTCGTCCTGGTCATGGCCGTCGTCATCGGCTCGGTGACGCCTCCGGTCGGCATCCTGACCTACATTTGCTGCGCCATCGCGGGAATCACCATTTCGCAGGCATTTCGTGGATTGGTGCCGTTCTGCGCAGTGCTGATCGCCGTACTCGTCGCCGTCGCAGTGTTCCCCGGTCTGATCATGACCATCCCGAACATCTTCGGTCGCTAGACTCAGGAATTGGAAGGAAACCTGCCTTGGGAATCACGCATGAAGAGCTGAAGCAACGGACCGAAAGGCTCAGGCAACGGATGACGTCCGAAGGCTACGAGGCGCTTGTCATCTATTCGGACGAATACCGATCCGGCCATTCGTCCTACATCACGAACTACAGGCCGTTGAACGTGATCGAGGAATCGCCCCAGCTGGTCATCCTGATCGGGGACCGGCAGCCCGTTGTCTTCCTGGGGCGCCTGAACGCCTATGCCGCGAGAGACCTCTGCTGGATCGAAGACGTGCGCGGCATCCACCGGCCGTACACGGACCTGCCGGAGATCTTCGCCCCGATCGCCGGGCATCGCAGCAAGATCGGGCTGATCGGCAAGAACATCCTGCCCGTCGAGACATATGAACAGATTTCCGATGCCGTGCCGAAGGCCGCCTTCGAAGCCCGCGACGACATCATGCTTGATCTGCGCAAGATCAAGTCAGAAGCGGAAATCGCGCTGATGGAACGCGCGGCCGAGATCAATGACGAGGTGCTTCGGCAGGCGGTGAAGCTGGTCAAGGTCGGGATGACGGAAGTTCAGGTCGCCGGCGTGGCGGAGAACATTGCGCGCAAGATGAATGCCGACATCGGCTCTGCAACGGTTGTCATGTCAGGTCCGAACACCAAGTACCCGGCGTGGCGTGCAACGGATCGCAAGATCGAGCCCGGCGACTACGTCATGCTGGATTTCAATCCGGCCATCGGAAACTACTGCAACGACGGCGGCATCACGATCCTGATGCCCGGAGCCGACCCGGAACAGGAACGTGCCCTCGTCGTTGGCCACAAGGCGCTGAAGAGGGTCATCCCGACCATCCGCCCCGGCATTACCGCGCGCTCGATCTTTGACACCTTGCTGGCCGAGCTGGAACCCGAAGGACTGGCGGACCACTTCACGCCATATGCCAAGGGGCTGCGCGGCGTTGGCCATGCGGTGGGATTGGACGTGGTCGAACCGCCGAACCTGAGCTCGGACAGCGATTTCGAACTCGAGGCGGGCATGACATTGGCAATCAAGCTCGACCTGCACGACCTGATTGGCGGCGGGTACAGGGTCGAGGTGGTCGTCGCCGTCACCGAAAGCGGCGTCCGTCCGTTGAACAAGCTGGTTCTGGACGAGCCGGATGACTTCGCGGTGCAGCGGTGATCGGACGCACGACAGGATTCCACCCCACGAGGGGGTGGAGATGCCCGGCGCACGCGCCGGGAAAACAAGCGGAAATACCGTTCTAGAAAGAGGAGGAACTCAAAGATGATCAGGAGAGACTTGCTTATGGGCGTCGGCGCGGCGCTCGCCCTGTCAACGGCTGCACTGGTGCAGCCGGTGTCGGCTGCAGACACGACCATCCGGATAGCGTCGGTCACAGGCCCGGCTCACCATCACAACGTATCGCTGCGCTGGTTTGCAGACCGCGTGGCTGCGAGAGACGTCGGTCTGACAATCGAGGTCCTGGACGGCGCACAGCTCGGCGGCGAACGGGACTACATCGAAGGCATGATGCTGGGCAGCATCCAGATGGCCCAGGTGTCCACGGCGCCGGTCAGCGGGTTCATTCCCGAGTTCGACCTGTTCAGCCTGCCGTACCTGATCCGTGACACGGACCATTTCAAGAAAGTGGTTTCCGGACCGGTCGGCGTCAAGTTCAGTGAACTTGCCGAAGGGCGTGGCCTGAAGATTCTGGCCTGGTTCGACAACGGCTATCGCAACGTCTTCAACAAGGTTCGCCCCGTCGTCACGCCCGAAGACATGGACGGCTTGAAGATCCGCGTGATGGAAAGCCCGCTGATGGTGAACACGCTGAACGCGATGGGCGGCTCGGCAACCCCGATGTCGTACAGCGAGCTCTATACAGCGCTGGAACAAGGCGTTCTGGACGGTGGCGAAAACGCCGCCGGCAACGTGCTCAACGACAAGTTCTACGAGGTCAGCAGCTACTTCTCGATGACGCAGCATTTCCGTCCGCCGGGGATCGTTGCCATCAGCATGGGGACCTGGAACGGGCTGACCGCCGAACAGCAGGCCGTCCTGACAGAAGAGGCTGCAGCACTGCAGGACTACGAAATCCAGCTGACTGCAGAAGTCGGCGCAGCCGCCGTCGACGAACTGAGAGCCAAAGGCATGGAGATCAACGAAGCCGATGTCGCCGCGTTCCGGGAACGCATGGGCCCGGTTTACGAGGACTTCGTTGCCAAGCAAGGCGCTGAACTTCTGGAGATGGTCCAGAACACGCAATAGCCGACAGCCAGACTTGCGCGGGCGGGTTTCGTGCCCGCCCGCGCTGTTCCTTGGCGCCGCGTCCGACGGCATGAACGCATCTCGGCTCAATGGGCGAGATGCCCGCATCTGGCCAGGGACCACGTTCTTGTCGCCCGACCGGGACGGGAAGATGCGGGACGGATCCGGCAGACCGCATCTTCGTGCAGCGCTGCGGCGTGGCCATCCATTGCGGCGCAAAGGACAGGAATTCGGAAAAAGAGCTCCCGGATTTGGTGCACATCCAGACAGATCGGCAATGCGACGAGGGTCGCGTGGCCCCGATGAGCGCGGCAGGCGCGGTCAGGTCCGCGCCGGACCGAACAGGGCGGCACATGCAAGGATCATGCCGGCCACCGTTCCGACCATGCCTGCAGCGCTCACCGCATTCTCCGAACCAAACCAGGCCGGCCCGCTGGCAGAGAGCGTGAACCCGAGCGTCGCCGCGATGAGCGCGAAGGCGGCGGACCAAGCCACCTGAGCGCCAAGTCGGTTCGTCATCAGGCGCGCGGCAGCCGGCGGGCAGATGAACATGGCGATCACGATTATGGAGCCGACGGCGTCAAATGCCGCAACGGCGGCGAGTGCCGATGCGATCACGATGCCAAGCCCGATTGCCCGCACCGGAAGGCCGAGCGTCCTCGCGAAGCCTTCGTCGAACGTGGAAATCGCGAGCGGACGCCAGAAGGCGGCAAGGCACAGTCCGATCACGACGGTCACAAGGCCGATCCGGAACAGTTCGGGTGGAAGCCCCGCAAGCGCCACCGGATCCACGAGCGAAGTCCATCCGGTTGCATCCAGCCAGATCAGGCTCTCGAGATTGCCGAACAGGGCATGCTCGACATCAAGATGGACTCCGGACGTGTCGGACTTCTCCAGAACCAGCACGCCTGCCGCGAACATGGCCGTGAACACCACGCCCATTGCCGCGCCGGGCTCGATTCGGCCGAACCGGCGAATGGCCTCGATCAGCACGACAGCCATGACGGCGGAAGCGGCGGAACCGAGCAGCATCGGCCAGGTCGAGATCGTGCCGGTCACCAGAAACGCGAGAACGATGCCCGGAAGGACAACGTGGCTGATCGCATCGCCGACAAGCGCCTGCCGCCTCAGGACGAGGAAGTTGCCCGGCAATGCGCAGGCCAGTGCGGCCAGGCTCCCGATCAGCAAGGGAGTCAGCGAGAAGGTGACGAAGTCCGCACCGTTCATGGCACGGCCTCCGGCGGGCCGATCCTGCGATCGATCTCCACGATCTGATCGGCAGTCAGGACGTCCTCGATCTGGGTCAGCCCGTCGTAGCGGGCGGCTGCAAGCTCGAGCTCGGGCGTGGCGCGCGCGACTTCCCAGCGTTTCTCGTCCCGGAACGCTCGTGCAGCACGTATGGTGCCCTTTCTTGTCGGCACGCCGTCCGCACGGGCGAGACCTCGCGCCTTGAGCAAGCGAATCGTCAGAGGTTCGTAGATCGGCTGGCCCTGGGCCAGTGCCAGCAGCCCTTGCCGCAAGTGGACACCGGTCTGGAAGCGGCGGTGGCGGACAAATGACGAAAGCAGGCCGCGACGCGGCGCGAACGCCATCGAGACCGCGAATGCGCAAAAGCTCACGAGGACGATCAGCGGACCTGTCGGCAGGTCGGGCGCACTGGCGGAAAGGCCGGCGCCGAGCCAGGCCGCGATGCCCCCGAAAGCACCTGCAAGAATCACGACCAGTTCGACCCGGTTTGTCCAGAGCCGGGCCGTAACCGGCGGAATGATGAGAAGCGCGACGATCAGGATGAGACCGACGACCTTCAGCCCGACGACAGTGACGCCCAGCACCAGACCCATCATCGTCAGGTCGATCCGGTCAAGCCGCACGCCGCTGGTGGAGGCAAATCCGGGATCGAAGGACACAAGCGACATCGGGCGGCGGAAGAGAAAGACGAGAGCGACGACGAGAAGGCCGCCGAGCGCGATCAGGATCGCGTCGGAAAGGAGCATGCCGGCGGTGGACCCCAGCAGGAATCCCTCGAGACCGGCCTGCTGTCCGGTCGACATGGTCTGGATGATGGTCAGCAGGACGATGCCGAGGCTGAAATAGGCCGACAGGACCGCGCCGATGGCGGCGTCTTCGGAGAGGCGCGTGCGGGAGGAAAGCCACTGGACGGCAAACAGGCCGGACATCGCCGTGATCGCGGAGCCGGCAAGCAGGCCGGGCAGGTATCGTCCGTCATGTCCGGACAGCGTGAGCGCGATGAAGGCGAGGCCGATGCCGGGCAGCGTCGCGTGTGCAATGGCGTCGCTGACGAGCGCGCGCTTGCGCAGGAACAGGAAGGTTCCGGTGACGCCCGCCGCGATTCCGAGCAGCACGGCGGCGACGGTCACGAGCGTGGCGTTGTAGCCAAGTTGAAACGTCAGCGCGTCACGCAGCATCGATCTCAGGCGCGCGCCTTCTGCGGATCCCGCACGCCCCGCTCCAAGCGCCCCCCATAGGCCGTCTCCAGTGCCTCCGGCGTGAATGCGGTCCCGACCGGCCCGTCGCTGATCTTGCGGACGTTCATCACCAGCACGTCGTCGAAATACTCTTCGACCGTCGACAGGTCGTGGTGCACCGCGATCACCGTCCTGCCGTCCGACCTAAGCGTCTTGAGCACCTTGATGATCGCCCGTTCGGTTGCCGCATCGACGCCTGCGAAGGGTTCATCGAGCAGGTAGAGCATCGCGTCCTGCGCAAGTGCGCGCGCCAGGAACACGCGCTGCTGCTGCCCGCCCGAGAGCTGGCCGATCTGGCGTGCGGAGAAGTCTTCCATGCCGACGCGCTCCAAGGCGGTCATGACCATGTCGTCGTGATCGCGACCGTAGCGTCCTAGAAGGCCAAGACGCCGGTAGAGCCCTTGGGCCACGACATCGACAACACGTGCCGGGAAGTCCCAGTCGACGCTTGCACGTTGCGGTACGTAAGCGACGCGGTCACGGCTCCGGGCCAGCGTCGTTCCAAAGAACGTCGCCTGTCCCGCAAGCGGCTTGACGATGCCGAGACCTGCCCTGAGAAGCGTGGACTTGCCGGCGCCGTTCGGCCCGATGATCCCGGTGATCCTGCCGGACCGGAACGAGGCGTCCACGGAAAACACCGCCGGCTTCCGGTCGTAGGCAACCGTCATGCCGCGAATGACGAGCGGACCGCCCTGGGTCGCCCGTTCGCGCATGTCGCGCATGCTCACGTCTTCAAGCCGTGCCTGCATGGCGTCAACTCCCCGCACTCAACCGCCCGGACATTCCGCGTGGCGGGACGCTGCCGCCCAGGCCGCCCGCGATGACGGTCACGTTGTGGTCGATCATTCCGACATAGGTGCCCTCGTAGGTCCCCGCGGCTCCCATCGCGTCCGAGTATAGTTCGCCGCCAATGCGAACATTCCAGCCCGTCGCCGCCGTCCCTTCGACAAGGGCGCGGACAAGCCGGTCGGATACCGAACTTTCGACAAAGACCGCCGCAATCCGGCGCTCGACGATGAGGTCGACAAGCTCGGTCATGCGGTTCAGGCCGGTTTCGCTCTCGGTCGAGATGCCCTGGATCCCGATAACTTCGAAACCGTATGCGCGGCCGAAATAGTTGAAGGCGTCATGTGCCGTCACCAGCACCCGTGCCGTCTCCGGCACGGTCGAGAGAACCCGGGAGCTGTAGGCATCCAACCGGTCAAGCTCGGCGAGAAACGCGTCCGCGTTGGCGGCAAACGCTGCAGCGCCGTCCGGCCTCACGAACGACAGCGCATCGCGCGTCGCGAGGGTCGCGAGCCGCCAGAGGCCAGGATCCATCCAGACATGCGGATCAAAACGGTCGGCGTAATCGTCATGCGCGATCCTGAGGTTCTCCGGAACGGCCTCGGCGAGCGCCACGACCGGAACCCGGCGAGCGAGTTCGGCAAGCACGTCCTCCATCTGCGCCTCAAGGTAAAGACCGTTCCAGAGCACGAGATCCGCCTTCGCCGTTGCGACGATATCCGTCCGGGTCTGGCGATAGGAATGCGGATCGACGCCCGGACCCATCAGGGCCTTGACCTCGACCAGGTCGCCGCCGACCCGACGCGCCGCATCAGCCGTCATGCCTGTCGTGGCCACGACCTTGAGCGGCCGGCCCGCTACGGCGGCGACGGGGGCCGGCAGGCCAGCGGCGAGAATTCCGCTGCCCAGCCCCGTCAATAGTGTCCGTCTCGTGGCCATCTGATCACGCACCCTGTATTGAGAATAAGTCGCAATTGCGGCATACTTGCGACCCGTTCGCAAAAATGTCAAGCCCCTTGTCCTCGTCGCCGGGAATTTCCGGCCTTGACCCTCCAGTCACTGGAATCTTTAAGTCATCGATCATGGATGACACGGTTCAGTCAACGCAGCGATTCCGGGTCGAAGGACTCCATTGCGCGTCCTGCAAGGCACGGCTGGAAGCCGCGCTCGCCGCCGTTCCGGGCATCCTGGAAGCGCAAGTCAATCTCGCGGATGCCAGCGCAACGCTTTCCATGCTCGGCTCCGTGACACCGCTCAGCATCCAGGAAGCCGCAGAGCGTTCGGGCTATGGACTGGAGATCGATTCCGGCGGCTTCCCGGAACCGGAGAAACAGGAAGAAACGACGCGCCTCGCCCGCGACACGCTGGTCGCCGCGGCACTCGTCCTGCCGGTCTTCCTGGTCGAGATGGGGGGGCACGTCTACCCGCCCGTGCATCACTTCGTGGAACGGTCAATCGGACTTCAGGCAAGCTGGGTGCTTCAGTTCCTGCTCGTTGGAGCGGCCTTGGCGGGACCTGGGCGCCGCTTCATCGAGAGCGGCGTGCCGTCTCTGCTGCGAGGCCGCCCCGACATGAATGCGCTCGTAGCACTGGGCACCTCGGCGGCCTTCGGGTATTCGACGGTGGCAACCTTCCTTCCTTCCCTGCTCCCGGCGGGCACACGGGCCGTCTATTTCGAGGCGGCGGGCGTGATCATCGTGCTGATCCTTTTCGGTCGACTCCTGGAGGCGCGGGCCAAGGGCAAGGCGGGCTCGGCAATCCAGGCCCTGATCGGGATGCAACCGCAAGTTGCCCGGGTCGTGACCGAGACCGGCGAGGAGGAACGCCTGATCGAACGCCTGCAACCTGGCGACCTGGTCCGCGTACGCCCCGGCGAGCGGGTTCCCGTGGACGGGATCGTCGCGGATGGCAGTTCGCTGGTCGACGAGAGCATGCTGACCGGCGAACCCCTTCCGGTGGCCAAGGCTGGCGGCGACGCCGTCACGGGTGCAACCGTAAACGGCGAGGGCGCACTCCTGGTCAGGGCGACGCGGGTCGGTCGCGACACCGTGCTCGCGAGGATCGTGCAGATGGTGCGAGACGCGCAGGCCACGCGCCTTCCCGTCGAGGCCCTGGTCGACCGGGTCACGGCGTGGTTCGTGCCCGCCGTCATGCTGGTCGCCGTCGCGACCTTCGTGATCTGGCTTGCCGTCGCGCCGGAACTTGCGCTTGTCGCCGGCGTTTCGGTCCTGATCGTCGCCTGCCCCTGCGCCATGGGACTCGCCGTGCCGACATCCATCATGACAGGAACCGGGCGTGCTGCGGAACTCGGCGTGCTGTTCCGGCAAGGCGACGCATTGCAGCGCCTGAGCAGCGTCGACACGATCGCCTTCGACAAGACGGGCACGCTGACCGAAGGGACTCCCTGTCTGACGCATGTGGAGGTTGCCGAAGGGTTTGAGCGCCCGGAGGTGCTCAAGGCCACGGCGGCGGTCGAGGCGCTGTCAGAACATCCCGTCGCGCACGCCGTGACGAATGCCGTCGAGAAATGGCCGGAAGCCGACGGATTCCGATCCCTGTCCGGTCGGGGCGTCGTGGCGACAGTCGGCAACCAGCTCGTCCGGATCGGCTCGGCGCGGATGATGACAGAGGCCGGGATTGACATCTCCGCGTTGGCCGATGCGGCCAAGGAACGGGCCCGACTTGGCGAAACTGCGTTCTTTGTCGGCATCGGCACCCGGTTGGCGGCCGTTCTGTCGGTCGCGGACCCGGTGAAGGACACCGCCATCGACGCGATCAGGGACCTGAACACGGGTGGCCATCGGGTCGCCCTGGTCTCAGGTGACGGTCGCGATGCGGCGGAAGCGATCGCCCAACGGCTGGGCATCGGGGAGGTCTTCGCGGACGCGCTTCCGGAAGCGAAGACTGCCGTCATCCATGATCTTTCAAGTCCGGGCACGCTTGCCTTCGTCGGCGACGGCATCAATGACGCGCCCGCGCTCGCGACGGCGGATGTCGGCATCGCCATTGGCACAGGTACCGATGTCGCGATCGAGTCCGCCGACGTGGTCCTGACGTCCGGCGACCCGCGAGGCGTCGTCACGGCCATCGGTCTCAGCCGCGACACGATGCGGAACATCCGGCAGAACCTGGCCTGGGCTTTCGGCTACAACATCCTGCTGATCCCGGTCGCGGCGGGAGCGCTCTATCCTGCGTTCGGAATCCTGCTGTCGCCAATGCTGGCGGCCGCGGCCATGGCACTGTCGAGCGTCGCTGTCGTGACCAACGCGCTCAGGCTGCGCCGCTCCGAAGGAGGGTTGACATGAACATTGGCGAAGCGGCGAAGGCCGCCGGCCTGCCGGTCAAGACAATTCGCTACTACGAGGACATCGGCCTCGTGCGGCCCGCCCGGAGCGAAAACGGGTACCGCGTATTTGCCGAATCCGATCTACACAAGCTGAATTTCCTCGGGCGGTCACGCGCGTTAGGCTTCTCGATCGAGGATTGCCGGGCGCTCCTCGCGCTCTACGAGGACGGAACGCGGTCAAGTTCGGAAGTGCGCGAGATCGCCGAGCGTCATCTCGCGGACATCGAAGGCAAGATCACCGACCTCCAGTCCCTGCGAGACACGCTGGCCCATCTGGTCGCAAGCTGCGCCGGCGACGCACGACCGGACTGCCCGATTCTCGACAACCTGAGCGGCGACTGACACGTGTCGCCCGGTCGGTCAGAAAGGCGTCGGCCCGCACCGGGATCTCTGCAGGCACGGACTTCAAGGCAAGCGCAAGAGCGAGTGTGTCCATTCGGCATCGAAGGCGCGGGAGGTCGCCTGCAGGCTGCGCGGCCGTCTTGGAATCGTTGCAAGGCAGTGCTACAGCTTGGACACGCGAGCGCGGATTTTCCGGTATCGCGCAACAAGCAAAGGAGGACAAGGTCCTGTCACAAATCAGGGACGCGGTCCGTGGCGAGGCCGCCGAGAACGCTGGAACGACTGTGTCCGGCAAAGCCAACATCCTCACGAGCGAATCGCTCGTAGGCGTAATCCTGACATCGCTGAACGACATCAAGGCCGAGGGAGTCGTGAAGATCGACCTCCGCGGCAAGAGCCAGATTGCGGACTGGATGGTCATCGCCTCCGGCGGTTCGTCGCGGCAGGTAACGGCCATATCCGAACATCTCGTGGACAGGTTGAAACAGGATCACGGTCGCCTCTCCAGGATCGAGGGAAAGGACGCCGGCGACTGGGTGCTGATCGACCTCGGAGACGCGATCGTTCACGTCTTCAGGCCGGAAGTGCGTGAGTTCTACCAGCTCGAGAAGCTCTGGATGACGCCCGGCCAGGCCGCCGCGTCCGGCACGTGAGTCTCCACGTTCAATGAGGCTGCAGATCGCGGCGGTCGGTCGCCTCAGGTCCGGACCCGAAGCTGACCTCGTCAGCGACTATCTTGCGCGGACCGGAAGGACCGGCATGCAGGTCGGGATCGGCCCCGTGAGCATCCAGGAAGTCGAAGCCCGGAAGGGCGGCACGCAGGAAGAGGCCAGGCTTCTCGCGAAAGCGACAGCCGACGCGAAGCCGCTGGTGGTGCTTGACGAGCGCGGCACCTCCTTGAATTCACCCGGCCTGGCAGCGCGACTTGAAGCGTGGCGTGACCAAGGCCACCGTCAAGCCGCCTTCGTGATCGGCGGTGCTGACGGCATCGCATCGACGCTCCGGGGCCGTGCGGACCTGGTCCTGGGCCTTGGTCCCATGGTCTGGCCGCACATGCTGGTGCGCGTCATGCTGGCCGAACAACTCTACCGCTCGGTATCGATCCTGTCAGGCGGCCCGTACCACAGGGGGTGAACGCAGGGATCGTGCCGCGGCGCAGGCGGTCACCTGCAGGCGCGCCCGGCGAGATTCATGCCCAATTGCGCCGAGCCGCCACCCGCGGTCGTTCAAGCAACGGCGTCGGGGGCCTCGCGCCCGATGATCTCCTGGAGTCCCGCGAAGCCCGGACATGCCCGGTTCCTGGCCGGTGAACGGGGCGGTCTCCACCCGAAGGGACGTCTCGGCAGATGCATCCACCCGATTGCGAAATTCGGCCGCCGGCGAGCTTGGTTCCTTGACCGACCCCCGCCCGGGCCTTCCGTCAGACCGCCATCGTGGCCTCGACGGCGGCCTTCCAGCGGGCGTATTTCGCGTCACGCGTGCCTGTGTCCATGCCAGGATCGAAACGGCGCTCGAAGGCACGACCGGCCGCAAATGTCGCTGCGTCCGCGTAGACGCCCGCCTTCATGCCGGCGAGCCAGGCCGCCCCCAGCGCGGTCGTCTCAAGCATCTCGGGCCGGTCCACGGGCATCCCGGTCACGTCCGCGAGAAACTGCATGGTCCAGTCGCTGGCCGCCATGCCGCCGTCCACCCGAAGGACGCCACCGGACAGCGCCGGCGAATCCGCCTGCATCGCCTCGAGAAGATCGCGGGTCTGAAACCCGACGCTTTCAAGTGCCGCGCGTGCAAGTTCGTTGGGACCCGAGTTGCGGACAAGACCGAAGATCGCGCCCCGGCAATCGGGCTTCCAGTAGGGTGCACCAAGGCCGGTGAAGGCAGGCACGAGCGTGAGCGATTGCTCCGGATCGGACGCCTCGGCCATGGCCTGGGTTTCTCCCGCTTCGGAGATCAACTTCAACCCGTCGCGCAGCCATTGCACGACAGCGCCCGCGATGAAGATTGCGCCCTCAAGCGCATAGGTCGGCGTGCCGTCAAGCTGATAGCCGATGGTGGTCAGCAGCCTGTTTTCCGATCGCACGGGAGCGGTGCCCGTGTTGAGAAGAGCGAAGCATCCCGTCCCGTACGTGGACTTCATCATGCCGCTTTCGAAGCAGGCCTGTCCGACGGTGGCGGCCTGCTGGTCGCCCGCGACACCGAGAATGGAGACGGGGCCGCCGAGCACGTCCGGGGTCGTGGTACCGAATTCCGCCGCACAGTCCCGCACCTCGGGCAGCATCCCGACGGGGACGCCCAGCAACTCGCACATGGTCGATGACCAACGCCCCTCGTGGATGTCATACAGCATTGTCCGCGCCGCATTCGTGGCGTCGGTCACGTGGGCGGCGCCGCCCGTCAGCCGCCAGATGAGCCACGTGTCCACGGTCCCGAAGAGCAGTTCGCCTGCAGCCGCGCGGTCTCGCGCACCATCCGCCTGATCGAGAATCCACTTGAGCTTGGTGGACGAGAAGTAGGGGTCGAAGAGCAGTCCCGTCTTGGCCGTGACGGTTTCCTCGTGACCCGCCTTCACCATTTCGGCGCAGTAGTCCGCCGTGCGGCGGTCCTGCCAGACAATGGCGTTGTGCACGGCCTTGCCGGTTGCCTTGTCCCAGACAAGCGTGGTCTCGCGCTGGTTCGTGATGCCGATTGCCGCAATGTCGCCGGCCGCCGCTCCGACGCTGTCCATCGCTTCCCGTGCCGTTTCGACAACCGTTTGCCAGAGATCCTCCGGGTCGTGCTCCACCCAGCCGCCTGCCGGAAAGTGCTGGTCAAACTCCTGCTGTGCAACGGCGGCGATCTTGAGGTCGCCATCAAACAGGATGGCGCGACTGGACGTGGTCCCCTGATCGATGGCCATGACATAAGTCATGTGCGGCTCCTCCCGTGATCACTCGATTTTGCTCGCTTGAGGGGAAATACACGAAGAGAGCTGTTTGTGAAACGCGCGATCCGGGCTAACCTGACGAAAGGGAGGACAGATTCATGCGCACCATCCTGATCGTTCCCTGGCTGATCATGGCGGCGGTTGCGGCGCCGGCCCAGGAACGCCGCCCGAGCCATTGCTTCGCGATTGCCGAACTGGCCCCGGATGTGACCTATGTCCATAAGGTCGCCTGGAACACGCCGATCGAGGACGAGTTCACCGTTCGGCTCAGATACGTCAATCATTCCATGTATCTGCTTCAGACCCATGGCGGCCTCAACGCCGTCACCGACTACACCGGATTCATCGGAGACGTGGGACTCGTTCCCGACGTGGTGACGATGAACATCGCGCATGAAAGTCACTGGACCGCCTTTCCGCATCCCGACATCCCCCATGTGCTGCAAGGCTGGTGGCAGGACGGCGCTCCTGCAGACCATTACGTCGACCTTGGCGAAATGCTGGTCCGGAACGTGACCACCGACATCCGCAACCGGTTCGGCGGCGGGGCGGCCATCGAGGACAACAATTCCATATTCATCTTCGAGGTGGCCGGGCTCTGCATCGGCCACTTGGGCCACCTCCATCACGAGCCGTCCGATGAGACCTATGCCGCGATCGGACGCCTGGATGTGGTCATGGCGGCCGTGGACGGCGGCATGACCGTCGACCTGCCAACGATGATCCGGATCGTGAAACGGCTGCGGAGCTCGATCGTGCTTCCGATGCACTGGTTCTCCGGGCTATCGCTTGAGCGGTTCCTCGATGGCGTAAGCGACGAGTTCGGCATCGATCGCCGCCAAGGAAGCGAGGTGGAAATTTCGCTTCGCAGCCTGCCGTCACGCCCGACCGTGGTCGTGCTGCAGCCAGCCTACATCCAGGAAGCGGAATAACCCGGATTGACAGCCGCGCAGCGGCCTCCTACCCGATCAGCCATGTTGAACCCTGCCGACGACGCCTTTGCCGAAACCCTCGACCGGGCCGGCATCAGGATCAAGCCGGCGCAACAGGCCTATCTGGAGGAGCCACGGTCACTGTTCAACGGGACGTCCCGGCATGTGGCCCTGCCGACAGGTACGGACGACGTGTCCAGGATCGTGCGGATCTGTGCCGAGGCCCGGGTGGGCATCGTTCCATATGGGGGCGGCACGGGGCTTGTGGCAGGCCAGGTGGCGACGGACGGCCCTGACCCGCTGGTTCTTTCGCTTGAAAGGATGACGGCGATCCGCGAGGTCTTCCCGGCGGAAGACACGATGGTCGTCGAGGCGGGCACGACCATTGCCGAAATCCAGGTCGCCGCCGCTGAGGCCGGCCGCCTCTTTCCACTAAGCTATGCCAGCCAGGGCACCGCCCAACTCGGGGGTGCATTGTCGGTCAACTCCGGTGGTCTCAACGTGCTCCGATACGGGATGGCCAGAGATCTCTGTCTCGGAATCGAGGCCGTTCTCCCGGACGGGAGCGTGCTTCATGCACTGAAGCGGCTCCGCAAGGACAACACCGGCTACGACCTTCGACACCTGCTGATCGGATCCGAGGGAACCCTGGGCGTAATCACCGCGGCCGCCCTCAGGCTCCTGCCCCGGCCAGCCGAGACCGCAACCGCATTCCTGGCCGTCGCCTCGCCGCAGGCCGCATTGTCGCTCCTGGCGATGTGCAGGGAGCAGGCGGGCGAGTTGATCTCCGCCTTCGAGCTGATCTCCGCCGAAGCCTTGGCATTCCTGGCCGAGACGCGACCCGACCTCCGTCAACCGTTCGACCATGCCCCGGCGTGGTCGGTCCTGACCGAACTCGGCATGGGTCCCGGCAGTGATCCCGAGACCCAGCTGGGCACGATCTTCGAACGCGCTGCCGAAGCTGGCCTTGTCCTGGATGGCCGGGTCGCGCAAAGCGACCGGCAGCGGGCCGACTTCTGGGGGCTCCGCGAGGCGATTCCGCATGCGAACAAGAGGATCGGATCCATCGCTTCGCACGACATTTCGCTGCCCCTGTCCGAGATTCCGGCATTCATCGAGGAGTGCGGTGCCAGGATCCGCCTGATCCTGCCGTGCCGGATCAGCGCGTTCGGGCACCTCGGCGACGGCAACCTTCACTACAACATCTTTCCGCCTGAAGGAGAGGCGCGTGATCCCTACCTGGACAAGTCCCCTGACGTCACCCGGGTGGTTCACGACATGGTGGCCGCATGCGGAGGAAGCTTCAGCGCCGAGCATGGAGTCGGGCGCGCCAAGACCGGTGAACTGAAGCGTTATGGCGATCCGGCAAAGCTGGCGGCAATGCGCTCGATCAAGGCGGCGCTTGATCCCCTCGGAATCATGAACCCGGGAGCGGTGTTCGCCTGAGCCTCGCTTCATCGGGACGCACCTGAGCCAATCGAACCGGGCCGCTTCGAGGCAGGCATCGCCCACGTTGCCAGCCGCCATGTCAGTACAGTCCGCATGCCCCGAGTCGACGCGGCCGGTTGGGATTTCAAGCGCAAGGATGAAGATGCGGCCGTGATCGATGCCGCTCCCGCGGCAGCCTGCGCATGGCTGGCCGGCATCAGCTCCCGTTTCCGTGCAGGAAATCTCGCGCGTGCCGCGCCTGGCCGCAAGGGTGCGCGACACATGCCATGGCAACGGCACCGAGGTTCAGCACATCTCTTGCGATTCGGGCCACAGCACCCGGGTGCAGGACGGGACGGGGAGTCTGCGTGATGGACAGTGCGATGTCTTGCGTGCACTGGCCCGGTACATCGTGACGCAAACTACCTCGCCCGCAGATCTCGCGACCTGTCTCCATGCCCTTTGCGCGTGGCGTTTTGCGCCTTCGGCCCGTACGATCTTGTCTGCCTCACGGCGGCCCCGGGGCGGCAACCTGCGGGCCGGTTTCGAAAACGGCTTGACGGCTGCGAACGGAAGGCAACACAAGGACATTGCCACGTCGGGTGCGACGCTGATTGACTGACGAGAGGAATGTCGGATGAGCCACGTATTCCCCCGCAACTGCCATTCCACCTACCCCATCGCAATTGGCGGCGAGGGATGTTACCTGATCGACAAGAGCGGCAAGCGATATTTCGACGGATCCTGCGGTGTGGCCGTTTCCTGCCTTGGCCACTCGCACAAAATGGCCAAACAGGCGATCAAGGATCAGATCGACCGAATGGCCTTTGCCCATACCAGCTTCTTTACCTCAGATCCCGCCGAAGAGCTGGCTGATCTCTTGATCGCCCATGCGCCGGACAATCTCGAAAGGGCCTATTTCGTCTCGAGCGGCTCCGAGACCATCGAATCGGCACTGAAGCTGGCCCGGCAGTACCACCTCGAGCGCGGCGAACCGCAGCGGCGCCACCTGGTCGCACGCCGCCAGAGCTATCACGGCAACACCCTTGGCGCTCTGGCTGCCGGCGGCAATCAATGGCGCCGCAACCAGTTCGAACCGATGCTGATCGAGGTCAGTCACATTTCGCCATGCTACGAGTATGCCGAAAGGCCCGCGAACGAGAGTGCCGTTGACTACGGCCAGAGGGTCGCAAACGAGTTGGAAGCGGAGATCCTGCGCTTGGGTCAGGACAGCGTGATGGCATTCATCGCGGAGCCGGTCGTCGGCGCCACGCTCGGCGCCGTGCCCCCGGTCGAGGGATATTTCAAGCGGATCCGCGAGATATGCGACCAGTATGGCGTGCTCCTGATCCTCGACGAAGTGATGTGCGGCATGGGACGGACCGGGCATCTGTACGCGTGCACGGCGGAGGGGATCACGCCCGATATCCTGACCATCGCCAAGGGATTGGGTGCAGGCTACCAGCCTGTGGGAGCGATGCTGTGCAGCAAACAGGTGTACGATGCCATTGCCCAAGGCTCAGGCTTCTTTCAGCACGGGCACACCTATATCGGGCACCCCGCCGCCTGCGCCGCAGGCTTGGCCGTGGTCCGTACAATCCTGGAAGACGATCTCGTGACGCGGGCACGCGACATGGGCAGGAAACTGGAAGCCGCGTTGCGAAGCGAACTGGGACAGCACGGTCATGTGGGCGACATTCGCGGGCGAGGCTTGTTCTGGGGGCTGGAATTCGTGGAAGATCACGAAACAAGACAGCCCTTCGACCCCGCGTCGGGCCTGGCGAAGAAGCTGAAGGCGGCAGCTTTCCAAGAGGGCCTGATCTGCTACCCGATGTCAGGCACCCGCGACGGCCGAAACGGCGATCACGTATTGCTTGCCCCGCCTTTCATCATGGAAGACGATCACGTGGCCGAAATCACCGAGAAGCTCTCCCGGGCCGTTCGCGCAGTGGCTTGACCGCGCTTGCCCCAAGCACGGCATGCACGATGCGGCCGTCGAATTGCGCACGGCAGGTCATCGGAGCGTTGCACGGAGCGGACGGGTTGCCCCTCGCAAGATTTGCAACTGCCGACGAACACCAAAACTGTGGAATGCCTTGCGGCATCCGAAGGGTTGGCCAAAATCGGGTGTGAGGCGGCCAATCAATGGCCATGGGCAGTTCCGCACACATCGCGCAAGCCGATCCGCGTCGCAGCATTGAGTGCCGCCTGATCGATTCGGACTTTGACGGCAAAACCCGGTGCCAGCCTGTTTCATGCCGGATTCCGTGAATTGCGCCAAACCAAGCAACAAGCAACTCGACACTTGAGAATTTCGGCCACACCTGCCAAGATTGCCCAAAACAGGGATCCTGCCGGCAATGCAGGATCAGAGAGGCAGAGAGATGAGCGAGCAGGCAGCAATTGCCCAAGAAGACGTGCGTACGCACATTCTTGGAGATCCCGGCGCGATACTGAAAGACCCCGACGTCATGCGAGCGCTCGTTGCCGCAAGCGAGCGCGCGAGCGGCACCAATGTCGTTGACATCAGGGGCATCGCGATGAATCGACTGGAGGAGCGCCTGCAAGCGCTCGAGAACATGCATCGTTCCGTCCTGGCGGCCGCCTACGAGAACATTTCCGGAATGCACCAGGTGCATGGTGCCATAACCAAGCTTCTCGAGCCCCCGACATTCGAGGATTTCCTCTACTGCCTTGACATGGAAGTTGCCGACATCCTGCGTGTCGGACGGATTCGACTGGCCCTGGAGTGCGGCGACGCGGGCATGCCTGACATCCGCCACGATACGCTCAGGAAGAAGAAGCCCGGCTTCATCGAGGACTATCTCGCGAAGGGGAAACCGGCACGGCGCGTGACGCTTCGCCGCTTCAGCGGTGACCCGCAGACGATGTACGGAGCAAATTCGGACTGGGTCCGGTCCGAAGCCTGCATCGTGCTCGATTTCGGCAAGTCCCGGCCGCTTGGCATGCTCGCGCTTGCCTCGGAGGAGCCGCTCCAATTCTCGTCGAACCAGGGCACCGACCTCCTCGAATTCCTGGGCAGTGTCGTTGAACGCAACATGCGCCGGTGGCTCGAGTGATCCAGCCGGGCCTGAACGACGCGCTTGACCGGTGGCTGGCCGAGCTGGCTTCGGTGGCGGGCCGCGCGGAAAACACCGTTGCAGCCTATCGCCTGGACGTGCGCGGATTTCTTGACTTCCTTCAGGACTACGAGGGTGAGGCCCTGGGCGTCGGCGCCATGGCCCGGCTCGACACGCGCACGATGCGGGCATGGATGGCGCATGAGCGTCAGCGTGGCCTGAGCGCCCGGTCCCTGGCCAGGGCCCTGTCCGCCGTGAAGGGATTCGTGGCCTGGATGGCCGAAAGAGACGGTTTCGACGCGACGGACGTTCTCATGAGACGGGCGCCGCGCTCCCGGGCGAAGCTCCCGCGACCGCTTGAGGAAGACAGCGCACGATCATTGCTGGAGGCCGTCGGGCAACATGCCAAGACACCCTGGGTCGCGCTCAGGGACCACGCGGTTGTATTGCTGCTCTACGGGTGCGGGCTTCGGATCTCGGAAGCGCTCGGATTGCTGGGCACGGACCTTCCGCTGCGCGAGAGCCTTCGCGTCCGGGGCAAGGGCCGGAAGGAACGGCTGGTTCCCGTCGTTCCGGTCACGCGTCACGCCATGGAAGCCTACGTTGACGCCTGTCCGTTCGAGATCGGCGGCAACGAGCCTGTCTTTCGCGGGATTCGCGGCGGCGCCCTCAGCCCGCGCCAGGTCCAGAAACTGATGGCAACGGTTCGCACTCAACTTGGTCTTCCGCCAAGCGCAACGCCGCATGCCATGCGCCACAGCTTTGCGACGCATCTCCTGGATGCCGGCGGCGACCTTCGCACGATTCAGGACCTTCTCGGTCACGCTTCGCTTTCGACCACGCAGGCCTACACGGCCGTTGACGCGTCACGGCTAATGGAGGTCTATGAATCAGCGCATCCAAGAGCCGTATGATTCCGCTCGCTTCCCGCCTTGCTGAACTGTACGGACACTTCCCCCGATTCGCAGGTGCGGCCGACCGCGCGTTCAAGCTCATCCATCGAATCCGGACACCCTGAGTTGACCAATGCCAAGGCTGGCCGTCGGGACACGAGGGCCATCCGGAGAGGTGTCGCGATTGTCCGCTTCGCCGCGCCCTGCTCAAAAGGGTCGCTGGCGTGACCGCAGTCGCCGGATCAGTCGGCCAATCCAGAGTCAACTCCTGTGGTCGCATTGCGGTTGCTGGCCATGTTCAGGCACATCGTGAACGCGTTCTTTGCGGGCACAACGTTCGCCTTCGCCAGGCCTGCAATGTCGAACGCCGTGCCGTGGGCAGGTGTCGTCATCGGGACTGGAAGGCCAGCGAGCACGGACACGCCGCGATCAAACCCGAGCAGCTTTATCGCGATCTGGCCTTGGTCGTGATACATCGTCACGACGGCATCGTACTCGCCATCACGCACCTTGAGCCATAGCGTGTCCGCGGGCAATGGTCCGACGCAATTGATCTGTTTGCGCTGCGCGTGCTCGACTGCGGGACGGATCACGCGGATCTCCTCGTCGCCCATCAAGCCGCCATCCCCTGCGTGCGGGTTGTAGGCAGCAACCACGATGCGCGGACGGTCATGGCCTGCCATCTTCAAGGTCCTGTCCGTAAGCCCGATGCTTTCTTCGATCCTCTCGGTGGTCAAAAGATCGGGTACGTCTTTCATCGCGACATGGCTTGTGACCCGGCCGTTCCACATGCCATTGGCCACGTTGAACTCGCTTGCCGGTGTCTTGAGATCGAAAAACGAGCGGGCAAAGCCAAGCTCGTCGGCGAATTCGTTTCCACCCAGATGCATCGATTCCTTGTTGAAGGGCATGAACACGATGCCGTCGACCTTCCCTGCCTGCGACAGCTCAAACGCCCGACGCAGGCCCTCGATCGAGGACTGTCCGCCCGCAGCCGAGACCTGTGCCACCGGAACATCCCCGATGCCATCGATCGGCAGGTCGAGATGCAGAACTTGACCATCAACCGGGTCAAACTCGGCATCAAGCGCCGCGTGCCTGACGTCGACCCTGGATCCCATCTGCTCCTCACCCCGTGCAAACACTTCAGGCGCGCCGATGACCACGAGGTTCGCGCTGTTGCGCACCTCGTCATCACTCAAGAGCTTGTGCAGGAGTTCCGGGCCGATGCCCCCGGGGTCACCTTGGACAAGGGCAACGGTCTTCAGGGTCACGTCTCTTTCTCCGGCATCGGGTTCTCTTGCGCAGCGGTGATATTGGCAATCGCCGCTTCCAGGTGCCGCCGCATTTGTCCGGCGCACGCCGGCCCGTCGCGCGCTTGCAGTGCGGCCAAGATGTCCGCGTGCTGGGCCAATGTGCGGTCACGCGCCATCCGGTTCTTCGACGAAATGAAGCGCGCGCGCCAAAGGCGCGCATTGTACGTCCTGTGGGACGCCAGCAGCGGTGCGTTTCGTGCCGCACGGACGATGGTCTGGTGAAAGTCCATGTCCCAGTCAAAGAACTGCAACGGCTCCGTGCTTTCGTCGGCCAAGCGCATGCGTTCTTCCAGGTCGGCAGCTTCGGCGATCTCCGTGTCGGTGGCGTTCTTGCAGGCCAATTCGCCCGCCAGCGCCTCGAGCGCACCCAGGACTGCGAGGTTTTGAGCGAGTTCCTCCAGCGAAGGGTCGGCCACGCGGGGGCGGCGCGTCGGTCCGTAGACGATCAACCCTTCGTTCTCGAGGATGCGAAGCGCCTCTTTCAGCGGCGTCCGGCTTATGCTGAGCGCGCCCGCAAGTTCGCGTTCCGGCACGGCAACGCCTGGCGGCAATTTTCCGAGCAGAATGAACTCGCGCAATGTGTCGGCGGCGCGTTCAGCCAGGGACTTTCGAGGACCGATGCCGCCGATTTCCCGCAATTCCTCTGCCCATGCGGTGTCTCCCACGTCAGAGTCCCCACCGGAGCGCGAGGGGATCAAGGGGGCGAAGCAGTTCAAAGAGCTGTTCGCGTGCCCGGTCCGGAAGGGCCGGGATCGGATGGCGGCAGAAGGCGGACTTGATGACGCCCCCGGCCTTCATCGTCTCCTTGGCGGCGCGGAATCCGCACTGGCGGTTTTCGTGGTTGATGGCCGGCAGAACACGCGCATAGGCCGCCAGCGCCTTGTCGCGGTCCCCTGCCAGATGGTGGCGCACGACGGGCTTGATCTGATCGGTGATCGTGGCCGACGTCATCGTGCCCGTGGCCCCGGCGTCGAGATCGGCCATCAGGGTGATTCCCTCTTCTCCATCAAAGGGTCCGTCGATGTGATCACCCACCTCGGCCAGCAAGGCGCGCAGCTTTGCCGCCGTGCCGACGCTTTCGATCTTGAGGAGTTTCAGCATCTCGATCTCGCGCGCCATTCTCGCCAGCAGGGGCACTGTCAGCTCGACCCCGGACAGGGGCGCGTCCTGCAGCATGATCGGAATACCGACTTCGCCGACCCGCGCGAACTGCTCGAAGGTCTGGTCCGCGGTGCCCTTCAAGGTGGCGCCGTGGTACGGCGCCATCATCATCACGACATCGGCGCCCATCTCCTTGGCCTGGCGCGCGCGCGCCACCGCGATATCGGTGGCAAAGTGGCTGATCGTGACAATCACCGGAACGCGACCGGCCACATGATCCAGGGACATCCTGGTCAGATCATGGCGCTCCTGGTCGCTGAGCAGGAACTGCTCGGAGTAATTGGCCAGGATGCAGACGCCGTCAGAACCCTGGTCGATCATGCAGTCAAGCACGCGGGCGGAACCCTCGATGTCCAGAGTGCCAACGTCATGGAAGGCAGTCGGCGCGACAGGCCAGATGCCGGAATAGGGCTTCATGGCGCAATGTAGCTGGTCTTGATCGCGGTATAGAATTCGCGGGCGTACGATCCCTGCTCGCGCGGCCCATAGCTCGATCCCTTCCGGCCACCAAATGGCACGTGATAGTCAACGCCCGCCGTCGGCAAGTTGACCATCACCATGCCCGACTGGGCATGACGGCGAAAGTGGCTCGCGTGCTTCAGCGAAGTGGTGCAGATGCCTGAGGACAGCCCGAACTCGGTGTCGTTGGCCGTTGCCAGCGCCTCGTCATAGTCCGCCACCTTGATCACGCTGGCGCAGGGGCCAAAGATCTCCTCACGGCTGCTGCGCATCTCGTTGGTCGCGTTCGCGAAAACCGCAGGACGCTGGAAGAAGCCCGGGCCATCGGCGCGCTCACCGCCGGCGACATCGCAGCCCTCTTCCTTGGCAAGGGCCACGTAACTGAGATTCTGATCCAGCTGAGACTGGTCGACCACCGGGCCGATCTGGGTGTCCGGGTCAAGCGCGTCACCCACTTTCAGCTCTGCGGCAGCGACCGTCAGCTTCTCGACAAAGGCGTCGTGAACACCGGCGGTCACGATCAGCCGGGATGAAGCGGTGCAGCGCTGGCCGGTGGAAAAGAACGCACCATTGGCCGAGACGCTCACCGCAACGTCCAGGTCGGCGTCATCCAGCACCACCATCGGATTCTTGCCGCCCATCTCCATCTGCACCTTCTTGCCGCTGGTGGCGCAGCCCACGGCGATGCCGCGGCCCACTGGCACGGACCCGGTGAAGCTGATGGCGTCGATGCCGGGGTGTTCCACCATGCGCTCGCCCACTGTCGAGCCTCGGCCCATCACCAGATTGAACACGCCGTCAGGGCAGCCCGCCCCCTCCAACGATTTCGCGATCTCCCAGGCGCAGCCTGGAGTCAGATCCGCAGGCTTGAGAATCACGGTGTTGCCATAGGCCAGGGCGGGCGCGATCTTCCAGGCCGGAATCGCAATGGGAAAGTTCCAGGGCGTAATGAGGCCGATGACGCCCACTGGTTCGCGTTCGATCATGATTTCGATACCCGGACGGACGGAGGCAATGGCCTCGCCGCCCAGTCGGAGAGCCTCTCCGGCAAAGTACTTGAAGATCTGCGCCGCACGTGTGGCCTCGCCGATGCCTTCGGCCAGGGTCTTGCCCTCTTCACGGCTCAAGAGTCGTCCGAGCTCCTCGCGCCGCGCCATCAGATCTGCACCGACCTTGTCAAGCACGTCATGGCGCACCTGAGGAGAGGCGAAAGCCCAGCCCGGCAGCGCAGCCCGGGCTGCCTCGACAGCGGCATCGACCGACGCTGCATCGCCGCGGGTGTACTCGCCGATCACGTCCTCCGTGTTCGATGGATTCACGTTTTCCGCAGCCTCGCTGCCACCGACCCAAGACCCGCCGATCAGGTTCTCAAAAGCGTCCATGTCTACTCCATTATCTCAAAGTTGTTGATGTGTTCGTCCGTGATCTCGATGCCGAGACCCGGCAGATCATCATCCAGTTGCAAAAATCCGTCAACGGCATCCGGGTCACCCTTGAATATGTAATAGAAGAGCTCGTTGCCGACCTCTACATCGAAGACCGGGAAATACTCGCTGATCGGACAGTTCACGTTGGCCATTGTCAGGTGATAGTTGTGCATCTGGCCGGCATGCGGGATCACCGGGACCTGAAACGCCTCGGCAACCGCGTTGATCTTCTGGGCGGCCGTAATGCCTCCGACCCGGTTGGTGTCGTATTGCAGAACGCTGACCGCGCCTCTGCGCAGGAGATCCGCGCAGCCGATCAGGCCGAATTCATGCTCGCCGCCGGAGATCGGGATCGGGCCCCGGTTAAGCTCCGCATATCCGTTGACGTCTTCTGCAATCACCGGTTCTTCCAGCCAGCGCGGCTCGTATTTCTCCAGCTTGGGCAACATTCGGCGCGTGTAGTCGAGGTTCCAGCCCATATAGGCTTCGAGCATGAGGTCGCGGTCGTAGCCGATCACCTCGCGGACGGCCTCAACACGCTTGAGATTCTCGCGCATGCCCGCCATGCCGTCCTCGGGACCATAGCCGAACCGGGTCTTGAACGCCTGGTAGCCGTCCTTCATCGCCGCCTCGGCCTCGGACTGCATCGCTGCGATCGGGCCGGCATAGAGCTTGGAGTAATAGACCGGGACCCTCTCCTTCGTGCGCCCGCCGAGGAGCTTGAAGACAGGCTTGCCCGCGAGCTTGCCCATCAGGTCCCAGATCGCGATATCGATGGCGCTGATAGCAGTCATGCCAATGCCCTTGCGCCCCCAGGCATGGCTGCGACGGTACATCTTTTCCCAGATATGGGCGTGGTCGAACGGATCCTCGCCAATCGCCATCGGCGCATACCAATCGTCGATCGCCTTCTTCACGACCGTGGGCGCCAGCGCGGCGTTGCCGATGCCGATGGTGCCATCCTCGACCTCGACCTCGCAGGTCAGCCACTGGTGGAAGCGGAAGGACGACATCGCATCGCCCCTGTCCCGCAGCGCATCCGAGGCATTGGTGCAGAAATTGCCGGCCGGCGGGACGGTCGGGCCGGTCCAGTTCCAGACGCGTGTGCGGACAGACTTGATCTTGCTCATGTCACTCTCCGGTGGAATCAAGCGGTGCGCGGCGTTTCACCATGCGTCCCCAAATCGCGGGACCGAACAGGGCCAGCGCGGTCAGCACGAGGAACAGCAAGGTCAGCGGACGGGTGAACATCAGCCACCACTTCTCGTCCAGCATCACCATGGATTGGCCCAATCGCTGCTCCAGCATCCCGCCCAGGATCAAGCCGATCGCCAGCGGCACGACGGAAAAGCCGTAGCGGCGCATGAAGTAGCCAATGACCCCGGAAACCAATGCGACCCAAACGTCGAACATCGACTGGTCCAGGGCATAGGCACCGACGATGGAGAACACGAAGACCACCGGCCACAGCACCTCGACCGGGATCAGGGTCACGCGGGCAAAGATCTTGGCGCCCCGCAGGCCGACGACAAAGAACAGCAGGTTCACCAGCATCATCGACCAGAAGATCGCGTAGGCAAAATCAGCCTGCTCGGTGAACATGTTGGGCCCGGGCTGAAGCCCGTGCACCATCAGCCCTGCCAGGATCACCGCCGCCGTGGCCGAGCCGGGAATGCCCAACGCCAGCGTGGGCACCATTGCGCCGCCGGTGGCCGCGTTGTTGGCCGCCTCGGAACCGGCCACGCCTTCGATTGCGCCCTTGCCGAACAGTTTCGGGTTGCGGGACCAGCGCTTGGCCTCGTTGTACCCGATCATCGAGGCCACTGTCGCGCCTTCAGCCGGCAGGATGCCGATGAAGGTGCCAATGCCCGAGGACCGCAGGATCGCACGCCAGCTTTCCCTGTAGTCCCTGGCGCTGGGCAGTTCGACCGATTTCATGCGGATCACCTCGCGCTTGAGGTGAAGTTTCTCGGACTGCACCAGCAGCTCGGAAATGCCGAACACGCCGATCATGACAGGAACAAAGCCGATGCCCTCGTACAGGTGGTAGGACCCGAACGTGAACCGCTCGACCGTGGTCAGGTTGTCCACCCCGATCATTGCGATCAAGATGCCGAACACGCCCGCGATCAGGTTCTTGATGGCCGAACCGTCACCGATCGAGGCCAGCATGGACAAGCCAAACAGGGTCAGCGCGAAATATTCGGGTGGCGAGAAGTGATAGGCCGCGCGCGCCAGCAAAGGTGCGGCCAGCATCAGGCAGATCACGCTGAAAATGCCGCCAAAAGTCGAGGCCACGACGGCCATGCCAAGGGCGCGCCCGGCTTGGCCCTGCTGAGCCAGCGGGTAGCCGTCCAGGCACGTGGTGGCGCTGGCAGCGGTGCCCGGCGTGTTGATCAGGATCGCCGTGATCGCGCCGGCAAATGTTGCCGAGCAATAGATCGCCGTCATCGTGGCGATGGCCGGCACCGGCTCCATGGTCAGCGTGAACGGCAGCAGCAGCGCCGCCCCGGTCGTCGCATTCAGCCCCGGCAGCGCACCGATGATCACGCCGCCGATGGTCGCGCAGAAAATCAGCAGCAGCAGATGAAGATCGAACAGGGATACCAGTCCGTGGATCAACGCATCCATGGCCTCACCCGTACCAAAGACTGGTCAGCAACCCGCGCGGGAAGCGGATTTCGAAGACTTGGTCAAACGTAAAGAAGATCGCCGCGGGCACCAGCAGTCCGACAAGGACCAGGACCGGCACCCTCCGTTCGCCCCAGAACAGCGACAGCACCGTGGCAAACGCACCCAGGGCCAGGAAGAAGTCAATGCTCGCCAGCGCCGCAAACCCGGCAAACAGCGCGATCGTGCCAACGGTGCTGCCCATGAGCCTGTCGCGTACGCGGATCGGATCCTTCCAGACCATCAGAAGCGTCAGAAAAACCAGCAGAAGCAAAAGAAGTTGCGGAAAGTCAGACGGCTGGATGCCGCGTTTCAGGATCGGCGGCATCTTCTTGAACGTCGTGCTCACCCAGTATGTCGCCCCGCAAAAGGACAGGATCAGGACCGGGATCAGCCAGCGTTCGCACTGGCCCAGCAGCTTGGGTTTGTCCGTCGGCGGCGTCATGGAATGTCACCTTGCAGGCAAAGCGGCAGACCCGAAGGCGGGCGGGAAAACGACATGCGATGCGGCGAGGAAAGGTGCCGCATCGCATGTCGAGCGGGTCTATTCGATGAAGCCCAGCTCTTTCAGAGCGGCGGCCATCTCGTTCACCGTGGTCTGGATCTGCGGACCCCAAACATCCGATCCCGCGACCGAGGTGCTGTCCAGGCCGACCGACGTCAAGAACCCCTGGTAGACCGTGTGGTTCATGGCCTTGAGCAGCGCGGCTTCGATCTTCTCCGCCACTTCCGGCGGCGTGTCGGCATGCACGGCAAAGCCGCGCACGGTCGAGAAGCTGACCGGAATTCCCAGTTCCTTGGCGGTCGGAACGTCGCCGATCTTGGCCATGCGCTCGTCTGCCAGCACGACCGTCGGGCAGATCTCGCCTGCCTCGATTTGCGCGCCGGCTTCGGCCAGGTTCAAGACGCCCGCGTCGACTGCGCCCGCAACCAGTTGAGTGGCAAGCTCTGCGCCACCGTCAAAGGGCAGCATTTTGGGTGTCATCATCCCGCCCTTCAGCGTGAACATGAAGGCGGACACATCGTCGATATTGCCCAAGTGCGTCACGCCATAGGTGATCGGGGCCTCCTTTTGCTTGGCCACGAAGTCCTCGGCGCTCTCGTAGGCACCGCATTTGGTCATCAGGATCTGCGGATCATCCGTGCCGCGCGCAATCGGGCGCAGTTCGTCGATCATCATGCCGCCCTGGCCCTTGGCCATCACGGCCGCATGGCCAACAGTGAAGGTCAGGATGGTGTAACCGTCCGCTGGAACGGTCTTGTAGTATTCCAGCGCCGCGGCCCCGCCGCCGCCCCTCTTGTTGACGACCACCATGTCCTGGCCCAGTTCGCGACGGGCGCGCAGCATCATCATGCGCGTCGTCACGTCGGTGCCGCCGCCGTTTCCGGCGTGCGTGACAACCTCGATTGTCTTGCTTGGATACTCGTCCGCACTTGCGATGCTTCCAGCCAACATTGCCGCAGATGCGAGAATCGCGGCAGCGCCCAACTTTGCTCCGAAAGAAATCTTCATAGTGTGCTCCCTAGGATCGTTTCAAGGATCAGTCACTGATCCATTCGCATTTTGTATGCCAAATGCCAATTATGAGTCAACTCTGCCCTTCGGAGGGACGGCCAGTTTCTTCCAAGCCGGCTGATGCCGGTCTCCGGGCTCATGCAAGCGCCCGAGACCGGCGCCCCTGCCTTCGGGACCGAAGACCGGACGTTCGACCACTTTCGGCCACCTCTGCCCGCCGATGAGGAGGGCCGGGTCGCCGCGCATGAGACGCGCTCGCGATCATGGACGTTCGTCAGCCACCTGCGAACGCGTGTCGGCGTCCGCATTCGTCGGCCGTCCGACCAGATCAGGCCAGCGATCCAAGGGCATCTGACCGACGGTCGCGACCGACCTGCACCCGTAGCGCTGCGCATCGATGCCGACGCACCGTGCGCCCTCGCTTGTTCATCTCGACGAATTCATGGCGTTTCCTGGCTTCAGGCGGACATCATGCGTCCGCAGTCCTTCCAGATGGTTCGAATCCTGTCCCTACGATCCGCATCCCGCCAAATTGGCCCAACTTTCGATCGATTCGCGCAAGGCGAGTCTGCCCGATGTCAGTTCACCCGCTCCTCGTCTCCAGGCTTCGACAAATTCGTTCCCGGGCGTCAGACGCGCGTGATTTTCAGCTTGGTCCTCAATTCCGTACGGCAGAATGCATGCAGGAAACAGGTCTGCTCGGACATGTCCAGCATCTCCTGCGCCACATCGTCGGGCTCGGATGTTTCCAGGTAGACATGGGTTTCAATCGGGTCGGCCTCGCCGGCCTTTCCTGTTCCGCCGGAGGCGCCGCCAAGGCTGAAATGCGTGTCCTGAACGATGCGGTAATCCGGCAGGTCCAGCTTCAGCATTGACGCAAAGCGTCCGAACTGGGTCATGAAGCAAAACCCGATGCCGGCGCTGATCAGGGTGTTCGCGTCCGGTGCGCGCCCGTCTTCGGAACTGAGGAACCGGAACGAGGTGCCCCAAGGAGAATACTGCATCTGCTGGATGTCCTTGAGTCCATCCTTTCGCAAAATTGCGATGGCTCCAATGTTCAGCCTGCGGTTCTGTTCATCCGCAAGACTTCCCGACGCAGCGGAGGTTCCCTTGGCCACCTCCTTCTTGGGAGTGGGACCAACGGCACTGACAAGCTCTGGCCGAACATCCGACGGTCTTGATGCCGCGAAATGGTCGCCCGGATCGGGAAACAGCGCGCTGTCCAGTTCCTCGGCTTTCGCCGTCGGCAACTCCGACCCGTTCTTGGCCAGCTTGAAAAGGCTCGCAAGATGTCCGCGCATCAGGCCGTTCAGCGGCGAAGCGTGGACCGCATCCATCAAGAGGCTGTTCAATGCAGCGTCGTCCAGGTCGCAGTCAACCTCGACCTCAAGCTCGACGGGCTCTGCCCCGCCAATCATGGTCCGCTTGGGCATCGACCCCTGCATCGTGTAGAAATTGTTCTGGATCAATCGCAGCTTGCGAAGCTCGACATCGCGCATCTTGGCCAGTGCGGCGATCTCGTTCAGGTAGCTCGCGGCCATGCCTGCCGTAAGGAACGCCAAGGGACAGGGCGCGGCATCATGCCCGTTGAGGTACGGCCCTTCGTCCGAAACGAGGCGCCAGGTGCGGCCCGTGTCGGCAGACCGGACAAGCGCCTCCTTCTGGAATCCGCTGAGCGAACGCACCCATGTGCGCAACGCGTCGCCCTTGCGGCATTCCGGAGCGTCGATCGTGACGTCGTCCGCGTTGGACACCGAGAAAAACGGTGGCAGGCCGCTTGTGCCGATGATGTCTTCACCCAGTTTTGCCATGTCTTGAGTTTCCTGGTTCGCTATGGGTCCGCCAAAAAGCGAACCATGTGATTCTTGTCCATGCGCAGGCCGGCTCGAAGTCGCCGTGGACGGTGCCGTGCCTGACGTTCAACCCGGCTCATCTTGGACCTCGACCGACGCCACGATGACGCGAGACGCCCCCGCTTGGAACGGCGCACCCGGAGACCGCCTGCGGGACCGGCCTTCAGGCTGTTCTCCATTGGCGTGCATTGCCCTGCTGCGACGGCCCGGACAGCTTCAAGCGCGGCATGACCCACCGTCCGGTGCATCGGGCCGCGCGCAGGACCTGGCAACGGCGCGCCTTTTGACCGATGCCTAGACGTTTACCTTGCCGCCGTCGACATTCAGCGTCTGGCCCGTGACGAAGTCGCTGTCAGAGGTGATCAGGTACATGAGCGAACCGAGAAGGTCTTCCGGAACCATCTCGCGCTTGATCGAACGCGACTGCACGGTCGGACCGCGTGCGGGGTCGAAGCCGGCGTGGCCCTGTATCGACTCGCTTTCCGTCAGCCCCGGCGCGATCGCGTTGACCTGGATGTTCTTGTCACCCAACTCGCGTCCATAGCCGCGGGTCAGCGCGATGACGGCACCTTTCGATGCCGTGTAGTGTGCCAGTCCGGGCGGCCCGTAATAGAAGGTGCCGGATGCGATATTCACGATCTTTCCCCCGCCGGCACGCAACATCGCCGGGACAACCGCCTTCGTGGCCTGATGCACGCCGCGCGCGTTCACGGTCATGACCTTGTCGAACTCGTCGTTGTCGATCTGCAGGAACGGCTTGGGCTGAAGCGCGGCAAAGATCGACGCGTTGTTGACAAGAATGTTGAGCGCGCCGAATTCCCCTTCCGTCGCCTCGACCATCGCGGCAAGATCGTCGTCCGACGTCACATCCACGCTCAGGCCCATTGCCGCACCTCCCGATTCCTTGATGGCGGCCACCGTGTCAGCGGTATCGAGCACATCCGACACCACGACATTCGCGCCTTCTCCGGCCATTTGCTTGGCCATCACGGCGCCGATCCCGCGGCCGGCGCCCGTGATCACCGCTGTCTTTCCGTTCAGTCGGCCCATTGCTGTCTCCCCTCTCGTTCAGGTTTGGATTTCAAGAATTTCGGCGACTTCGGGCCAACTCTTGGCACCGTTTTCGCGCAGGTCGTTCGTCAAGTCCTCCGGCACCCAGTCGATGAAGCAGGACTTGAAATTCGGGTTGCCCTGGATGGCCTTGAACCAGCGCTCGACATTGGGCAGCCGCCCGCGTTCCCACATGCCATGCATCGACATCATCGCCAGGCGGTTCACGTAGGGCGTCAGCGAGATGTCGGCGACCGAGAACCTGTCGCCGACAAGCCAGTCCTTGCCCTCCAGCGCCTCTTCCATCTTGTGGAGATAGGCGTCGTAGAGCCTGACCTTCTCCGTCGCGCCCGGCGCTTCAAACCCGTGTCGGACGAAATTGTCCTTCTGCACCTTCCAGTCCGACGTGACCGAGATCGTGGGCGTGGAGGCCAGGAATTTCTCGGCCCCTTCCGGTCCCAGGTTCTTCAGCACCGTATGGCGATGCGAACAGACAAAGGTCATCGTCCCGCAGGCCGGATGCAGATCCTCGTCGACCGCCTTGGTCCAGTAGCGCACCTGTGCCCGTTCCCAAGGATCGGTCGGATGCACGCTGGTCTCGGGCACGATCTGGTCGAGGTATTCAATGATCACCGTGCTGTCCGGAATCACCAGATCGTCATGCAGGAGCGTCGGCACGACTCCCTTCGGATTCAGCTTCAGGTACCCGGGATCAAACTGCTCTCCCTTCAGGATGTCGATATAGACGCCGTGCCATTCCAAGTCCTTTTCCGCCATGGCAAAGCGGACCTTTGCGGCACATACGGACGATCCATGGTGATAAAGAGTGAACGTCATAGCTGCACCGTAACCCACTTGAGCTCGGTCATCGCTTCAAGATCGGCATCGGTTCCTTCCCGTCCCACCCCGCTTTCACCATTTCCGCCGAACGGCACATGCGCTTCATCGTGGACGGTCGGTCCGTTGACGTGACACATGCCCGCTCCGATGTTGCGCGCGAAATGGAACGCCTTGTTGATGTCGTTCGTGAAGATGGCGGAAGACAACCCGAACTCGGTATCGTTGGATCTCTCCAACCCCTCTTCATAGCTGTCGACCGGGTATATCGAGGTCACGGGGCCAAAGGTCTCTGTCCGACATACGGTCATGTCCTCCGTTACGCCTGTCAGAATAGTCGGCTGACACCGGTTGCCTTCCCACTCGCCGCCAACAACAACGGTTGCCCCGTTCGCCCTTGCATTCTCGATGTGATCCCTGACCCGATTGCGTTGCCGTTCCGAGATGATCGGAGACACGACCGTATCCGGGTCGCGCAGGCTGCCCATGCCGGCCATCGACGCGATCTTCGCGAAGCGCTGGACGAATTCATCGTAGATAGGGCGTTCCACGTAGAACCGGCTGGAGCCGATGCAAAGCTGCCCGCCAAACATGAAGATCGAGCGCGCCGCCAACGGCATGCACGTGTCCAGATCGGCATCCGCCAAGACCAGCGTCGGGCTCTTGCCGCCCAGCTCGAGCGTGTTCGGTGTCTTGTTCCTCGCGCAGATTTCGGCGATGTGCTGGCCGACAACGGACGAGCCCGTGAAACTCACGAAATCCACGTCCGTGCTGCCGGTCAGGTCATCGCCGATTTCCGCTCCGTTTCCAGTGACCACGTTAAAGGCTCCCGGAGGGATCCCGGCCTCGGAAAGGACTTCGGCCATCAGGACTGACAGGTGAGGCGCCATCTCGGACGGCAGGTGCACGACCGTGTTTCCGACGGCGAGCGCATTGGCGACCAGTCGGGTATTCTTGATGAGAGGCACGTTGAACGGCGTGATGATCGCAACCACGCCGAGGGGATCGCGGATCGACATCGAGAACTTCCCCGGCACGTCGGACGGGATCGTTTCGCCCCTGACATTGCGGCAAATGCCGGCTGCGGCACGGACCATGGCCAGCCCCTTGTTGAATTCGAACATGGCCTTGCCAACCGTCGATCCGACTTCGTCGATCAGGCAATCGACCAGTTCGGTTTGGCGCTTTTCCATGATCTCCGCCGCCCGCAACAGCCAGCGCTCGCGGTCGGTCGGCGTGGTCGCCTTGTACGCGGGAAACGCTGACTTCGCTGCCGCAATCGCCTTGCGGATGTCATCGCCCGACCCCTTTGCCGCAACGGCATAGAGGCTGTCATCAAGCGGGTTCAGGTCTTCGAAAGTCTCTCCTGTCGCTGCATCCACCCACTCGCCTCCGATGAAGTGCTGCAGCGTCTTGATTTCGGTCGTGGTGTCCATGTGATGATTCCTTTCTGCGTTAACCGGCCACAATCGTTTCGGGCAGGAAAAGCGCTATCTGCGGGAAGAGAATGAGAAGACCTATCATCATGGCCATGGCGAACCAGAACGGCCAGATACCCCGAAAGATCGTTCCCATTGGAACGTCCGGCGCGATCGACTTGACGACGAAGACGTTGATGCCGACAGGCGGGCTGATCATGCCCATTTCCAGCACGATCACGATGATGATGCCAAACCATATCAAGTCCCAGTTCAGCCCGATCGCTATCGGGATGACGACCGGAATGGTCAGCACGAGCATTGCAATCCCCTCCAGGAACATGCCCAGGAACATGTAAATGAGCACAATCACCAGGAGGATGCCGAAATCCCCGATCGGCAGCGACGTCAGGAAGGTGACGAGCTGTGCGGGCAGTTCGGTCAGTGACATGAAGGGTATGAAGACAAAGGCGCCGATGATGATCAGGAAGACGGTCGCTGTTGCGCTCATCGTCTCCAGGATCACTGTCTTCAATTTTTCCAGGCTTAGGGAGCGCCGCGCGGCCGCAACGACAAAAGTCAGGAATGCGCCAACCGACGAAGCCTCGACCGGCGTGAAGAATCCGGTGTACATTCCGCCAATGGTTATCAGGACAACGCCGATGATCGGCGTTGCATGCCAAAACGACGAGAGGCGCCCGGCAAGCCCTGATCTCGGTCCCGGGGGGCCCGCCTGGGGCTTGCGGGCCACGACGAGATTGATCGCGCCGATGAAGAGCAGGGTCAGGATTATGCCCGGAAAGACTCCCGCCATGAACAGGCGCCCGATGGACTGCTCGGTGAGCACGGCATAGATGATCATGCCGCCGGACGGCGGGATCAGGAAACCGAGCGTGCCCCCGGCAGCGACCGCGCCGGTAGCAAGGCCGTCGGCATACTTGTATCGTTTCATTTCCGGCAGCGCGACGCGGCCCATCGTGACGGCGGAGGCCAGCGACGAACCCGAAAGCGCGGCAAAGCCCGCGCAGGCCGCGACGGTTGCCGAGGCCAGGCCACCGCGCAAGTGCCCCATCCAGCGGTAGGCGGTGGTGAACAGGTCGTTCGACATGCCCGAAACGCCTGCGAGATTGCCCATCAGAACGAACATCGGGATCACGAGCAGGTTGAAATTCGATGCGGCCTCGAAGGTCTCGCCGGCCAGGTTCGAATACGCGATCTTCCATCCGCGCGCCCAAGCCTGGTCCGGGCCCATTCCGATGGTGATGAACTTGTTCGCGTTGGCAACCGCCGTCCCGACGAACCCGACGCCCAGCATCGAGAGAGCAACCGGCATCCGCAGCGCCAGCAATGCAAACAGCGACAAGAGCCCGATCAGGCCAAGTAGCGTCATGCTGATCATAGCGGATTGCTCCCGACCTTCAGCTTGGCGACCTCGTTGGAACGCGCCAACTGCCAGATATCCAGCAGGAGTATTGCCGCGTAGAGGCCCACCGAGAACGCAAGGAGGTAGTAGAACGGTTCGAACGAAATCAGCAGCTGCTGCGTGGTCTCTCCAAATCGCACCGCGTTTTGGCCGGCATGCCAAAGCCTCCAGGACATAATGGCAAGCAATGCACATCCCAGAAGCTTGACGAAGATCATCGACCATTTGGCAAACCACGCGGACATGCGGGATTCCAGCACCTCGATTTCGATATGGGCCCCGGTTCGGGCGCCTAGCGGAACCGACAGCGCAACGATGACAACCAGCGACAGCAGAAGCAGATCCTCGGCCCCCACGATCGGCGCGTTCAGGGCCTTTCTCATGACCAGGACGTTCCAGACGGAAAAGCCCGTCATGAAGACAATCGCCGTGCCGCCACAGGTCAACGACAGCCAAATAAGTGCACGGTCCAAGGCTCTGATTGCACGCATCTTCTCACGCTCAAGCTGCATTGACATCCCAAAAAGAACAGCCGGACCGAAAGATCCGGCAGCAGTGACTTACCGCTTCATCGCCTTGTGAATCCCTGCGGCGTTCCCGATGCCGCGTTCGGCATTTTCCGCGAAGATTCTCTTCATGCCTCAGCAATGACCGCATCCATCCTAGCACGCACTTCCGCCGATACGGAAACCGATATGACATCCTTCATGGCTTCAGGCTTGATCGTCAGCCAGTTCTGCCCACGTTGTCCCTCGCCATTGAAACTCGTCGCCTCCATCATGGGTGCCGGCTCACCGGAAAGCTCGTCGATGATCGCGCGGCGCCCGTCCGAAAGGCCTTTGTAATGCTCCTTGTCCATGGCAACGAAGAAGATCGCGACGCTCAGTTCCTCTGCATTCGCCCGCAACGCGGGCGACTCCAAACGTGGACGCAAACGCCAGCGCCAAGCCGAAATGCGTGACTTTCATGATTCCCTCCCCTGTCGGCAAAGCCGTCTTGACGGATTGGGATCCCAAGGCATCAAAAAAATGCCGAGATTCCAGAAATTGAGCCAGTCGCTTCCCAATGCTTGCATAATTGGGATCCCGTTTCAAGCTTCAATTGCTGCTTTTTTGATTGATGCCTTGCGCGGCCGTCCATGGAGGAACCTGTGTTCTCTCGGCCCGGCCACCAGGTTTCTCGGCGAGCCGGACAAGCTCCGGCAGGCGGCGGTCATCCCGGGTCACGCGTTACGGATTTCCGCGTATCCACCTGTCCCCTCCCGCCGGCGCAACCCGATTCGGGTCCGTTGGCATGCGGCCGGAAATGCCGGCCGGAACCGGGCCGGCAGCGCCGGAAAAGACTGAAAGACTTCGGCTCCAGCATTCGTTGCGCGGTCCTTGCGGGCGTGCATTGCGTCCGCCGTCGCGACCCTTCAGGTCCGGCGCCGCCTCCGATCCGATGGCGAAGGCCCAGACTGCTTGGACGACGTCTCCGGATGTCCTCCTTGATCTTGGGATCCCGACAAGCATCCTATGCTCCCGCGGAATCGATTGACACGCAACTTGCCGCCCGAATTCGACAGGACATCATCGTGGAGTCATGCTCGGAGGGAGAATGGCTGCCTGAAGCGCAACCGTGCAAAACCCTCGATGCGTCACGGACACCGATCAGGCTGGCGTTGCGCCTGTTCGAGCGGCAAGGTGCCACAAGCCGCGGCGAAGGCTGCGGGTACATGGTTCAGGCCCCGGCCGCGTTGGACATTGGACAAGACACCTGATCAGTTTGAGCGCGACAATTTCCGCCTGCGCCTCGGCAATGTGCAACATCAGGCCATCTGCGAGGCAATCGAGAGCGGCGACCCGGTTCGCGCCGAAGGCATGATGCGGGAACACTCTCACATGATGATCGAGTACATCCGGACACTTGAAGATCGAGACAAGTGCCTGACCGTCGCGGACCTTGTTCCATTCTCCGCTGCCGATCCGCTGACAACGGCCGACTGATTGTTCATTCGCCGGTCACCGGTCTTCGACTCGGGAGAATCTTGGGGTCCTTGCCCTTGGCGTCATCTTCATTCCAGTAGCCGATCAGGACGCCAAGCTGCTCTTCAATGCCAGTCATCCTGACGTTGCGCTCTTCCGACCAGGTCTCGCGCTGCCTGTATTGAAGCGCCCAGTCCGCGAGATGACCGGCCATCTTCTGGCGAATGCCTTCATGTTCGGGACTGCGGCCAAGATCGACCAGTTCGTCGGGATCGTTTTCCAGGTCGAACAGCACAGGCGGGTACCCGGGCGCGTGCACGTATTTCCAACTTTCGGTTGCAACCATGTAAGTCCGGCAGTCCAGAGGCGTCCGTCCCGTCTCAGGCCGGAACACCTGGCAAGAATAGTCGTATTCGCTGATGGCATAGCTGCGCCATTCAACGTCTTCGCCCCGGATCTTCGGCATGAGCGAGCGCCCATCCAAAATGTTCCGGGTCACTTCGCCGCCCTGGTGCTCGATGAACGTCGGCAGAAGGTCGATAGCCTCGACCAGTGATGCATCAACCGTCCCGCGGGTCGCGTCCGCTTCCTTGCTTGGATCCGCGATGATCAACGGAATCCTGACGGAGGGGGCGTGGAAATAGTCCTTGTCGCCCATCCAGTGGTCGCCCAGATAGTCGCCGTGGTCGGAGGTGAAAACGATCATGGTATCGTCGAGCAATCCGCGCTTCTCCATGGAGTCGAACAGGATCCCGAGCTGGTCATCGATTTGCGATATCAGCCCCATGTAGACCGGGATGACCGTCTCGCGTGCAACGTCCCTGCCAAAGGTCTTCCCGGCAACCCGCGTCATGAAGAGTTTCATGAGGGGATTGGTGTCCACCAATTCGTCTTCAGTCCTTGTCGCGGGAACGACGTCGCCAGCCGAGTACATGTCGTTGTACGGCGCGGGCGCGACATAAGGCCAATGGGGCTTGATATAGGACAGGTGCAGCAACCACGGAGCCTTCCCGTCGTCCTCCGCCAGGAATTCCATTGCCCGCCTGGTCATGTAAGGCGTCTCCGAGTCCTCCTCTGCGACCCGCGCAGGCAGGTCGACGCGATCATTGAAGAAACCGGAGCGAACCCCCTCCTCCGTTTCGACGGAGTTCGCCGCCCAATGCCACGGGTTGTCGTCTTCCACGTATCCTTTCGACTTCAGGTACTGGTTGTAGGCGACGTCCGGGCGGACCATCGAATCCGGATGCACTCCGTCGTCGCGCTCATGCACCTCGAAACCGGCCTGCGCATGGTGGACCCCGATGGTGCTGCCGGCATCCACTCCAAGTCGTTCCATGCCCTCCCGGTCGGCAATCATGTGCGTCTTGCCCACCAGAACGGTACGCATGCCCAGCGGATTCAAGTGGTGGCCGATGTTCCGTTCACCGATGCGAAGCGGCGCAAAGTTGGATGCGGACCCATGTGACGACACGTAGCGGCCGGTATAGAAGCTCATGCGTGACGGGCCGCAGATCGGCGACTGGCAATAGGTGTTGGAGAAGGTGACACCTCGTGCGGCCAGTGCATCGATGTTCGGGGTCTTGATGGTCGGGTGCCCGGTGCACCCAAGATAGTCGAACCGAAGCTGATCGCACATGATGAAAAGTATGTTCTTGCGCGCCATGCGTGTGTCACCCTCTGAATTCCGCGCTGTATCGCACCCTTAGGATCCTAAATCAATGCATGAGCGGGGCGAGACCGGGGATAGATCGCTCTCCTTGCATTCAGGATCCCAAACCGATACCCAGTTTCGCATGATTGATGCGGTGAAATTTGGAGGAGCGCCGATGCATCCTGAACTGCAAGCCCACCCCGAGTACTTCGCGAAAGACGTGGTCCAGATTGCGGAAGACGTCTATCAGGCATTCGGATTTGCGGCGTCGAACGTGTACATGATCGTCGGGGACGACGGGGTTGTCATCATTGACACGACCGAAACGACAGCTGCCGCCGAAAACGTTCTGGCAGAGTTTCGCAAGATCACCGATCTGCCGATCAAGACGATCATTCTGACACACTCTCACCGCGACCACATCTCTGGCGCAAGCGTCTTTGCCGCCGGAGGAAACCCCGAAATTCTCGCGAGCGACAGGTCGTCCCAGGACGCGCTGCTCGAAAAGACCATCCACCCCCGCGCCGTCAAGGCGCTGCAGGCGCGCACGAAGCGCCAGTTCGGCATCGGACTGTCCTACCCGGACGAAATCATCGGCATTGGCGTCGGACCGGGCGACCGCCCGCTCAAGGGCATGGGCGCCGGCATCCTGCCCCCGACGCGTCGCATTGGTGGAGAGGGCGAGACGGTGACAACCTGCGGCATCGAGCTTGAGCTGGCGATGGCGCCCGGGGAAACCCCCGATCACATGGTCGTCTGGTACGCCGACAGGAAAGTGCTGTTCTGCGGCGACAACTTCTATCGCGCGTTTCCGAACCTCTACGCAATTCGCGGGACCGAGTATCGGGACTTTGACGCTTGGGCGGACACGCTGGACCAGTTGATGGCGTTTGAGCCCGAGGTGCTTGCGCCCGGCCACACCAAGGCGATGACGGGAGCGGATACCATCAGGGAAGTCCTGACGGACTATCGGGACGCGATCCGCCACATCGTCAGCGAAACCCGCAACGGCATGGATGCGGGCAAGACCATCGACGAGCTGGCGCATAGCGTGCACCTGCCGCCCGAACTTGCCGAGAAGCCCCACCTGCGCGAGTACTACGGGAGGGTCGACTTCGCCGTTCGCGCTTACTTCGTAGGGACCATCGGATGGTTCGACGGCAACCCCACGTCGCTCAGCCCCCTGTCTCCGGCGGACGAAGCGCTTCGCTTCATCGAACTTGCAGGCGGGCCGGAGGCCGTCATGACGGCCGTCGAAAAGGCCCGGGCGGAAGAAGACTATCAATGGGCATTGCAGCTGATTGACCGGCTGATCCATGCCGGCCAAGGCGGGGGAAACGCCAAGGCGATCAAGGCTCTGCTTCTGAGGTTGCACGCACGCGCCCAGATCAACTGCCCGACGCGGCACTACTACATTCAGTCGGCGAAAGAGCTGGAGCAGGGCTAGGCTGCGCGGTTGGCAAAGGCACCCGATTGACAACGGCAATTTCCAGCTCGGCGAGCCCTTCGATCAGCCGGCTCCTTATATCGGCGTGTGCAACGCTGTCCAAGCGGTTGGTCCTTTCACCGGGATCGTCCACAAGATCAATCCGCTCGTTCGGGCACTTGCCAAGACTGATCGACGGCCGCCACCGATCATGGATGGTCGTGTGAACGCATGGACGGGTGCAGAGGGCCGCTTGCGTCCGCTGCGTCCCGAATTGGATGTGTGCCGCTTCGCGCCCCTGACCGCCTGCAAACGACAGAACGACGCCCTGCATGCCGACAGGCGCCTCGACTCCCGCATGCTCCAGAATCGTCGTTCCCATATCCGTTCCCATATCCGGCGTTTGCGCAATTTCCTGGCTGCGTTCGACCTTCGCACCCTTCGGACCGACCCAGATCAACGGCACGTGAGTAAGTGAGTCGTACTGCTCCGTGTCCTTGAACAGCATCCTGTGTTCGCGAGGATGATCGCCGCGGTCGGCGGTGAAGAGGATGAAACTTGGACGTTTTTTTGTTCGCTTGCCTCGGGCGCCGTTGCATCGTCAGACCAGCAAGGTCTCACTGCTGCGGATTACGAGGAGAGCGACCAAGACAGCAGCGCTGGCCAATGCCGGTCCGCATTCCTCGACCGGTGAGGACAGGATCAGGACCGCCAGCGCCAGCCCTCACGACAATTTCGATCGCGGACAGGGCCTTGTGGTCAGATCCGGCAAGCCAGCCGCATGTTGAAGGCCGAACCGGCGGCCGCCCTGGAAGACGGGATGGCCTCGCCCGTGGCGGAGATGCCAATCAACGATTGCAAGGCAAATGGCGAGACGCTGTTCACCAATGAAGTGTTACGTTGAGATCGCGAAACCGGATCCAGTATCGGGATCACTCGTCCAGCGATCCGTGAATGGCGAACTGGTCCAGGTCTGCGTCCTGGGATTCAATGACGCGGAATGACTCGCGAACCCCCACTTCGGTCAATTCGCGAGAGACCGTGAGAAGCGTATTCGCCGCATGTTCGTCGCACATCTCCACCATGTGGCTCAATTCCTCCGTGGCGACCGGGCGCGCGGCAAAGAGGTCCGGCGCGCCGTAATAGGTCACGAAGTGCTCGGCCAGCATGTCGGTCAGGCGATCGAGTTCCGCGGGCTCGATCTGGGTGACCGCAACAAAGGTCACGCGCCCGGTCGTCTCCAGCCCGAACCAGCCATTTGAAAAGGCCTGCCGGGCCTTGCCGGCCAGATCGGCCTCGGTCCAGTTCGAGAATTCGAACCCGCCGGAAATGCACCATTCTCCGGTGCGGGCCGGCACCGGGTAGACCCGGGTGTCGCTTTCGTCGAAATGGATCGCACGGGCAAGGTTCATTGCGGCTCCAGAAGAGCGGTGAGCGGGAACAGACGCGTGTCGTTTCCTTCGCGCAAGAGCATCCCGAAATCCTCGTCAACGCCAAGGAAGGTGCCGTTCGCCCCGCCAAACTGGATTGCGTCGCCCAGGCCGTGCGCGATGCCCCGCCATTCGGCATGCAGGGGTCTCGAACCTTCTTCCTCCCAACGCGCAATCCAGTTAAGCGTATGGCGCGCCCAGCTTTCGATCAGGTTCACCGGATCCACATCGACGCAGCCTTCCTCGTAGAGCACTGTTTCTTCGACGTCATCGCCCGGCGTCTGCTTTGCGCTGAGCAGCGGCATCTCGAACCCGACAACCAGCCAGTCCGGCTGCGCACTCTCGTCGTCGGTGCTGGCCGCCACGCGGAATCGGCCGCAACGCGCCCCGTTGACACGGATTTCGCCGGACCAGTCGAGGTGAACGGCAACCTCTGGGGGCGCGAGCGCACCCAGGGCATTCTGCAGCCCAACGCCGCAAAGCGGCAGCATCGCCATGGCCTTTGCCAGCGGCACTTCCGGCGCGAACACCAAAGCCGAGCCAAGCCGGTCGACCGAGACGTTGTATGCGACGAGCCCGGCGTCACAGCCCAGGCTCGCCTTGGCGCAGGCCGTGACGAAGGGGTCGATTGCACCGCTGACGGCCAGGCCGGACATCAATGGAGGCAGAACGGCTTCCGTCATGCGGCGCTCATCGCGACAAGCTCTCTCGCCGTCCGCTGAAACGCGGCCGCCTGCGGTCCGTCGGGGCTTGTCACGACAACGGGCGCCCCTCCGTCACCGGCGACACGGATATCGAGATGCAACGGAATCTCCGCCAGAAGCGGCACGCCGATTTTCGCCGCCTCGGCCGCCACGCCGCCGTGGCCGAAGGTGTGTTCTTCGTGCCCGCACTTCGAGCAGATGTGGGTCGACATGTTTTCGATCAGTCCGTGGATCGGAACGCGCAGCTGGTTGAACATGTCCACTCCCTTGCGGGCGTCGATCAGCGCCACGTCCTGAGGCGTGGACACGATGATCGCGCCATCGACGACGGCCTTCTGCGCAAGCGTCATCGGGACGTCTCCCGTGCCTGGCGGCAAGTCGACGATCAATACGTCGAGGGCGCCCCATTGCACCTGCGTCAGCATCTGCTGCAACGCGCCCATCAACATCGGGCCGCGCCAGACAACCGCCTGCCCTTCCGTCGTCATCAGCCCGATCGACATCATGGTGACGCCGTGGTTGCGCATCGGAAGAATGGTCTTGCCATCCGGGCTTGACGGACGACCCGAGACGCCAAGCATGCGCGGCTGTGACGGTCCGTAAACGTCCGCGTCCAGCAAGCCGACACGCCGCCCTGCCTGCGCCAGCGCACAGGCGAGGTTTGCGGAGACGGTCGACTTGCCGACCCCGCCCTTTCCGGACGCAATTGCAAGAATGCGATCGATACCGGGTATCTTTTCAGGTCCCCGGGGTTCGGGACGCGCGCTGGGTTTCAGTTCTGGCGGAGCCTTTTCGGTATGCGCGGTCATAAGGATCGACACATCCTCGGCGCCCGGCAGCGCCTTCATCCGTGCCTCCGCATCAGCTCGAACCGGCTCATACGTCTGCGCAAGCTTTGGATCAATTTCCAGGACGAACCGGATGCGTCCGCCCTCGACGTTCAAGGCACGCACCAATCCCGCTGCAACGATGTCGTCACCGGTAGCGGGGTCGCTGACCGATTTCAGTGCACCAAGCACACTATCTCGAGACAGCGCCAAGGTTCAGTCGTTCTCCACGATGGTGCCCGAGACTTCGTGATCCAAGCCGAGTTCCTCGATCGTGACGTTGGCTTTGACCGCGTAGCTCTTGCCGGCTTCGCCCCTGTCGCGAAGCGCCGCCTCGATCGCCTGTTGCGAGGTCACACCCAGCTGCTTCAGGAACTTTCTCATAGACATGTTGTAGGAGTCGCTCATCGTGGTTCTTCCTTTAGGTTGAATCGTCCGATCCGGTCCATTTGCCTTTGGTCATGCAGAGTTGTGCAAGACTTGAGACTGCGTTCAGCATGAACGAAGCCATTGTAGATACCGGTTCGACCCTGGAATTCAACCCCGTGCGAACTGTTCGTTCCAACCGGCGCATCCCGAAGTTCATTGCCGGGACCTTGTCAGAAGCCCGCGGGCCGCATTGTGCCTTTCGGAAACTGGAAGGCGGGCCAACCTCCGATTCAAGTGAGTGAACACTCCGTCGCCTGAAGGCGACGGCTTCTCGGCCAAGCTACGCGGCAACCCGCACGCTTCGCGACCGAAGGCCGGTTCCCGGCCCCTTGAGCTGTTGCAGCACGTTGCGGGCAGCGTTGACGTCGCGGTCAAGG
>JAJEAC010000159.1 GCA_022824315.1 Silicimonas sp.
GCCGGACTTGCCGGATGCCACGGGGGCATGTGTGACGCCTTCCGCGACAATGTTCTCTGGCAATTCATGACCGGGGCAAACTGGGTTGCGCATCCGGGCGGCGACGGAGTTCGCTACCGCGTGAAGATCACGGAGCCCGAGCATGAACTGGTTTCCGGGCTTGATGATTTCGACGTCGAAAGCGAGCAGTATTACCTGCATGTCGACCCGGCGAATCATGTTCTGGCGACGAGCCGGTTTCCGACGGTCACGTGGTTTCACAGTCCAAACGGGGCGGTTGACATGCCCGTGGCCTGGATCCGGCGCTGGGGGATGGGACGGGTCTACTACAATGCGCTCGGGCACAAGGCCGACGTGATTCGAAGTGGGCCCGCCCACGAAATGCTCAGGCGAGGGCTGCTCTGGGCCGCACGCGGGCGCGAAGCCGCCATTGCCTCGGGCGAGAGCTACGATGCGTTTCTTTCTGAAGGACATCACTTTTGAACGGCCTCTCGTCGCGTCGACCGGAGACGGCTTTCAGGGGAGGGCCACGGCGCAAATGCAGTTCGTCACGGAGGTGCGGAGGGGGAGGGAGAGCTCTTGACCAGAGAACAAACAAAGATCACATCCTGTGGCTTCAAAGGGGCCAAATTTGAGGAGCAATGCAATGCCCATCGCTGATCAAGTGGTCCGGGCAAGGGTTGATGCGGACGTCAAGGAGCAGGCGACGGAGGTCCTTGATCAGTTGGGGATCACTATGTCAGGCGCCATTCGTATGCTCCTGTCCCAAGTTGTTGCAAACAAGGCCCTTCCGTTTGAACTCCGTATTCCTAATGCCGTTACGCAGGAGGCGATCGAGGCGTCCCGAGTGGGAGATGTGTCAAGCTTCGGGTCGGTGGATGATCTATTTTCCGGCCTGGAGGAAGATGCCGAAGAGTAGCTGGGGTCGAGGCAACCTGACCAATTCCAATTTCGGTGCGCAGAGCCTAGCCTCGAAGGCACGGTTTCGCCCGGGTTGGCCTTGCCCGCAAGCAGGACGACGTCTCTTTCCCGCCATTTTCTATGTCAGGTGTTGGGTGCGATGTCCATTCTGTCGTTAGCAGTGTTCCACTTGGCGGCCTCCTACGCAGGCCAGCTTCGACCGAGTGGATTTGACTTGAGGGATTCGCGCCGCCGACAGCTTTGGACACTCGCATCCAAGGTTGTGGTTCGGTAGATCGACCAGACGGTCAACAGCGGCCACGGACGTCGATTCATCGGCCAATATCTGAGCAAGGGTCAAGGGCGACTGGTTGGCGGCAATCAGGAGCGGCGGACCGAGGTATCGAGCCGAATCGAGTTCGAAGGGGACGCTGATTTTGGCCTGCCCCTCGCAGAAATGGCAAAGTCGTCGAAGGTGAAGAGGTGGAACCCGTCCCAGTGATTACGTTTGTCCCAGCGACTTTTCCTGCCGCATTCCCGGTAGTCGCTACTGCAGCGGCATATCGGCGAAGGCGCTATCATTGATTCCGATGGAGGAACCGCCATGCACGAGAGATTGATTGCACTTGTTGCCATGTCCGTATTTGCGGGCACGACCCATGCCCAGGTTTCGCAAGGTCCGAAGAACGTGCCTGAATTCGAGCCGGCATTCGAAAACCAGACCCGCGCACCCGAAATCAGGACGTCGCAGCGCCTTGATGTCGAGGTCATCGCTGACGGGTTGGCGCATCCATGGGGAATCGAGGTTCTTCCCGACGGTGCCTATCTTGTCACCGAACGCCCGGGAGGGATCAAGATCATCAGGAGAGGCAAGGGCGTGCAGTCCGTGGCTGGTGCGCCAGAAGTGCTGGCCAGCGGCCAGGGCGGGCTTCTTGACGTTGCGCTCGCAGAGGACTTCGAGACCTCTCGCCGAATCTACCTGACCTACGCGAAACCGCTCGGCAGAGGCAGGTCCGCCACGGCGGCTGCACGCGCCGTGCTGAACGAGAATCCTCCACGCCTGACCGATCTGGAGGATTTCTTCGTCCAGACGCCCCCGTCGAGGTCCTCCAAGCATTTTGGCTCGCGGATCGTTCCTCACGGCGGGCATGTCTTCATCACGACGGGCGAACGCTCCTCGCGCAGGGAGCGCGTTCTGGCCCAGGATTTGAAGGCGACCTATGGCAAGGTCGTGCGCGTCATGCCTGCCGGCGACATTCCCGGTGACAACCCGTTTCTTGGGCAGGGCGACGCACTCGGAGAGGTCTGGAGCTACGGGCACCGGAATCCGCAGGGGGCGGCCATCCATCCCCGGACGGGCGAACTCTGGACGCTTGAGCACGGACCGGCCGGCGGTGACGAACTGAACCTGGTCAAGCGCGGCGCAAATTACGGATGGCCTCTCGTGAGCTACGGGGAGAACTACATCGGCACGCCCGTCGGAACCGGCAAGCCGCGCGCGGAAGGGATCACGGAGCCACGCTACTACTGGGATCCGGTCATCGCGCCGGGTGGTTTCGCGTTCTACGAGGGCGACATGTTCGACTGGAACGGTGACATCGTGGCGGGCTCGCTCAATCCCGGCGGCATTGTTCGGCTGACGCTGCGGGGTGTGCGAGTTTCGGGCGAAGCCCGCTATCTCGAAGACCTCGGCCGCATACGCGACGTCGAGGTGGATCGGGACGGCGCGATCCTGCTGCTTGTCGACGCCCGCGACGGCGCTCTCGTCCGGGTCACTCCCGCTTCATGACGCTGGTCTGCGGGGACATGGGTGCCGTGTCGTGAACGCGTCCGGCGAAGGCCTGCGGAACCCGGATGTCGACGTCGGTCATCCGAGAACGGAGAAGCTTGATTCCTTGTTGATCTCGCGCTTTCGGGAATAGAATCCGACGTCGATGTCACGTTCGATGTAGGGGAGCCCGAACGTGAGCGGATTGCTGTCGTGGTCGTTTCCCGCCTCGCAGTAGTCGACGAGGGCCGCCATCAACTTGCCCGCGATCGGTGCGTTCTTGTACTGGTTGCCGCTGGAGCCGCAAGCCATGTAGTAGCCGCCGAGGCTGGTGGAGTCGTAGATCGGTATCCAGTCGGTCGAGGCGTCGTAGAGATCCACCACTCCCTTCGCCGCCGATGGAATGCCCAAGGCCGGCACGCGCTGGGCGTAGCGCATGGCCTGCGTCGTCCATTGATCGGTGAAGTTGCGGTCATATTCCGTGTCCGAGTCCACCCATACGTGGGGGTCGCATTCCGGATCCTCGCTGCCCACGAGTATGTGGTTGCCACTTTCGGGCCTGCAGTAGCACGCGATGTCGCTGTCGGAGACGATGGTGCCGTTGCTTTCGAAATCAAAGCCGGGCGGCGCGGGAACATGCACGACCTCCTGCTTGAGCGGTCGGGTCGCGATGGTCATTTCGTCCGTGACGCCCGCCATTGCGTTCACTGCGGCAGAGCCCGGGCCGGCGACATTGATGACTACGGGAGCGTGGATTTCCTCGCCGTCCTCCAGCTTGACGCCCTTGACCCGGCCACCTTCCCTCAGGATGCCGGTGACCTCCACGCCAAGACGCGTCCCCGCTCCGTGCTGAGCGGCAGCCGCAGCGAGGTTCTGGGCAGACAGTGCCGGATCGGTCACGTATCCGGCGTGCGGCCAGAACACGCCTCCGGCGAGCCTGTCCCCGTTTGTCACGCCGAAGCCGTCCTGGTCGCTGCGTTTCGGAGGCGCGAAGCAGTCGAGCGAATAGATCGGCAGGCGTTTCTCGATCTCGCCCGGGCTCCATTCCTCGAACGGACAATCGAGCAAGGAACTGAACTCCTTGTGCCGTTCCAGGAATCCGTTTGCCTCCGTTTTCATCACCAGGCAGCCGCACTCCACGAATCTTGCCAGATCCTCGGACGCGGGCAGGCCTAGGTGCTCCGCCCAGTCGCGCCAGTAGTGGTAGCCTTCCCAGGCAAAGGCCGTGCCGTCATAGGTCGAATAGTGCATTCGGATGATGGCGCAGGATCCGGCGGTCGAACCGTGACCGATCCTGCGGTTGCGGTCGAGCGACAGGACCGACTTTCCCGTCTTGGCAATCTCGAATGCCGTGGCGGCGCCTATCACTCCGGTGCCGATCACGATGACGTCTGGCTGGCACATGCAAAAGTCCTCCCGCTCGATTGATGCCTTGGCACTCCACGCCACGCGCTGTCAAGACAATGGCGAGTGCCGACAATGGAAAGACCGCACGCGAGGCTGGCAGTGCCAGCAGTCCGGCGACATGCACTCAGCCGAACCTGTCCTGCCACGTCGGGAGGATGTCTCCGCCTGCAGGTCGCGCGTGAAAGACCGCGCGCGCGATCGCCCGGGCAAGGCATGTTGCGGCCGCATGCCCGAGATGAAGCCGGTCCTGCTCAGCCGCTTCCCGGAGGCCCGTCGCCGCACCGAAGACGAGGTCTCCATCCAAGGGCGTGTGCGCTGGAACGATTGCGCGTGCAATGCCGTCATGCGCGGCAGTCGCCATGCGCTGAACATCGGCCTTGGCAAGTGCAAGATCCGTCGCGACCACGGCAATCGTTGTGTTCGCGGGGCTGTCGAGCTTGGTCCTCGGTGTCGAAGCGGGGTCGGGTGCGGGGCCGCGGCCGCCAAACTCGTCGTCCTGCTCGAATGGCGCTGCCCAGAAGTGCGGTCCGTCGCCCACAGTTGTCTGACCGAGCGCGTTGACGGCCACCAAGGCACCGACGGTCGCACCGGAAGGCAGAACGGCTGATGCAGAACCCAGGCCTCCTTTCATGCCTGCCGTGGTCGCGCCGGTGCCAGCTCCGACACTGCCAAGCTCCATGCTCGAGCCGCGTGCGGAGTAGGCGGCGCGCCCAAGGGACGGATAGGGATTCTCGTCCCACCCCTTTGCACCGCCGTTGGCAAGGTCGAAAATGATGGCGGCCGGCACGATCGGCACCCTGTGGCCCGCAGCCTCGAATCCCCGCCCGTCCGCGCGGAGGCCTGCCGCGACGCCGTCGGCGGCGGCAAGACCGAACGCCGAGCCGCCCGCGAGAGTCAGCGCGTCCACAGCCTGGACGGTCTTGTCGGGCGCGAGGAGGTCGGTCTCTCGGGTGCCGGGCGCGCCACCCATGACGTGAACGCCTGCGACCATCGGGGCATCGCCGACGACGACCGTCACTCCGGTCTTAATGACGTCGTCCTCTGCCTGGCCCACGGCGAGGCCGGCAACGTCGGTGAGCAGGTTCCGTGGTCCGGGCCGCATCGTCCACTTCCGTATCGCTTGTTCCGTCTGCTCCGTCAGGCTGGCATGGACCGCAGGCGCTGTGAAGCCCTTGCGTCCACCGGGCGCACCGCCTTATCTCGGGGCGGGAAGGGAAACGCCATGGTCTATGTAAGCTGGACTTTCCGCATTCTTGTCGCGCTCGCGGTGGTCGGGGTCCTTCACTACAACCTGCCGCAGCGCGACATCGTGCGGATCGTGAACACGTATGAGGAGCGTCGGGACTTCAATGACTGGACGTCGGTGTTCTGGAGCGGCCAGGCCACGACGAGCACGACCAATCCCACCAAGGATGTCCTGTTCATCCAGACGGTCAAGACCAACGGCAAGGCCATGGTGTACCGCAACCAGGACACGGGGTTCTGGCCACCCTACTTCAAGTTCGACACTGCGGATCTGCAGACCGAGGCGGCAGATGCCGTTTCGACCAAGGACGATCCAGAGTGGTATGTGCTTCGGCACTATGGCTGGCGAAACGTCTGGCTCTCGATTTTTCCGAATGCGCTTCGCCTGACACCGGCCGAAGGCCCAGACATGCAGTTGATCCCATGGTTCAACATCGTGTTCCTGACGCTCCTGGCGATATTGCTGATCACCATCTGGAGGCTTTGGCGGAATTTCCGCAGACGCCGCATCGCCCCGCTGCTTCGCGACATTGGCGAAGCCACGAATTCGGTGCGTGGCCGACTTGGAAAGCTGTTCGGACGAGGCTGACAGTTTCGGATTCTTGCAGGATCTGGAAACGCTGCACCGGCATAGACGGACCTCATCGTTCGGAAGGACTGGCAAGGTCGGCAATAGGCACTGGATGGACCTTGACCACATTGACAAAATCAGGAATTTTCGCGGAATGGTGAATTCTCGCGAAACTGGAAAGCGAGTGGACAGAATTGCGGCGGATGCGATCCCGCGAAAGCCATCATGATTGAAGCGGGATCTGGTCGCCTCGAGAAAGAATGCCGGGAGGACAACATGGGAAAGTTCGTGATCGCGCCACACATGCGTCTGCACGAGTGGATTGCGGTTGAAAAGGGGTACTTTGACGAAGTCGGATTGGACTACACGCTGGAAGATCAGCTGCTGTCTGCGGCCGGTGAACGTCATGACCTTGGCGACCGGGTCGGGGCGTATCAGACCTTTGAGAAAGGGCGGACCTGTGACGTGAGCTCGGCCTGCCACTGGACCGTGAACGTGGCGGCCGCGTCCGGGCACGGGAAGCTCTATGCGCAGGCCTATTCCGTTTCCCCGTGCGGGATATTTGTTTCTGCGGAATCTTCGGTCAAGCGGCCAGAAGATCTGGCGAATGTCCCTATTTCGGTGGGCTACCAGTCCGGCAGCCACTACTCGTCGATCCAGGCCTTGGAGCCCTTCCTCTCCCAAGATGAAATCAACCTGTCCTTTGCTGACGGTCTTCTGTTCAAGCGGATGGAGCACATGATCGACGGCAACATTCCTGCCGTCAGCCTGTTCAGCGGTCCGTACTACTTCATGGAGCAACTGGGGTTCCGCAAGGTTTTGGACACGTCGTTCATGATGGCCGCGATGGTTGCCGAGGACGCTGATCTGGAAGACGTCGAGAGATATTTCAACGCCTTGCGCATGGCGCAGAAGGACATTGATCTCAGGCAGGAACTCTACACCCACTACTACAGGAACGAGTTCCCTGAGCGTTTTCGCGACCAGATGGACACGCGGCTGTTCGGACCTGGAGAGCGGATCGTGTTCGAGCCGTATTCGCGTCAGATTTTTGACGCGTCACGCGAGTGGATCGCCGAGCGCGACATCTTCGAGGATGGATTGGGTGACCTGCCCTACGAACAGGCCGTAGTCGCTCCTGTGGTTGCCGAACCAGCCGAGTGAGTGACGTACAAATCGTCGAGGCCGCGCAGTCAGGCTTCCCCGGCCTCCGCGGTGAGCTTCAACCGCGGCTTCCACGGCCCCGCGAACCGGGTGTGCCTTGACGAGCTGCTCGACTGCAACGCGCTGCCGAAGCAGGGCTACCTCAACAAGGCCGAACGGGCGCGCGAGAGACGAGGAGTTCGTCGGGATGCGCCGACAGCATCCTGCGGTGGAGTCGGCGATCAACAACTTCGGGCGCCGTGACCTCGACCGGGTTCTGGCACAGGGTGCCGAGGGCTTCGCCCGTGCCGTCGCCCTCTCCGGGGTCGCGGCACCGAAGCCGACAGCGGATACGCAGGCGCGGCGGAAGGCGAAGCCGGGAATCGCGGAATGGAGGAGGTGTTCGGGCGGACACTGCCTATGTTGTGCAAGAGCCGACTGTGCCCGGAGATTTCGGGATCAGGTTGCTGGGCGCCTGCGACGCCTGGCACGCGCTTCGCAAAATCAATGTTCCGGCTGGCCTGACGCTGGGCGCCCCCGCCGGGAGCTCGGCACGCGCCTGTCTGCCCACGGGTCAATGACCGCAACACCGGCGTCCTGAAACGGACCGGTGTCCCGCGTGGCAATTGCGAGTCCTCTGGTTATTGCAATCGCTGCGATCTGGCCGTCCGCCACGCCTGTCTTCCGTCCCGCCGCCTCGGTGAGCGCCGCGATTCGGGCTGCTTCGTCCGCTGCCGCCAAGTCGAACGGAAGGATCCGGGAACCGACCAGTCGTGACTAGGGAAGTCCAGCGCTGTCCGAAGGTTCGTCTTTCGCTGTCCATCCGGCAGGCGTTCAAGGCCGAAACGCAGTTCCATGACGTTTACGGTCGTTGTGCAAAGAGCCCCGTCGTGTTGCCCGTTCAGCCAGTTGGCGACTTGGGCATCCGGTTCAGGCTGGATTGGCTCCGAGATCACGTTCGTGCCGAGAATGATCACGAAAAGTCTGCTGCCTTGATCGACTCCCGACGACGGCCGGATTCGGGAAACGCGACATTCAGGTCGCGCGCGAACGCAACCACGACATCGCTCAGCATCTCGACAGGGCGGGTGGCTTCGTCCAGCAGTTCACGGGTCGCGGCTTCGGTGCTGATGCCGCGCTGAGCGGCGATGAACCTGACACGGCGATGCACGTCATCAGGCAGGTTTCTGACGGTCATTGTTGCCATGTTGTCCTCCGATCACATGCGGAATGCGCAACGCTATCATAATTGTTACATGACATCATTGCGATCAAATCATGATGATGAATGCAAGAGCGCAACCCTGAACGACCTTCACAGGGCCTATCCCGAGAATGGGAAGTCACCCACCTCATGGATTTGAACGTTCACCCGTCTTGCAAGGGCTCAATCACACTTTCAGACTCGAATTGAGCATTGTCTCATGTCGCGGTCGTGCCGGCACGGGTCGCCAGTTCGAGCGCGACCTGATTAGCGATCGCACGAAATCGGGCCAGGCCGCAAAGACACGGGGCAAGACGTGTGGTCGCCCTGCGCTGCGTCGATGACCTCGCACTGCGCCAGGCCATCGAGAAACAGCTCAAAATGGTTGAGCTGGCCAACCGCTTCGCCCCCTCCGTCGCCGTAGAAAATCCGCGCGAGTTCACCCAGGCCAAAAGTGGGGAGGAGCAGGAAATCGCGGAAGCCTGCAACCGGCTGATCAAGAACAGCATCGTCTGTTGGAGCCAGCTCTGCCTCGCCAGACGCCCCGAAAGGGCCAGCGACGAAGAGGCAAGGGAACGTCCGCGACGCATCATTGCCCCTTGTAGGACATCTGGGATCTTTGTTGCGATGAACCCGATTCGCACGGTTCGCCGCCCGCGACGACCTCCGGAACGACCGATTTGCACCCTCCCGGGGGCACGACCGACCATTGCCCCGACCTCCCCTGTCCTCACGAGATCCTCCTAGGGTGGTCGATTTGGGGGGTGGCAGAACGACCCTCCCCTGCGGGCGCCGTTTCGTCCTGTATCGCGGCACATGCGTCCGTGCCGTCCTGGTGCGGGCGGGTCCATTGAAGACGAGGAGATGAACATGACGGACAAAGGAATGTACATGGACACGCGGCAGGCGGGCCAGTTCCTCGGGCTGTCCTCGAAGACGCTGTCGCGCTACCGGGTCTCCGGGGATGGTCCGGTGTTTCACCGGTTCGGCACCCGGATCCGGTACCGGCGCGAAGATCTTGAGGCCTGGGCGACGACGCGCCGCCGCGCCTCGACCTCTGACGACCGCACAGCTTCGAAGGCAGGTTTGCGATCGCGCGGAAGATGAATGCCGGCGAGACGTTTTCGGACAGATCGACGCCTGGCTTAGAGGCATTGGCCGGAGGCAGCCAAGACCTCGAACGTCCCGCTTGTCTCGCAAGCAAGGGACGAGAGCCGAGCGGCGGGCGCTGCATCCGGAAGCGTGCGGCTTGCGGGAGACGGACTTCCGCGACGGCGTGGCGGCGAAACGTGCGGTCTCATCGTCGGCAGTTGAGTGAATGGGCTGGTGCGCCGCAGAGGCTCTGATCGCGGTTGGGTTTGCGGACGAAGCAATTCGCGCTGTACGGGTCGGCAGAAGGAGGGTAATTGGACGATAGTTCGGACGCACCCATTGCCCAGTCACCCGGAGACGGCTATCTTTCGAAAAACAAGAGCAGGACATGGCCGAAGATCTTCTCGCAGCGACCGTAGCAGATACCTATGACGCAGCTTCGATCGAGGTCCTTGAGGGCCTCGAAGCGGTGCGAAAGCGCCCGGGGATGTATATTGGCGGAACCGACGAGCGCGCACTTCACCACCTCGTTGCCGAAGTCCTCGACAATGCGATGGACGAGGCCGTTGCGGGCCATGCAAGCCGCATCGAGGTCGAATTCCATGACGATCACTCGGTCACGATTCGGGACAACGGTCGCGGCATTCCGGTTGAATCGCACCCGAAGTTCCCGGACCGCTCCGCGCTGGAGATCATTCTCTGCGAACTGCACTCGGGCGGAAAGTTTTCCGGAAAGGCCTACGAGACGTCGGGTGGCCTGCACGGAGTTGGCATCTCGGTCGTGAATGCGCTCTCCGACCAGCTTCGCGTCGAGGTCGCGCGGGACAGGCAGGTTTATGCACAGGAGTTTTCGCGCGGCATTCCTCTCTCGGGCGTCGAGAACGTGGGCGCCGCCTCCAACCGGCGCGGTACCGCCGTCACGTTTCACCCAGATCACGAGATATTCGGCTCGCTCAAGCTTTCCCCGGCGCGGCTCTTCAAGATGGCCCGTTCCAAGGCCTATCTCTTCAGTGGCGTCGAGATCCGCTGGAGATGTGCGCTTGATGCAGATGGCATCCCCCCGGAAGCCACGTTTCGCTTTCCGGGTGGCCTTTCGGATTTTCTGACCGAAAGCCTGAACGGCGACACAACCTATGCAGAGCAGCCCTTTGCGGGTCAGGTCGGCTTCAACGAGAAGTTCGGGGAACCTGGCAAGGTCGAATGGGCGATCAACTGGACGGCGGCGCGAGACGGATTCATCCAGAGCTATTGCAACACGGTGCCAACGCCTGAGGGCGGTACGCACGAGACGGGGTTTTGGGCAGCAATTCTCAAGGGGATTCGTGCCTATGGGGACCTGGTGGGAAACCGCAAGTCCTCGCAGATTGCGCGTGAAGATCTGACAACCGGCGGGGTGGCGCTGGTGTCCATCTTCATCCGCGAGCCGCAATTCGTCGGGCAGACGAAGGACAGGCTTTCCACCGAAAGCGCAGCGAAAATGGTCGAGGGTGCGGTTCGCGACCATTTCGACAACTGGCTTGCCGCCGACACGAAGTCGGCAGGGGCCATTCTGGACTTCCTCGTCCTGCGGGCGGAGGAGCGGATGCGTCGCCGACAGGAAAAGGAAACGGCGCGCAAGAGCGCGACCAGGAAACTCCGCCTCCCCGGCAAGCTGACAGATTGCACGGCCAAGTCCCGCGACGGCACGGAGATCTTCCTCGTTGAGGGCGATTCCGCCGGCGGTTCCGCCAAGGCCGCCCGCAACCGGGAATTCCAGGCGCTCCTGCCCCTTCGCGGCAAGGTCCTGAACGTTCTCGGGGCTGCGTCGGCGAAGCTCATGCAGAACCAGGAGATCAGAGATCTATGCGAAGCCCTGGGGTGCAGCATGGGCGCTCGCTTCGATGTCGATGACCTGCGGTACGACAAGGTCATCATCATGACTGACGCCGATGTGGACGGCGCCCACATCTCATCGCTCCTCATGACGTTTTTCTACACCCAGATGCGGCCTTTGGTCGACAGGGGGCATCTCTACCTTGCCTGTCCTCCGCTGTACCGGCTGACCCAGGGAGCCAATCGCACCTATGTGGCCAGCGATGCCGAAAAGGAGCGCGTTCTTGCCGAAGGGCTGGGCGGCAAGGGCAAGATCGCCGTCCAGCGATTCAAGGGCTTGGGCGAAATGGACGCCAAGGACCTCAAGGAGACCACGATGGATCCGGCATCGCGGACGCTGATCCGGGTCACGACCGACGAGGACGTGCCCGGAGAGACCGGGGACCTGGTCGAGCGCCTGATGGGGAAGAAGCCGGAGTTGCGGTTCCAGTACATCCAGGAGAACGCACGGTTCGCGGAAGACCTGGATGTTTGAAGATGAGAAGAGGGCGTGAACACGCCTGATCGACCTGAGGTCGCTCGCCAGCCGCGACCCCGGGAATGCGGATCAGCGGAGCTTCCCGTCTTCCAGTCGCACGATCCGGTCCATGATCGACGCAAGCTCGCGGTTGTGGGTCGCGATGACGGCCGCAAGACCGGTTTCCCTTACCAGGTCCATGAGTGCCGAAAACACGTCTTGCGACGTTGCCGGGTCCAGGTTGCCCGTGGGTTCGTCGGCCAGCATAATCTTGGGGCCGTTTGCCAAGGCACGGCAGAACGCGACCCGTTGCTGCTCGCCGCCGGACAGCGCGGCGGGCCGGTGCCCGACGCGTTCGCCCAAGCCCACCCGCGTGAGGAGGTTCTCGGCGCGTGCCCTCGCGTCTGGTGCGGGCACTGCATTTGCGAGTTGCGGCAGGACGACATTCTCGAGTGCCGAGAACTCCGGCAGGAGATGATGAAACTGGTAGACAAACCCGATGTCCTGTCGCCTCGCGGCCGTGCGCGCGGCTTCGCCTGCCCGCGTCATGTCGGCACCGTCAATGGCAACGGTTCCGGCATCGCAAGAATCAAGAAGTCCGGCAACATGCAGCAGCGTGGACTTGCCCGCGCCGGAGGGTGCGACAAGGGCCACGACCTCGCCGACTGCAAGGGACAGGTCGGCGCCTTCGAGCACGGTCAGCGCATTCGGCTTGCCCAGGTTGTACGTCTTCTTGACATCCTGCAGCGTCAGCACGTCACTCATATCGGAGAGCCTCGACCGGGTTCATTCGGGCGGCACGCCGGGCGGGGAAAAGCGTGATGCCCCATGACAGCGTCAGCGAGAGCCCGACGGCGGCGAGCACGTCGCTCAGTTCGAGTTTTGCCGGCAGACGGTAGATGCCGCGCACGGAGGCTTCCCAGACCTCGCCGCCGGTGACCCCGTTCACGAACGCGAGGATCGGGTCAAAATAGATTGCGAAGAGACAGCCGAGAATGACGCCGAAGAGCGTCCCGAGCGTGCCAATGAGTGCGCCTGTCAGAAAGAACACCCTCATGACGGCGCCTTGGGTCAGCCCGATCGTCCGAAGGATGCCGATGTCCCGGCCCTTGTTCTTGACGAGCATGACCAGCCCGCTGATGATGTTCATCGACGCGATCAGGACAAGGACGCTCATCAGCACGAACATCACGGTGTCCTCGACCTCAAGCGCCCTGAGGAAGCCGCCGGCCGAGTCCTTCCATGTCCAGACCCGGGCCCGTTCGCCGCCGGCCTCGCGAAGCACGGGCGCGATGGCCTCGATGGTCTCCGGCTCGACGACGTTCACCTCGATTTCGTCTGCAACGCCCTTCCGGTTGAAATAGGTTTGGGCTTCTGCAAACGGCAGGTAAGCACGGGTTCGGTCGATGTCGTAGCGCCCGGAACTGAAGATGTAGACGACTTCGTACTCGTTCACTCGCGGGCTTGTTCCAAATGGACTCTTCACGCCCTCGGGATTGATGAGGCGAACCACGCCACCGATTGTCACGCCGAGCGACCGGGCCGCCTCCCGCCCGATCGCGATGCCCCGGCCAAAATCCTCGATCGTTCCCAGAGTCCCGTCTGGATCTGCAATGCGCGGGATCCGCTCAAGATCCTGTCCGGCGATGCCGAAGACGTCCATGCCGCTGGTCTTGCCGCGGTGAACTGCCATCACCTGGCCCCTGACCAGCGGCGCGACGCGGGTGACCCCCTCGACCGCGCTGAGCCGATCGGCCCAGTCCGCGTAGTCCGGTATCACGTCCGTGACGTTGCCGCTCTCGGTCACGTAGCTTCTGGAATAGACGGTGACGTGGGCATTTGCGCCGAGGATGGTCGAGACGAATTCGTCGCGAAAGCCCGAGCGGACTGCAAGCGTGATGATGAGCGCCGCAACGGCCAGCGTGATTCCGATCAGGCTGATCCAGGTCATGACGCTGACCCCGCCCTCGGCCCGCTTTGCGCGAAGGTACCGCCAGGCGATCAGGAATTCATAGGCTGCGAACGGCGCTGGGGTTGCCATGTCTGCTCCGATTTGCGCCACTCAATGGCCGGGTAGGGACGCGGGGTCAATCCGTTTCCTGGACGCATCACGATGACCGTGCATGTCGATCAACCGGGTTCACGCACTTGATTTATTCCGCAACCATGTCAACGGTGTCCGCTCCTGGCTCCGCCTGACGGCGCATTTGCGTGTTTGACCCTTTATTTACGTGCATTTGCGCTTCACTCGATTTGCCAATCGCCGTCAGCGGCGGACCGAAACAGCCCCCATTTGCATTCCGCGTGTTGACTTCCGTGTTGCATATGTGCGCGTTCCGGGATAGCCTGCTCATCATGGAAGACCTCAAGTCAGCAAAGCGCGTGGCCCGGGTGAAGCTCACCCTGACCAAGCGCACAGTGGACGCCCTGGAGCCTGAGGACAAGTCCTGGATCGCGTGGGACGACAGGCTGGTCGGCTTCGGCTGCCGCGTGCAGCCCTCCGGCACCAAGTCCTTCATCGTCAACTACCGCTCCGGCGACGGCGGGCGCAAGGCGCCGAACAAGCGCGTCGTCATCGGACGCCACGGCCGGGTCGGCCCCGACGAAGCGCGCAGGAAGGCGCGCGACATGCTCGGGCAGGTCGCGCGGGGCGAGGATCCGGCGGGAGAGCGGGCCGAGGCGCGCGGCGTGCCGACGCTGGCCGAGGCCTTCGAGACCTACATCAAGGCGAACCCGAAACGCGCGGACAGGACCGTGAAGCTCTACCGCCAGGTCCTGCGGGGCAAGCTCGGCGACTGGGCGAGGCGACCGCTCGACGCCATCACCCGGCAGGACGTGGAGGACCGGTTCAACCGGATCACAGAGAGGCACGGCTGGGCGACGGGGAACCAGGCGATGTCGCTGCTGCGCTCGGTCTATCGCCGGCCCTGCGCGGACCACGAGGGCCTGCGCAACCCGGTCGATCTCTGGCTGGCGGCGGGCGGGCGCTTCAACGCCAAACGGCGGCGGCGGATCCCGGGCCCGGCGGAGGTGCTGCCACGCTGGCGCGCGGGCATCGAGGCGGTCGTGCCCAGTCCCGCTCTCCGCGACATCTTCCTGATCGGCCTCTACACCGGCATGCGCCGGGGCGAGGTCGTGTCGCTGCGCTGGGAGCGGGTCGACCTGGAGCGGCGCGTCCTGCGGGTCGAGGAGACGAAGTCGGGGGTGCCGCTCGAGCTTCCGGTCACGCGGCAGCTCGCCGCCATCTTCGAGCGGCTCCGGTCGGATTGCGGCCAGACGGCGCCGTCGGGCTGGGTTTTCCCGTCGCCGAAGAAGGCGCGGGCAGGCCATGTCGCGGACGTCGCGCGGTTCCATGAAGGCATCGGTGAAGTTGCTGAGACCCGCTTCTGGTTCCACGGGCTGCGCAACGCCTTCATCACGGTGCCCGAGCGCGAGCTGATGCTGCCGCGCTCGCTGACCCCAAGCGGCTGGTGAACCACGCGCGCCCGTCGGACGTGACGGAGGGCTGCGCCGCCGACTGGACGGTGGACCAGCTGCGCGAGCCGGCACAGCGGATCGCGGATCGCATCGACGAGCTTGCGACGTTTGAACCGACGGCCATGCGCGTTTGAGAGCGTTGAGCAAATCGGGCAGCGACCGTTCGCATCCCCACTCGCAAGTTCCCTGATCCGGCCTCCGGGTCATTCAACGGGACGCCGGCGCGGTCGACGGCAGCAGCGAACCAAAGCACGCCGCGAGCATCCTGTCGCGTTCAGAAACGCCTTCTTGGCCTTGTCGTGAGCTTGTCCGGCAGCCTTCCCTTCCAGAAGAGAGCCGTGAAGGATCGCTTCGACCGCGAACGTCGCGGGCTGATGTCCATCAGAACGCGCGACGAGGGCAACATCAGTTTGCGTGAGGACGCTCACCTGGGTTGTCCACTTGGTCGGTCAAGCTGTCGGGAAACATCTGTTCCCGCATCTGGATGGCTGAAGCGGCGGCGTCGTCCGAAGGCGAGCGAGCACTGAACCGGAGTTGCATCTCGTCGCGAATGTGGCGACCGTGAGCGAGGGATGGGCTACGAATTGAATTCTGTCCGCGAACGCGCGAAAGCGGTGAGCATGGGGGGTCTCGGCTCGAAAGCCGAGGAGCTCTCGGTTGCGCTCGTCGAAGAAGTGGACGTGGAATGAATCCGACGACAGCAACGAGAGGAACTCGCGAGCGATCTCCTCGTCGAAGAGCGTAGTGCAAATGATCAGCGGTTCATCGCTGTCATCGAAGAAGGCTGTTATCAGGCCGTACGTCGTAACGGTACCAACACTCACGGGGGCCAAGTAGAAGCGGACTCCTTCGCGCAGTTTGGCAGTATGGGCCATCTCTCGCGCGGCCTTCACCAAGAGGATCATTCGCGAGTCGCCTCGGCGGCAGGTGGGCCGCAGGCCTCCGCGAAAGTCCAAAAATTCGTCCAGGATCTCTGGGTTCGTCACACTAAGCTTCATTGGATCGCTTCAGGCATCGTCTGCATGCCTGCTGGATAAGACACTATCAGGGCAGCGCTACATGGCTTCGGGCGCAACATACGCACCACAGGAGTGCGCGAACTACCTCAGAAATGCCGGATAAGGCTCAAACCAGCCCGGACACGCTCCAATAATGAGTGTCAGCAAATTGTCGCCGTAAGCGTGAAGGGACAGCAGTGACCTCAATCGTCTTTCACTTCTTTCAGCCCCTCGATTTGCAAGGCGAGTCCGGTCTGAATATGAACGGTGAAGGTTTCAAAAGCTTCGGTGACGTCGCCGGTGGCGATGGCGTCGACCAAGTTCAAGTGGTCGCCGAGCGATTGTGAAATATCGACGTTTTCGATTGCAGAAAACAAGTGAAACGCCATTGCCCTGCCCCAGATCATTTCGAACATTTCCAACAGGAATTTGTTTTTTGCCTCGACCATGAAGGCACGATGGATCCTGCGATTGGCTATGAAATAGTCCCGAGTCGACGGGTTGGTGAGGTCTTCCTCTTTGCGAATCAGGTTCCTTAAGCGATCCAGAGTTGTTGGGTCGGCTCGGGCAGCAAGAATGCGAGCGGCCTGTCCTTCTATGGCGGCGCGCGCTTGATACAATTGCCGAACTTCGGCTTGGTCCATGCGAGCCAGCCGGAAGCCGCCACTTGCCGTAACTTCCAGAACGCCTTCCGCTTCCAGCCGCATCAGCGCCTCGCGAACAGGTGTACGGCTGATGTTCAGTTCGGCAGCAAGTTTTTCCTGAACCAGCCGATCCTTGGCGGAGACCTCGCGACTCATGATTGCTTCGACCAATTGGTCATAGACCTTGTCTGCCAGCCGCCTGCGATGTGTCTTTATCTGCTTCAGAACCACTTGCTACCTCGATTTCCTGTTTTTTGAATTCTGTATACAAAAACGCAACGCGTGCCAAGACGAATGGGGTTGATGCTGCCCACAAGCTGTATACAGTATACAGGAGAAAGGGAATAGGGAGCTCTTCATGTGTGGAATCGCGGGAAGGATCCTGGACGCACCCGGTAAGGTAGGTGCGGACCTGGTGGACCTGATGGATGCGCAAGAACACCGCGGCGCTGACAGCACCGGATTTGCGGTCTATGGATTGCCTCGGGAAACCGGATGCGTCCTGCGCGGCATGGGGTTCGACAAGTCCAGGCAGGATGCCGACATTGACGTCTTCGAGTCCATTCTGCGTGAGCACGGCAGCGGCTTTCTCTCCGACCCGAACATCGTTACGGACCAAAACCGTCATTATTGCATTCGGATGGAAATCTCCGATCCATCGAACTTGGAGGCATGGGTCTCGGACTCCGACGAGCTAGCAGGCCGCATTGAGGTGCAGTCCTGCGGTCGCAGCCTTGAGATCATCAAGGATATCGGCGGTTCCGAGGCCGTGGCGGAAAAACATGGCGTGCGCGATCTGATTGGAACGCACGGCCTTGGACATGCCCGGCTGGCCACGGAGAGTTCTGTACTGCCCAACGCCTCACACCCGTTCTGGGCGCGTCCGTTTTTGGACGTGGCGATCGTGCATAATGGTCAAATCACCGACTACTTCACGTGGCGCGATAAGCTAAGACGGATGGGTTATCGCTTCATGACGGAAAACGACAGCGAGTTGATTGCCGTCTGGGCCAGCGATCAGATGAAGGCGGGCCTGACGATGGAGCAGGCCCTGAAGAAATCGATCGCGTCCTTCGATGGCGTATTCACTTACATGATCGCAACGCCGGACGGGATCGGATTTGCGAAGGACAGGTTCGCCATGAAGCCTCTGGTGGTTGTCAACCGCAACGGTGACTTGGCCGCGGCGACCGAGGAACAGGCCGTGCGTCGGGTGATGGCCGGGGAATGCGACGTGATTAATTTCGATGGCCCTTCGCTGACCGGCACCTGGGGTGTGGGAAATCGGAGCTTGGCTGCATGAATGAAGTGTCGGGAAAGATGGACGAAATCGTCATCGAAGTTGGCAAGCGGCATATTCGTGACGTGAGTCAGGACATCATGGCGGCTTGCGCGACGGGTCGGCCGATCCGGGTGATCGACACCCTTTCGCGGCACAATTTGGGTGTTGGCCTGCCGGACAATGTGGATATCACTTTCGAAGGGTCTGTCGGATATTACTGCGGCGGCCTGAACACCGGTGCCAACATAACCGTAGAACGGAATTGCGGCTGGGCCGTGGGTGAGGGCATGGCCAAGGGTCATGTCACCGTCGGTGGCTATGCCGGCATGTCCTGCGGTGCCGCGATGATTGGCGGAACGGTCCACGTCAAAGGCGATGCAGGACCACGTGTTGGGGTTGCCATGAAGGGCGGCAATATCGTGGTTGAGGGAAAGATCGGCTATCAGTCCGGCTTCATGGCGCATTCCGGACGGATCATCGCCTTGGGCGGGGCTGGTGAATCCTGCGCCGACGCCCTTTGGCAAGGTGAGGTATGGGTCGCGGGTGAGATCGACGGCCTGGGCGTGGATGTCGACGTCCTCGATCCGACCGCCGAGGAAGTTGCCGAAGTTGACGCGATCCTCGACCCGCTCGGGCTAGTCGACAGCTCACGAAACTGGCGTAAAATGGTTTCGGGCCAGCGCCTTTGGTATTTTGAAAGCCGGGATGCAAGCGCATGGCTCATGATCTGAACGAACCTTATGAATATCCTTTCGATGTTGCCTCGGAGGAAGAGATACGGTTCCGGGATGCGGGAGCTTTCGAGGGTCGACCTGCCGGGGTTCCGTCTTCATATGATGAAGGCGGCTCAACGCGCTGGACACCCGAGGCAATTTCCGAGGTTCACGCATTGGCCCAGCTCGGTCGCTATCAGGTTCGCGGCTACAACACCTTCAACAAGCGCTTGCCGACGTTCGACGACTTAACATTCGTCCCGGCAACAATGACACGCCTGCCGCTGGAAGGCTATCGAGAGAGTTGCGATACGACGACCGTTCTGGGTGGAGGTCGTGGCTTGGTAGAACGTCCGTTGGAGTTGAAGATCCCAATCTATATCGCCTCGATGTCGTTCGGCGCGCTGTCCGCTTCCGCCAAGGCATCTCTGGGTTATGGCGCTTCGAAAGTGGGCACCATGACCTGCACGGGTGAAGGCGGCATGCTGGAGGAGGAACGCGAAGCCTCCCAGCGCCTGCTCTATCAGATGTCGCCTGCGCGGTATGGCGTGGATCTTGACCACCTGCGCCGCGCCGATGCGCTGGAGGTCGTGGTCGGACAGGGGGCGAAACCGGGGACCGGAGGCCTGCTGCTTGGCATGAAGGTCAGCCCGCGCGTCAGCGTGATGCGGACATTGCCCGAAGGTGTGGATCAGCGATCCACGATCCGCCATCCTGACTTCCTTGGGGCCGACGATCTGGCCGTCAAGATTGAGGAACTGCGGATCGCGACCAACTACATGGTGCCGATTTTCATCAAGATGGGCGCGACGAGGCCCAGGTTCGATGTCGCGATTGCAGCCAAGGCAGGCGCGGATGTCGTGGTCGTGGACGGATCCGAAGGTGGTACGGGTGCATCGCCGGAACTGTTGCTGAACCACACGGGCATTCCAACGATGAGCGCCATTCGCGCTGCGCGCGAGGCATTGGATGATTGCGGCATGAACGGCAAGGTTTCCCTTGTGGCTTCCGGCGGTATCCGCTCAGGCGTGGATGCCGCCAAATGCCTGGCCTTGGGGGCTGATGCTGTCATGATCGGCAATGCGGCGATGGTTGCACTGGGGTGCAACAGCCCACGTTACATCGAGGACTACAGGGCCTTGGGAACTTCCCCCGGCGCATGCCACCATTGCCATACGGGCCGGTGCCCGGTGGGTGTCGCGACGCAGGATCCGGATCTTGAGGCAAGAATGAATCCAAGAGCCGGTGCCGAGCGTATCGCCCGCTTTCTGACAGCTATGACCATGGAAGTCACCGCCCTGGCCAAGGCTTGCGGCAAATCATCTGTTCATAACCTGGAAACCGAAGACCTTCGGGCGCTTAGTTTCGAGGCTTCGGCCTTTACCGGCATCAAGATGTCGGGCATCGACAGGGCTTACGACTGGTGAGGACGGCGCTTGAACCGGCCAGTCACCCGTTGCCCTTCATGGAGGCGCGCGCGCGGCGGTTCATGTCGATCCCGCCCGCCAGCGCTACGAGCAGCAATCAGGCGTGGAGCGGGTGGACGGCGCGTTGACGGAGTCGCATGGCGGTCGCCATGTGCGCGTCCGGGGACCGACCCAGGTTTTCAGCACTTGAAGTTCGCCAGATCGGCCCTGACGGTCTGACGGTCGGCCGGCGTCTCCGTACCTGCCTTGCAGGGGACGCCGCTCTCCCATTCGCGGCTTCCGCCGATTCGCGGCGATCCGGCGGAAGCCGGTGTCGGCGCCGCCGGAACGGATGGGCCACGGCATTTCCCTTGAAATCCGGCGAACGCCGACAACATCTGATTCGGGTGAATTTGTCACATGCGGGATCTCGCTCAGAGCTTTGCAAGAGGCTCTGCAGGCACGCAGTCCGGCTTGGCAGGGGACGAATTGAACGCAGGGACATACCAGGCGGTTTCGAGCGGCTATCGCCCGCTTGGGCTTTCTCTTGGACCGAGCTTTTTGCGCCCGGTGATCCTGAACCGGTCGGCAGTTCCAAAGTCCTTCATCCCGACTCCGGCGGTGAATTCCGCAAAGACCGGAGCATGCTTGAACAGATGCCCCGAGCATCCACCGGCGAACAGAACATTTTCATGCTCGGGGTGCCAGTCGACAATGAAATGCGTGTCTGGTGTCAGGATGATCTGGTTGAACTTGGAATCCACAACCCTTTGCCCTTCGAGACCTGGCAGTCGGTGTCGAATGTAGCTGCGTGTCCGGCCCAGTGTTTCCTGGCGGATCAGCCTTTCGTCATTGTCCAGATCAATCCTGTCTGGGATCACCACGGCGGCTTTCACGCCCGAGCCCTCTGACGAAGGCAACCCGAACGACCCCTGACCATGATCGATCCAGCAGGGCATCCGGCTCATGTCAAAATCCTCTGACCCGTCAGGCGTCGACGTATAAAGTACATTGACGCCTACCACCGTCGAGATTGGCTTGATGGTTCTGGGAAACATGTCTGCCATCCAGGGGCCTGTCGCGATGACGATCAGGTCGGCTTCCAGCGGCTTGCCGTCCAGCATCGGTTGCTCCGATCCATCCGTTGTCACGCGACCGCGGTGCACCGTTCCGCCCGCTCGGCGAAACAGTTCCAGTCCGGTCAGAATGCAGCGGTGCGCCATCAGCATCCCGGCTTCGGGTTCGAACAAGGCGTATTCGATGTCAGGGACCCGGAACTGCGGAAACCGCGATTCGATGTCCTGCCGACCGAACTTGTCATACGGCACGCCGACCCGGTCAAAGGTTACGGCTGTTGCATCTTCCCAGTCGCAATGTCCACCCGTTGCCAGAATCAGTGCGCCGCATTCGTACATCAGGTTCTGTCCGCTTTCTGCCTGCATCTCCAGCCAGCGCAGACGGCTTTCCCGTGCCCACCGCGTATAGAACTCGTCCCTTCCTGAAATGGCGCGGATCACCCGGTTGTAATCCGTTGAAGATGCGCGGGAATGTCCTGGTTCCCAGCGATCCGTCAAGGTCACCGCCTCGCCACGCCTTTGCAGCGCCAGCGCCGTCATCACGCCGACGATGCCACCTCCGACAACAATGACCGAGCTTTGGGACATTGTGCAGATTCTCCTTGTTTCTTGATTGGCTCATGAATACTGTATACAGAATACAGCAACATTAAAGCCAAAACACACAGGGAGCGCGCATCAATGAATTCAGGGTTTGATCTGCCCGAGGGCACGCACACCGTAATACTAGGTGTCGGCGATCTCAACGGCATCATGCGCGGCAAGCGCATTCAGGCCGGCCATTGGGATCATGTTTGCGAAAGCGGCAATGCGCTGTCGACTGCATTGATGGCCATCGACATGACATGCGACGTCTGGGACACACCCTATGTCAATTTCGACAACGGCTATCCTGACATGCACGTTTTCCCCATGACCCGGCCCGTCGCCGTTCCATGGGAGCCAGGCATAGCTGTGTGTTTTGGCCGTGCAGAAGGCATGGACCGCAAACCGGTCCCCATTGATCCGCGCCAGGCGCTGGTGCGGCAGGTGGAAAGGTCACGGCGCATGGGGTTCGAGGTCAATGTCGGCACCGAGCTTGAATTCTATCTTCTGGATCCCGAAACCGGCCAACCGCGCGACAGCGGGATTCAGGTCTACGGCCTGGGACGTGCCGCGCGGATGGATCACATCGTCGGGCCGATCCGCCGGCAGATCAATGAATGCGGAATACCGATCGAACAGTCCAACCCCGAATATGCACCGGGCCAGGTCGAAGTGAACATCCGGTACGGCGAAGCTCTGGAATCCGCAGACCGCGTTGTTTTGTTCAAGTCGCTGATCCGCCAGCTGGGGATCGCGCATGGGTACTTGGCAACCTTTATGCCGAAGCCGTTCTTTGGGCAGGCCGGCAGCGGGTTCCATACGCATTATTCGCTTTGGAAGGACGGCAGGAACGCCTTTGCCGATGCAGGCAAGATTAGCGAGGTCGCACATTCCTTTATCGCCGGACTGCAGCAGCGCATGCGTGAGGCGTCGATCTGCTGCAGCGGTACGGTCAACGGCTATCGGCGCCGACAGCCCTATTCCTTCTGTCCGATCAACACGAGCTGGGGCCATGACAATCGCACCGTCGGGATCCGAGTGATCGAAGGGCCTGACAGTGCAGTTCGCGTGGAAAAGCGCGACGCTGGTGCAGATGCCAATCCCTATCTGCTTCTCGCGACCGAAATAGCGGCGGGGCTTGACGGGATCGAGCAGGGGCTGAGCCCTACTGACCCCACAACCGGCAACGCATACGAGGAGGGCGTGGGCGATCCCATACCTGCCGACCTGCGAACCGCCATTGAATTGGCGCGAGGATCAGATTGGCTGCGTGGCGTGCTGGGCGAGATGCAGTGGGAGCTGGTCCTGCAGCAGGCTGAACGCGAACTGGAGTTCTTTGGCCAGCAGGTCACTCAGGTCGAGCTGGACCGCTATCTGAGGACATTCTGATGCATCTGGGCAAGGTCGCCGGAACCGTTACCGCAACCGCGAAAGACGCCAGGCTGGTCGGCTCAAAGCTGCATTTGACGGATCTGGTCGATGGCAATGGCGAGCTGCTCGAACCAGCGCGGGTTGCGGTCGACACCTGCGGCGCCGGGGTCGGGGACACGGTTCTGGTTGCAAGCGGATCGGCGGCAAGAATGGCTGCCGGGCTGTCTACGGCACCGGTCGACCTGGCGATCATCGCGGTGGTGGATCGGGTATCCGCGGCCTGAACAATGCATGGCAAACTTCTTTGTTTTGGAGGAACGAAAAATGGCGAAACCAGTTGCGGGGCAGATGGCCCTGGGCATGATCGAAACGCGCGGACTTGTCGGTGCGATTGAGGCGGCGGACGCGATGGTCAAGGCGGCCAGCGTTGCGATTGTCGGCCAGTCGAAAGCCGGCGGCGGTCTGGTCACCACGCTCGTGCGGGGCGAGGTCGGCGCGGTCAAGGCGGCGACGGACGCGGGCGCGACAGCTGCCCACAAGGTGGGGGAGGTTGTCTCGGTACACGTGATTGCCCGTCCGCATGACGAGCTTGAGGCGACCATCGACCGGCTTGGTGCCAGCTTGATCGAATGATCCGTTCCATCTGAGGAGCAGCCATGTCAGCGGGATTCGAGGAATTCACGCGCGCAGCGGCCAGCGGCGCAACCCGGAGTGCACGCGAACCGGTCATGCTCGACCGAATTTCGGTTCTCGGCGGAGGGCCGGATGCGCGCCTGCTGGCCGTGCTTTGCCTTGTCGAAGGCGCTCAGGTCACATTGTTCTCTGCGTATGGGGCCGAGCTGTCATTGCTGGTTCAATCCTCGGGCATCGGCATCCAGGGCGATGGTCCGGTTGGCACGTATCAGGTTGACCGAGACGGGCCTTCGGTGCGCACCACTGCGGAACTGGATTCGGCAGTTCGGGATGCGCAGGTGATTTTTCTGACAGGTCCGATCCACAAGCAGCGGACGTATGCCATGGTGCTGGCCGATCATCTGATCGACGGGCAGATCCTGGTGCTGGCGCCGGGGCGGTCAATGGGCGCCGTGGAAGCAGCATGGCTCCTGCGCATTGGCGGCTGCGCTGCCGATGTCACGCTGGTCGAGATTCAGGGGCTGCCCTACTGGTTCCGGGTCGATGGTGCAGGCCTGGCGCTTTCGCGGGCGGCGCCGATGGCCGCAGCGACATTGCCGCGCAACCGATTGGATGTTCTCGAAGCCTTGTCGCGTTATCTTCCCAACGCGCAACCGACGGAGTCCGTTTTGGTTTCTGGGTTCAATGACTTGTCGGCAGCAGTGGAGATTCCTGCATTGATCCTGGGTGGTGCCGGTTTGGGAACCGGCGGTCCGAACGTTCCGATGGGCGGCGTGCCATTGGATGCAAACCAGACCTTCGCGTCGCTGATTGGTGCCGACCAGCGGGAAGTGATTCACGGCTTGGCAGAAGAGCGGCGATGCATTGCAGCAGCCTACGGCGTTCGCAACTTGCCGGAGGTCGAACCTTGGGTCGCAACATTTGTCGGGGCCGCGCGCGGGTCGGGCGCGCGCCCTATCCCGGATCGGCAGGCCTCTCGCGCCTTGATGCGCGACGGTGTGCTGGGTTCGCTGGTGCCACTTGTCTCTGCCGGGGCCCTCGCCGGTCTTTCGGCGCCTCTGACGGAAAGCCTGATTGCCATGTCTGATCGGATTCTGGGCGCAGATGTTGCCGCAGCGGGCCGGCGCTTGGAAACCATCGGGATTTCGGCGGGTGACGTCGACCAGGCACGCCGCATCTTTGACGCCATCGCCACCGGAACTTCGTGATGGACGCGGACCTGCAATCGATCGCTGCCGCGCGACGCGCCGCCGACACCGCCTTTGAAGCTTACCGCGCCTTCCTGGGCGCCGACCCGGCGCAGGTGGACGCAATCGTCGACTCCATGGCGCGCGCGATCGAACCCGAAGCCGAGCGGCTGGGTCGCATGGCGGTCGAAGAAACCGGGTACGGCAATGTTGCCGACAAGCGAGTCAAGAACCTGTTCAATGCCTTGGCCGTAGCCGATTACCTGCGCGATGTGACCACATTGGGCTTGCTGTGGCGCGACGATGCGACGAAGATCGCGGCGTTCGGCGAACCGATGGGAGTTGTGGCCGCTCTCATCCCGGTGACAAACCCGACATCGACCATCATCTACAAAGTGCTGTCGGCGGTGAAGTCGGGCAACGCCATCGTGTGTGCACCGCATCCGCGCGGCGTCAATTGCGGGATGGAATCGGTTCGCATCATGGCGCGCGTGGCGGAACAGATGGGTGCGCCCAAAGGGCTGATCCAGTGCCTTGACGCAGTGACCGTTCAAGGCACGGCCGAGTTGATGAAGCACCGCCGCACCTCGGTCGTTATGGCGACCGGTGGAGCAACGATGGTCAAGGCCGCATATTCCAGCGGCAAGCCGACGCTTGCCGTCGGCGCCGGAAACGTGCCCTGCTATGTGCACAAGTCGAAAGCGCGCGATCTTGCGGAAGTTGCCGAGATGATCGTGACGTCGAAATCCTTCGACTACGGCACGGCCTGCGTGAGCGAACAGGCCATTGTCGCCGATACGGAAATCGCACGCGGGCTGCGGCATGAGCTCAAGCTGAAAGGCGCTTACTTTTGCACCCCGGCCGAGGCGGATCGCCTCGCAAGGGTGATTTTCACAGGCGTTCGGGCCATGGATCCCGAAATGGTAGGTCAAAGCCCGCAATCCTTGGCCGGCGCTGCGGGATTTGCGATCCCGCCCCGCACCCGATGCCTCGTGTCGGAAGAAACCGAAGTTGGTTGGCAACGTCCGCTCTCCGCCGAAAAGCTGAACCCTGTGCTGGCGTTTTATGAGGCAAGATCCACGGATCACGGCATCGAATTGGCGCATTCCATCGCCAAGTTCGAAGGCTGGGGGCATTCTTCCGTCATGCATGCGGATGACCCTGAGGCGGTTGCACGCTTTGCCTCGGTGCCCACGGGCCGGGTTCTGGTGAACACCCCGGGCATCATGGGCGGCATGGGGTATTCGACCGATCTGGAGCCGTCCTTCATGCTGGGCACAGGCACGTGGTCCGGATCGATCACGTCGGACAACGTGACGGCTCTGCATCTCATCAACATCAAGCGGGTCGCCTATGAAAGCAGACCCTGGCGCGACATTTACGAGGAGTACGGCGCATGAGCGCGATCACGATCAGGGCACTGATGCAGATCGACAATCTGCAGCCCAAGTTTGCCGCATACACCGGGGCGACGGTGCAGGGATCGGTTCCGTTGTCCGGAGACACGGTCTTGATCGGGGAATTTGCGCCAGGCAATGGCGTCTTTTCGCTGATTGACCGTGCTCTGAAAGCGTCCTCGGTGGAAGCGACGACACAATTGGTGGAACGCGAGTATGGGTTTTTCATTCTGCGTTCCCCGTCGAATGCCGAGGTGTCCGCAGCACGTGACGCCATGTTGGCGGAACTGGGCGCGTCCATGCAGGATCGCTTGAGGCCTGCGATCAGTTCCACGCAGATCATCACCAGTGTCGAGCCCTATCAGGCGCAGCTATTGAACAAGTGGCGCAAGGGGGCGCTGATAGTTCCGGGCCAGACCTTGGGAATCGTGGAATGCGCTCCCGCTGCCTATATCTCTATCGCCGCAAATGAGGCTGAAAAAGCCGCCGAAATCGACATTGTAGAAGTGCGCGCCGTCGGTCGCTTTGGCCGCCTTTTCACATCAGGTTCGGAAGACTCGGTAGAGACCGCGGTTGACGCCGCTGCCCGCGCCATCGAGGCGGTCGACGGACAGGACGGCTGATGGCGACCCCGCGCGTCATCGGGTCCGAAGCGGTCGAGGACGCGCGTCGTCGCGGCAGGATCGCATTCGAGGTCTTGCCCGGCGACATTGTGACTGTCCTGGCGCGGGAAACGGCGGAACGCATGGGCATTTCGCTGGTAGACGGCCCATTGGAGAGATCGAAGCCGCAGCGTACCCGCGGTGCCGTCTCAATGCGTCGGGTCCTTTATCGCCGTTCGCCCAAATGGGTGGCCCCTTCACGAGCGCCCCAAAAGGCTCGAAGACTGGGCAAGCTGGCCTTGGTCGGGGCAGGGGGGGGTCGGCGGCAATGTTGCGCATCTTGCTGCAATGGCGGGCATCGCGGACGAAATCGCGCTGATCGACATCGTGCCGGGTCTGGCGGCGTCAACGGCACTGGATCTCAACCACGCGTCCGGCATCACCGGAACCTGCGCGCGCTGCGTTGGCGGTGACTCGCTGGAGCTTGTGGCCGGTGCAGAGGTCGTTGTCGTGACCGCAGGCCGCGCCCGCCGTCCCGGCATGAGCCGTGCAGACCTGGTTGAAGTCAACGCTCGCGTGATACGCCGGTCAGCCGAGGCAATACGCTCGGCAGCTCCGAATGCGGTCGTGATTGTTGTTACCAACCCGCTGGATGAAATGACCGTCGAGATGTTGCGCGCGACAGGATTCCCGCGGAACCGGGTGTTGGGCATGGCCGGCACTCTGGACAGCGGTCGGTTCCGTAGCGCGCTTGCCGCGGCTGCCCGCGTGGCGCCTGCAGATGTCGAGGCGTTCGCCCTAGGCAGTCACGGAGATGAGATGGCTCCAATTTCAAGCCGTGCCCGGATCAAGGGGCGAAGTCTGGACGTGTTTCTGTCGTCCAGGCAGGTAGCTGCCTCCGTTCGGGAAGCGATCACCGGGGGCAGTCAGGTTGTCGCCCTCAAGAAATCCGGATCAGCGACGATTGCACCGGCCCATGCCGCGATCGAGCTGATTGACCACATCAGAGGCGCGCGTACCGGGCCGGTTCCGGTCTCGGTGATGCTGCAGGGCGAATACGGCATCGAAGGCGTCGTGCTCGGCGTTCCTGCTCATCTGGGCGCAGGCGGCTTGGTTGAGGTGGAGGAATTGCGGCTGACGGCTGAGGAACGTGCAGCGCTGCAGCGTGCGGGGGATGCGGTCCGGTCGAGGCTGCGCTCGTGACGGTTCGCACATGGAAATCCGGCGGACGGTTCGAAGAGGTGGCGTCCTATTCCCGCGTCAAGCGCATCGGACCGATTGTATGGGTTGCCGGTACCACCGCGATCGAACCGACAGGACGTGTCCACGCGCCGGGAGATGTCGGGGCGCAAACGCGGTACGTCCTGTGCCGAATTGAGGACGCGTTAAGAGAGGTCGGGGCCGGGATGTGCCATGTCGGTCGCGTGCGCGCTTACCTGGCCGACTTGGCCCGAGCCGGTGAGTTTGCGCGCGTTCACGGAGAGATCTTTCGCGGAATTGATCCGACATTGACCGCTGTCCAGGCAGGCCTGACTCAGCCCGGGCTTATGGTGGAGATAGATGTAGATGCCTGGATCCATGATGAAAGCGGCCAAATCAGCGGAGTCCGAGCATGAGTCTTCAAGAAAAGAATTGATCCGACGGTCATGCTGTGTACAGTATACTGAATACAAGACTGACATGATGTGACATATGGAGCTAGACTGATGATCAAGACAGCGCTACTCAGCGGAACATGCTTTGCGCTCATGGCCTCGGTGGCTGGAGCAGGAATCAAGGTCGGATTTATCGGGTCCATGTCCTCGGACACCGGACTGTCAACCCTGCGCGGCGCCGAGATCGCGATCGAGGAACTCAACGCCGACGGCGGCGTCATGGGAGAGCAGATCACGCTTGTGTCCGCCGATACGGGACAGGACCCGACCGAAGGCGTGCGTGCCTATGAATACCTCGCGGAAACAGAAGAGGTCGATTTCATAATCTCGGGCTCGATCGACGATGTATCGCTCGGCTGGCTGCCAAGGATGCAGGAGTACCGAATTCCCACTCTGGATACCTGGACGTCGTATATCGGGATCATCGACATGGTTGTCGAAGATCCCGAAAGCATGACGCCTTACTTCATGAACATTGCGTCGGACGAAGCTCTGGCGACTCTCTACATCAACTTTGGCGCTGATGTCCTGAAGAAAAAGATGGGTTGGGATTCCGTTGTTATCCTGGCTGAGGACACGGCGTTTGGAGAAGCGATCACAGGTCTCGTGACCGAGGCGCTGGCACCGGTGGCGGGGATCGAGGTCAAGGAGATAATCACCTATGACGTTGCCACTGTCGATTTCGCACCAATCTTTGGCCGGGCACAGGATACGGAGGCGGATTTCATCTATCAGGTCTCGTCCGTGAACTCTCAGGTTGTCTCGTCGCAATACGTGAAACTTCAGGTTCCCATGGCGATGACGGGTGTAAACGTATCGGCGCTCGGCATGGAGTATTGGGAGGATACCGGCGGAGCCGGTGGCGGCATCTCGACTCTGTCGCCGGTCCCTTCCATAGGCTTCAAACTTGATCCGGTCAGCCAGGAATTCGTCGATGCCTATCAGGCGAAGTATGACAGCCGCCCGCTGCTGCCGCATTTCAACGGGTTCAACGCCTATCACGGCTTGAAGCAGGCAATGGCAGCAGCGGAAGAGGCCGGCGGCTTTGACAATGTCGAAGCCTGGGCCGAGGCGATGCAGCGGCAGGACCTGGTTCTGGACCTGGATGGGCAGCTGTGGTTGCGCTACGCGTTCTGGGGTGATGACGAGGTGGAGCCCGTGACCATGCGGACCTACCCGCACAACGCGCGCTTTGACCTGTCAGAGCCCTTTGACGATGCGCAGCCTTCAATGGTCGTGGTGCAATGGTACGAGGATGGTACCGCTGCGGTTGTCTATCCCGACAAGTACGCGACAGGCGAATTCACCTTGCCGAGCTGGGTCAGCAAGTAATCCGGCCGCGTGCATGGCTTGAAGCGGGCGCGTCCGGAAGCGCGCCCGCAGCTAGGGATGCTTGCATGTTGCAGATACTGATTCAGGGGCTTTTGCTCAGCGGCCTCTACGCGCTCATCGCGATGGGCTTCATGCTGATCTTCAGCATCGGCCGTGTTCTGAATCTCGCCTACGGCGCCTATCTCATGGTCGGTGGCTACACTTACTTCTGGGTCTCACAGTCGCTTGGGATGCCGAAACTGGCAGGGGTCGTCGTGGCAGCCGCGGTGGGCGTGCTGATGGGGGTTCTCAAGTACAGCCTGATCGTAAGGACCCTCAGAAGGGATCATGTGGCCGTCGAGATTGCGACCCTGATGCTTGCAGTGGTCGCTCAGGCGGGGATTGTGCTGGTCTTTGGCGACAGCAGCAAGGTCCTGCTGCCGATTGTACCCGGCGTGCTCAACGTGGCCGGGGCGTCAGTCACCTGCAACATCCTGGTCGCCATGATTATCAGCTGGGCCATTCTCCTGGGGCTGTACGTTTGCGTGCGGCAGACGCATACGGGACGCGCGATGCAGGCGGTGTCGATGGACGCAAAAGGGGCCGCGATTTCCGGGATCGACCCGGATCGCATAAACCTGATCACTTGGGGAATTTCCGGTGCGTTGGGCGCGATCGGAGGCGTGTTCTTTGCCAGCTACACGCAACTGTCGCCGTCCATGTGGGTCGCGCCGCTGATCATCTCGATCGCGGTCGTCATTGTGGGGGGGATCGGATCAATCATCGGAACGCTGGTTGTTGCCCATATCGTCGGGTTCCTCGAAGTGATCGTTGTGGCGGAACTCGCGCCGGAACTGCGCGGCGTCTTCACGATGCTGCTGATCATTTGCGTGCTGGCATCGCGCCCGCAGGGCCTGTTCGGCCGCGAGGAGCTGCATTGATGGAGCTGCGATGGTTTCACGTTGTCCTCTGGGGCGGACTGATCGCCGGCATGTTCCTGTTGCCTCAGGTTGTCTCGAACGGGACCTTGCGGACATTGATTTTTGCCAACTACTTGGCCGTTTTTGCCATCAGTTGGGACGTACTGTCGGGCAGGACCGGGTATGTGAGTTTTGGCCATCCGTTCCTGATCGGCATCGGGGCTTACACCACCGCCATCTTGACCAAGCGGTTCGACGTTCCCGTCGAAGTCTCGATACCCTTGGCGGTCCTGTTCACCATGGTTGCTGGCCTGTTGGTGCTGTTGCCCGCCCTACGAATTCGCGGCAGCTATTTCGCATTGGTCACGCTGGCCTTCATGGAGCTTCTGTATCAGCTCGTTCAGGTCATCCGCCCGGACCTGACCGGCGGCACGCGCGGCATGTCAGGCATACAGACCCTGACCCGCGGCGCTGCAAACGGATATTACCTGTCGACGGCGCTTATGCTGTGCATTGCCCTAAGCATGTGGCTGTTGATGAAGACACGCCTTGGGACCGCTCTGGCGGCAGTTGGCATGAACGAGGAGAGCGTTCGCGGATCGGGTCTCAGCACGACGCGCCTCAAGGCGTTCGCCTTTCTGACCAGCGCGTTCATTGCCGGCTTGGGAGGAGCGTTCTATGTTCACTATCTCGGGTCGCTGGCTCCGCGTGCCATGTTCGACATCAACTTCCTGTTTACGATCATCGTTTCCGCCCTGCTGGGAGGCACGTCAACCATCGTTGGGCCGATGATTGGCGCCTTCTTCATGACCTGCCTGCTGGAATATCTGCGTCCGGTGCTTCCTGGGGCCGAGCGCTACTTCGTCTATGGAGCCATAGCGCTGATCCTGTACATGTATCAGCCAAAAGGGTTGGTTAAGCTGGTGCAACTGACTTCGAAAGCCTGAGCGGGGGAAGAGCGGCATGAGCGCGGCGCTGGAGGTTTCAGGCCTGGTCAAACGCTTCGGTGGGCTGGTCGCGACGAATGACCTCTCGTTTTCGCTGCAGGAGGGCGAGTCGCTTGGTTTGATCGGCCCGAATGGCGCCGGCAAAACGACTGTCCTTAGCCAGATTATGGGCGAACTTCGTCAGGACAGCGGCACAATCGAGCTTTTCGGGCAGGAGATTTCCGCCTTGTCGACATCCCGACGGATCCAAGCCGGGGTTAGCAGGACTTACCAGATCCCCCGTCCGTTCGGTGACATGAACGTGGCCGAGAATATCCGTGTCGGACTGATGCCAGATGACATCTGGAAGTTGATTGTCTCTCCTCCGGATGCCGAACGCGAACGAGAGCTGGCCCTGAGCGTGGGGCTCGCCGAATCCGATCTGCTCCGAACCCCGTCCGAACTGGCCATGGGTGACCTGCGTAAATTAGAAATGGCACGAACGATGGCTACAGCGCCGCGTGTCATGCTGCTGGACGAGGTGTTTGCCGGCCTCACGGCCGGAGAGGTCGCGCAGATTTCGGAACTGATTCAATCCATGCGCAAGGACGGGATGACCTTTCTGATTGTCAGCCACGATCTTCCCGCGCTCGAGCCGCTAATTGACAGGGCCATCGCCATCGAGCGCGGCATCATGATCGCCGAAGGTGCTTTCAGCGAGGTGATGAACGACAAATCCGTTCAGGCTTCATATCTGGGGAGCGTGTGATGTCCTATCTGGAGATTGACCGCATCTCGGCGTTTTATGGAAAGGCGCAAGCGCTGACCGATATCTCGATCACGGTTCAACCTGGTGAAATCGTAGCGGTTGTCGGTCCGAACGGCGCCGGTAAGTCCACGTTGCTGGACAGCATCATTGGACTAGTGAAAATTGAGGGTGATATCCGGCTGAGAGGCCACAGGCTGAACGGTCGCCTCCCGTCGGAAATAGTGCGCAGCGGGGTAGGTTATGCACCCGAGCGGTTCAATCTCTTTCCCTATATGTCGGTGCGCGACAATCTTCTGGTTGGCGCCTTCACCGCGCGCGAGGATATCGAGAGCAATTTGGAAATGGTACACAGGCTTTTCCCGCGTCTCCAGGAAAGGGAGAGGCAGGAGACATCGACCCAGTCCGGGGGCGAAAGGCAGATGGTCTCGCTTGGGCGAGCCTTGATGACCAGCCCCGAGTTGCTTTTGGTCGACGAACCCACGATTGGCTTGGCACCGAAGATCTGTCTGGAGATCGCGGCGGTTATCCGTCAACTAAACAGGGAATACGGCCTGACGGTCGTGATAACCGAGCAAAACGCCAATTTTGCTCTATCGCTTGCCAGTCGAATTTATGTGATCGAGTCGGGTCAAATGAAGGCTTCGGGCACGGCAGGCGAACTGAGCAATGACAAGCGTTTTCTTGAGGCCTATTTCGGCAGTCATTGAACTTCCGCGATTGGCAAGGATCCTGAAGTGGCTCCGCAGCAATCTTCTCCGCGACCGGGTTCAACCCGGACTTGTTAAGGATCGGGTTGCGAATCGAACGGAGCGTCGCCATTTCCAGATGCTTGGCGCACCCCCGTGCCGGAATCGACCCCACCGGGCCTGCCGTCCGGATGCGGGTTCCCGCCCCTCCGCCGGATCTTCAGTGCGCCGAAGGACGGAACGTGCAGCGCGTCGTCCCCGACCTTGACGCCGGAGACGACAGAGACGCTGTCGAAGAACGCCCTTCCCTTGAACCGCGGGACGCCCGGCGTCTCCCCGTTCTTCACGCGGCGAAAGAAGTGCCGGAAGGCTCCGTCGAGCCGCTTCAGCGTACCCCGCCGGATGGCCGCCGGGCATTCCGCCATCTCCGGAAGGTCTCGGCGGCACTCCGTCAGCGCCTTGCACCGGTCGAAATGGGTCAGGCCCCTGCCGGTCTTCCTGCAGCAGTCGATCCGTTCCTCCAGGGCGGCGCTGCAGAGCCGGCGCCGGTCTTCCAGCGTCCGCTCGAGCCGCCGCCTGCTGCTGCGCGCCTGCGGCAGCAGGCGGCAGGCAACCTGCCTGTGCGTGGCG
>JAJEAC010000047.1 GCA_022824315.1 Silicimonas sp.
GTCACAGTCTGAACCTCACCGCATTCAAGCGCGAGGGAAAGCGTCGTCGGTTCGCCTTCCTTGATCTGGGAGGCGACAATCGTTCTGAGTTGTTCGGCGTTCTTGATCTCGACCTCGTCGGGCAAACGATCAAAGAACGCCCCTTTTCTGAGGGCGTTCATCTGGTCTCTCCGGGTTACGTTTCTTGCTTTGGACATAAGGTATCCATCATTCGAAACAATAGCAATACTCGAAATATTCGAATATCACTGCCATTGTCAAGCAGGCTGTCCGGAAAAGGGTGCGCGAGAGCGGCCGCAAGAACCTTGGAAAATCAAGGCGCAAGAGGTAGCGATTTGACCGACCGGGAAGGTAGACATTCTTGGACAGATTGCCAGTGCAAATGATCGGCAGGAATCGCACAGCGCTTTATCTTCGCGTCTCCACGCCCGACCAGAAGCCGGACTTGCAATACGACGGATTGCGTGCATGTGCCGAACGTGCAGGGCTGCAAATCGTGGGAGACTATTGCGACCATGCCGTTTCCGGTCGCCGAATGGGCCGGCCACAACTCAATGCATTGATGGCCAGCGTCCGCGATCGCGAGGTCGACTGCGTCCTCGTCTGGAAATTCGACCGGTTTGCCCGCTCCACACGCCACCTTCTGACGGCTCTCGAAGAGTTCGAGCATCACGGCGTGCGGTTTATCAGCGTTCAGGACCAGATCGACACGGCCTGCCCATGGGTTTCGGCCTGATTTTGGCGTGGCGTTGCGGAACAAATATACGGATTCCTCAAGCCACTGATTTCGCGTGCAAAAAAAGTCGCTCCGCTTTTCATGATTCGCGGAACACATCATGCGGCAGGGCCGTCGATCTGCAGGACGAAGGCGTGGCCGACGCTGCGGCCAAGGCGGGAAACGGGCCCGCGTCAGGGCCCGCCCAAAGAGAATTGCCAATGTTTTCAAACGACTCAGAAGGGGACTCACAATGAAACAAGCTCCATCGCCCGGCCCGCACATGCCGCTGCCGACGCTTCACCTGACACCTCGCGGTGCCCGGCGCACGGCTCGCGGTGAAAATTGGCGGTTAACCTTTCCTTCCTGCGGGACTTTCACCCGCTGCACATTCACCAGTTTGCCTGGCGCACCCCCGAGCCGGAATCGACCCGTGTGGGACTTTTGGGACCTTTGTTGCGATGGACCCGAATTTGGGAAGTGTGTGGTACTGTATGGTCTTTCGACGCGATTTCGCGGGATTGGCTGATCACGTTCCTTGAGCAACGCATCGGCGAGAGTCGGGTGATCCGCCTGATCAGGAAATGGCTGCAGGGGTTCATGGACGAAGGGGCATTTGCGGTTGCCGGCGTGAGAAAGTCAATGGGCTCGCATCTGCCTGGCCGCCGGAATTCGTGCAAAATTTGACAAATGGAATCGCGCAAAGCGGGCCATTGGTCTCAAGCGCGCATTATGGCAACGGAAACGCAATGTTGCGCTGGGCGCCATTGCAACGTGGCTTCGAATACCTGATCGAGAATTCAGTGCGCTACACTCGTCGCGTCAAGGCGCTGGGCCAAGTTGCCAAAGACCGAACGAGGTTTGTCATCGAAGACAGCGGGCGAGCATTTTGGAAGACCTGAGTGAATTTGTGCCCGGGGCCTTTCATCCAGGGTGACCAAGCAAGGAATCAGGATGTTTGCTTGGGCGTCGGGGTTGGCGAGTGAGTGGACTTGGGCGGTCTGAACCCGGGGTTTCCACTCCCGAAGCAAATCCGACGGAAAGCAATGCCGCCCGTTTCCCGAATTTCAGATTTCGAGGCTCTCGGCGGACTTGCCTTCGTCCATGGCCAACTTGAACCAGGCCGGCTGGCGCCCGCGGCCGGACCAGGTCTGGCCGGGATCGTTCGGGTTCCGATACTTCGCCGACAAGGGGGCCTTGCGGGAATTTCTCTTCCTGCCCAGGACTTCGCTGACCGTCAGGCCATGCTTCCTTGCAATTTTCCGGGCCGCATCCTGCAGTTCCTGCGTCGCTGCTGCAATTGTGCGCGTACGGCTGGTCTTGAGCTCGTTTTCGACACCTTGCTTCAGCGCCATCAACTGCTTTTCGGTCATCTTTCCGAGGTCGACCTTGGCTGCCATGCAGATCTCCCTTGTTGCAACGACGCAATTGCCCATTCGGTATCCGTGGCGTGCTAAATGTCCACTGCCCGAATCGCAACTCGGAATCTTCCCCACTGCGATCATTTCGCGTCGAGCCGGAATTGCGCACTTGGGCTATGCGTGCTCGGGGGTCTGGCACAAAACGATGGACTCGGTCTCCAGCAGGCTGCGGCCCGTTACCCAGGATCGTTGGCGGGCACTTGGGAGACGGGACTGCATGCCCCGAATTTGCCTTTCAGCCGCCACTCAGCGGATTGATGATCCTCGAACGTGCCTCCCAAGCCAATTTTGTGATTGGCAAGCGAAATCTTGAGCTCGGAATTGATCCCGAAGTCGTCGTGATAGGAGACGCTCATGGAGAAGTCGTTCAGGCCGAACTCCAGGCGGCCCTTTGCCAGGGACTGCCATGTTGGTTCGTGATGATACCACACCAGGCCCACCGGCATTGCAGGCTCAACGCCAGGCAGGCTGGCCTCGAAGAGCAGACCGCTGGACTTGCTCCGGCTGGAGGCGGCCTCACCGGTCGATGGCGCGTCGACAACGCCGAGAGGAACGGAGATCCTTGCGGAGAACCCCTTGGACCATCCACTGACGTGCTCGACGCGAATGCTCGTCGCTCCTAGGCTCATGAGCAACTCGATTGCCTCGCTAAACTTGTGCTCGAAGACGACTCGATGAAAGTCCGCCATCGTGAAATACCGAGAGGGCATCGCCGGGTGGCCAACGTAAAGAACGCTTTCCCTGGGATGGCCGGGCGGGAAATCGATCTGCTTCGCGTCCGTCTTTCCGACAGGGATCACATTCATGCCGTCCGCGCGGGCACGGGCCTAGGAGCGAATAGCCTCTTGTGCAACGCTTCCGAGGGTGAGGAGCAACGAGGGGGTTAAGCCGGCCAGCACGGCTTCAACGATCGCCTTCCAGTCAACTTCATGCGACTCCTCGTTTCGTTCTGAACGGACGAGCCTCTCGGTCGCTCCAGCAAGTTGGTCATCCATGACCTGGATCAATGGTCTTTCAGAATAAGGCATTTCAAGCAGGGGAGTAACCTGCACCGTGTGCTCCATGTCCTGGATGCCTTGTCAATTTCAGGGCCGGACCAATTGAGAAAGGGCTCTGGCATGAACCATGTTTTGCCGCAAGCGTTTCCGATGTCCGGGATCCTCCGACCTGCTCGGCGACGCAGCCGATCGCGCTCCCGCGCCCTTCACGGGGCTGGACCATGTCTTCCTTCGACCTCGGGCGCTCGTCGGGCTGGGCGCCGGATCTCATGATCTTCGTCGCTCGAACGACTTCGGGACGCCGACGATCGAGGGGAGCTGCCCGTGATCGGTCGCCTGCTCGATATTTCGAAGGTCGAAACGACCGCGAGATACGCTCGCTTGGCGCAGGATTCCATGCAGGACTCGGCGGCCAGGGTTGCCGAGAGCATCGAGGCCAGTGTCAGCGTCGACGGAAAGGTTGCGGAGCGTGACGTCACGGACAGATCCGGCGGGTTGGCTAGAGCATGCTTCTTGCCTTCCTTCCGGACGCTCATTGCCTTCCGTCGAACGTCAGGCATCCGTGCGGAAGCTCGGGTGGCGATCAAACGGGAATTCTGGCCGGTCTTCAGGGTGATCCCGGTGGAGGGGCGCGTCATGGTCGCGTGGCGGGGTACAGCCAGGGCCATGTCCTGACGCCATGCCGGTCGGTGCGCTCCACCACGATCGTGTCCGAGAGTCCGCCGTCGATGGACTCCGCCAGGAACCGGACGCGCGCGGCAATGGTCCTGCGGGCCTCGTCGTCCCGATCCCAGAGCTGGGCCTCCCTGCATTCGAACACGGCCGCGCATTCCGCCATGACCTTGGGATGGGTGTGGAGCCAGCGGACGAACGCCACCGCATCGGGCGCCTCCGTCCACAGATCGCCGAACAGCTCGATGTAGCTCTTCGCGCTTTCGGGCTCGGCGAGGTTCGAGCCGTGCCACATCGGGACCGGAAGCGGGTTCGGCGTTCCGCAGATCATCTCC
>JAJEAC010000179.1 GCA_022824315.1 Silicimonas sp.
GCCGAGATGCCGTCGGGTCCATCGCCGCCGGTGCGCGCCATGATCACGTACGCGTCCGAATATCCGCCGCCCGAGATGAATGCCTTCGTCCCGGTCAACTGCCATCCTTCGTTCGTGCGTTCGGCGCGGGCGCGAAGCGCGGCGGCGTCCGATCCCGAGCCGGGTTCAGTCAAACAGTAGGAGAGCACGATCTCCATCTTGATGACTGGGTGCAGGACTCGATTCTTCAACTCTTCGCTGCCAAGGGAATCGATCATCCGGGCACACATGTTGTGAATTGAGAGGAACGCGGCGACCGAAGCGCAGGCCCCGGAAAGGGCTTCGAATACAAGTGTAGAATCCAGACGGTCGAGTCCGGCACCTCCTGCCTCGTCGCTGATGTTCAGCCCACCGAATCCCAACTCGCCGATTTCGAGCCAAAGGCTTCGGGGGATGGTCCCATCCATCTCCCAGTCCAGTGCATTGGGCGCGACCCTGTCGGTGCCAAATGCCCGAGCCGTGTCGTAGATTGCCTGCTGTTCGTCGCTGAGCGCAAAGTCCATGGGGCGTCCTGCTGCAGGTGGTGAACGCCCTCGCAGTTAGCCCGCCAGCCGCCAGAAGCGCAAGCATGCGACTTGCCTGAAGACGTTCACGAACTTGCCTCGCGTTTCATGCTCTGCGGCGGACCTGCTATTGATTGCCTTGGCATCAGGTTTCGGGCTCATGCTTTGCACGTTGTGTCGAACCGGCTTACTTGCTCTGCTGCCTGCAGCTGAAGGGGACGGAGAAGGCGCTCAGCACTTGGCGTGGCATCCAAGAACCGCAAAGGCATCGAGGATTGGCCGGAGTCGCGTTGGAACACTCCAAGGACCGGCCGAGCCTTTCAAGCGTCCTTCACTTGCTCGCCCCGCGTCGGCGTCAGGAAATCATGGCATGCATGGTAGGCGAATGACCGGTCCCGCCATTGACTTCCCGTCTTGGCGAGAATTCCGATGGCTTCCAAGCCGCTCAGCCGCGCACCACTTTCATCCGAGATGTTACGAGGTCTACCGTTGAGTGCAGCGGGTGCATTCGGCAGGACTGCAATGCGTTTCGAAGTGGCATGGTATCTTGCAACCTTCATATGATCCCTTTGGATTTGCTACTGAGTAGCATCGCCGATTTGGAGGATCTAATGTCTGTCAAGGCGTCGGTGTCGATCACGGATCGGCAGGATGTGTTCGCGCGCAGGCTTGTCAGTGAAGGCCATTATTCGAGCCTGAGCGCCGTCGTGCAGCGAGGTCTTGAGCTCGTGCGTTCCGAGACGGAACGCGAGAAAGCGGAAATTGCGGCTTTGCGGGCGTTTTTTGAGGACCGTGCCCAAGGTCCGTTCATTTCAGGGGAAGAGGGTCGGCGGCAGACGGAGTGCATGATCGACAGAAAGCGTCGCGCCCTTGGGCTTTGACGTTGTTTGCAGTGCCCGTTGCGATGCGGACCTCGACTTGATCTTTGACCATCTGATAGGCGCCTATCGTGCCTTCGGTGACGCAAAGGATGTCGCATTCAAACGCGCAGTGGAGCGCATACGCGGAATCGAGGATGACATTGCGAACTTGGGCAACTTGCCGTTTCAGGAAACTTTGGAGCCATCGATCTTGGAGGGATTGCGTCACGTGACGAAAGGACGGGCCGTGTTCTACTTTCTGGTCGATGAGCGTTACCGTGAAGTGCAGGTGCTTGGCATCTTCTTCGGGGGGCAGGATCATCAACAGCATATGCTTGAACGCATCAAGACACTGGCGCATGGGCTATCTGGCAGAGGGGACGATCCCCATGCCTGACCGAAACGATTGCCTCCCTGACCTGCAAGGAGTCGTGGCGCAAAGTCAGTCCGTCGAATCGGAACGGGGCGTTCACGTGCACTCAACCTTGCTCCGCCAATTCTTTGGGCAAGCAGGTGGGCCGGAAGACCGGGCAACTACCCGAGTCGCCTGAACTCTACCAGAGTCCCGAGCAGATTGCCCGCGACCGCATCGACAGTCGGCTCCGCGCGGCAGGCTGGAATGTGCAGAACAAGGACGCTCTCGATTTCAACGCTGGTCTTGGCGTCGCTGCCCGCGAGTATCAGACCGCAATTGGGCCAGCCGACTATGTCCTGTTTGCAGACCGACAGGCCGTCGGCGCCATCGAAACCAGGCCGGACAGTTGGGGGGCGAAACTCACGACGGTCGAAGAGCAGTCCGCGGGTTACGCCACGGCCGAACTGAAATGGCTGGCGAACGCCGAGCCGCTGCCATTCCTCTACGAAAGCACCGGCCAGATCACTCGCTTCACCGACGCAGGCGATCCGAACCCGAGGTCGCGCGAGGTCTTCACGTTCCACCGCCCTGAGTCCCTGAAATCCTGGTGGCAAGATCAAAAGAGCCTGCGTGCCGGAATCGCGGGGCTACCTTACCTCAACCCGGAAGGCCTGCGTGACTGCCAGATTGCAGCGATCACCTGCCTAGAAAGGTCCCTCAAGGGCGACAGACCCCGAGCACTCGTGCAGATGGCCACCGGCTCCGGAAAGACCTTCACGGCCATCACGCAGGTCTATTGTCTCCTGAAGCATGCCGGCGCTCGCCGGATCCTGTTCCTGTTCGACACCAGAAACCTTGGCGAGCAGGCCGAACAGGAATTCATGGCATTCATCTCGAATGACGACAACAGGAAGTTCACCGAACTGTACAACGTCCAGCGCCTCACCTCGCCCTCCATGGCCAACGACAGCCAGGTCGTGATCTCAACGATCCAACGCATGTATGCCACGCTCAAAGGCGAGGAACTGAACGCGGATGCCGAGGACGAAAACCCGGCGAGCGGAAATGGCACCGCAAGGACCCCCTGCCTGTCGTCTACAACCCCAAGCTCCCGCCGGAGTGCTTCGATGTCGTCGTCATCGGCGAGTGCCACCGATCGATCTACAATCTCTGGCGTCAGGTCATCGAGTATTTCGATGCCTACCTGATCGGCCTCACCGCCACACCCGACAACCGGACCTATGGCTTCTTCCAGAAGGACGTCGTCAGCGAATACACTCACGAGAAGGCTGTCGCGGACAAGGTCAATGTGGGCAACGAGATCTACCTGATCGAGACCCGGATTACCCAAGGTGGCGAGACGCTGAAGGCAGAGCAATTGGTCGAGAGGCGCGAACGTCAAACGCGCGCGCGTCGCTGGGAAACACAGGAAGACGAAGAAGCCTACGGCACGACCCAGCCTCGACCGCTCGGTCGTCAACCCCGACCAGATCCGCACCGTGATCCGCACATTCCGCGACAAGTGGCGCGACATCTTTCCTGGTCGCAAGGAACTCCCGAAGACCCTGATCTTCGCCAAGCTGGAATGTCCTTGACCGTCTGACGTCAGATTGCCTTGCTCTATTTTATTGGCGGCTCATGGGAGCGGCGATCGGTGAGGAGCAGCCGTCGGCTGCCGATCTGATAGGCGTGATTGGCGATACTGGACACATCCGGATTTCCGTCGCCGAGAGGCTGGATTCGGCTCGCGTCGAAGCAGTTGCGACGGCGGTGCCAAAGCCTGAAATTGCTTTGTCCTACTGCGATGGTGGCCGCGAAATATCTTTTGAAAGGGCCTCTGAGGGCCAACGGGCGGCCGCCCTTCTGTTCCTGTTGCTCGAACAGCTAGTACCGCAACATCATTGTATTGATGGGTAAAGCGACGTCAGCTTGATGCGTGCGTCCTCGGTCCTGAACCGCCAGTCAACCGGCTTTGCCGAGCGGTTGCGGTCACGCTGCCATGCCGCGATCTCGTGGCACAGCG